>NZ_JBSGYY010000016.1:0-196685 GCF_053610705.1 Streptomyces sp. NPDC054872 | reverse complement strand
AGCGAGGAGCCCTCCAGATGACGCTGGCTCTCCCGCCACTCCGTCGCGTACTCCTCGAACCGCATCGCCCCATACTTCGCAACACGAACCGCCTTACCCTGGCTCCAAGGTGCCGCTCGTTTCGCTGCGTAGACATCCGCCAGTCGCGAAATCGCACTCTCTTGTGACGCGTACCCAGATTCCTGGGTTTGCCGCCCGCCCACTGCCCTATATCTAATCTTGTATTGATGACCACACTTAGACCACCGGTCCTTCGCGTGCTCACAGTCCTTGAAGAAGGTCCCCATTCCGCGAGCCAGAGTTCTTGCAGCCAATGCGCTAGCACCACCTAATCAACTGATACGAAACCGCAAACCTTAGAGCAGACCGCCCTGCGCCCATATGTCACTCCACCCCTTTTCGCTGACGAATCCACGACTTCACCTCAGACTCCTTGAATTGCAGCTTGGCATTCCTACCAAGACCAAACCGATAGGGAACAAGGCCCGAACGCGGTCCACTCTTGTACACCCAAGAGGCAGACATATTTATGTACTTCGCCGTCTCCTTGACGCCCATGAATCGCTCCACAAAGATCCCCAATGCATCGCATAAAAAATGTCCATGCCACCGGGGAGCAGGCGGATGCGATACACCGCTTTCACCGCTGATCTCAGGAGCACGACTCATCCCTTAGGGTGCGGAGAATCGCCGGTTTGGCTAACCGGCGATCGTCGGCTATGTTGCGCGCAGCATCGGAAGATCCCGACGGCTTCCACGGCTGGCTGCCCTGAACTACCGGCCGTCCAGGCGGAACCCGACGCGCGACCGTGACCGACGGCCCGAGCCTCCAAGGAGACCTCTGGTGATGACCCCGCTGATCGACGACAGCAGGGCCTTCCCCGCGGCACCGCCTGCCGATCTGGACGATCCCCAGAAGATTGCTTCGAACGACTGGGACGCCTTCCGGGCCGTCGAGAGGATGACCAATCACTGGGACAGGCCCGGATGGTCTCCGAGACACCGGGCCTACTACTGGATGCTGGCCTTCCCCGAGGAGCTGGAGCTGATCGCCCAGGCATGCTCGTGCCAGCGGGCTCTGGCCGGCCTGGCCATGGACGAGGTGCCCCAGGACGGACTGCACATCACCATGAACAAGATCGGTAGCTGCGCGGACGTCGAACCCGGCACTGTGGACGCCCTCGCCCAGCTGGCAGACGGCACGCTCGGTGACGACTTCGAGATCCGCGCCGAGCCCCTGGCCGGATCCACAGGGGCGATCCGCTTCAGCGTCACGCCGTGGACACCGCTGGTGGAGCTGCACGCCGCCCTCCACAGAGCCGGACAACTCGCCGATGTCCCAGGCGGAAAGCCGATTAGTCTCTTCCGCCCTCACCTCGGAATTCTCTACAACAACCGGGTCCGGCATGCCGGGCCCGTGATCGACGCCGTGGCCCTTCTGAGGAACCGCCCGTCCATCGCGCTCCCGGTTGAGCGGGTCGACCTCGTCGAACTGCGCCGGGAAGAACGTATGTACCGATGGCGCGTCCTGCACAGCCTGGCTCTGGCAGACCGATCGCTCTCCCGCTGACTCCAGCGGCGCAGCCTCGCCACGCGAACGCTCCGAGCCTTGAGCGCAATCTCGGCCGCTTCCACGTTCGGGGATCGATGCACCATAGGTCGTAGCGGTCATCCTCAGAAGTGTCGAGGACCCTCCGCTCCCGAACACTCACCGCGGGCACCAGTCCTCCTCGTGCCCTACTTCGGCATGAGGGGATCGTGGCGAGGCCGTATCGCAACGGGCATGATCAGCCTCATGAAGATTCTCGTGCTTGGTGGGACATGGTTCTTGGGGCGAGCTGTTGCTCAGGCCGGACTCGATCGCGGATGGTCCGTGTCGGCATTCAACAGGGGGAGGTCAGGCACGGCACCGCAGGGGACACGGGAGGTTCACGGAGACCGGACGGTCCCTGAAGACCTGTCGGCACTCGCCCAGCACGGCCCGTGGGACGCCGTGATCGATACCTCTGCCTCCGAACTGGCACCGAGGGATGTGTTGAGCGGCGCAAAAGCGCTGGAGCCCGTGGCCGGGAAGTACGTGTACATCTCCACGGTCAATGCGTACCGAGGGTGGCCGAACGAGCCGTTGACAGAGTCGTCCGAGGTTCTCGACGGGCCCGCTGAGGCCGACGCTGACTACGGGCGACTGCCTGCGAACTGGGACGGCCCTGACTGGTACTACGGACGGCAGAAAGCGGGGGCTGAGCGTGCGTCGCTGGCAGCTTTCGGCGCAGAGCGCGTGTCGGTCCTCCGACCGGGGGTGATCTTGGGACCAGGCGAGTATGTGGGGCGTCTCCCCTGGTGGCTGCGTAGGGCAGAGAAGGGCGGATCAATCCTCGCTCCGGGCGAGCCGGACAAGTCCATTCAGCCTGTGGACGTCCGAGACGTAGCGGCGTTCGCGCTGGACCAGGCCGTCGTAACGAGCGGCGGAGCGTTCAACGTGACGGCTCCTGTGGGCCGCGAGACGATGGGGGGCTTCCTTACAGCTTGCCTGGAAGCGACGGGGAGTGCGGGACGCCTTGTCTGGGCACCAGACGGCCTCCTGATCGAGCACGGGGTGCAGCAGTGGACCGAGATGCCGCTCTGGCGTACGCATGCCGGCGTGTGGAACATCGACTCCTCTGGAGCGCAGGCCGCTGGCCTGCGGTGTCGGCCCTTGGCTGACACGGTTGCTGCCACGTGGGAGTGGATGCAAGGCGGTGGCACACCAGTTGAGCACCCGCGTTGGGCTGAGCACGGCATCTCGATGGTGAAGGAGGCCGAGATCCTGGCGAGGCTGGGAGCCTAAGCGTCAGCTCTCGATAGCCAGCGGCGTGGTGGCGCCGAGCCTGTGCGCTGTTGCCGCCGCGCTGTACTCCTCGATCTGTTCGCCGAGTGTGCTGGCCTCGGCGGCGCCAGCGAAGGTGGGATGGCAAAGGCCGGAGCGAACGGCGGCCAGACGCTCCAGCGTCCCCGCGCCACGCCATACCGTGGGCACTTCGAAGACGGGGCCCAGAGCGTCGTGGGCCCCGTCGAGTTCACCGCGCAGGAGCCGGGCTCGGGCGAGATCCACCGACGCTTGGGTCGAGATAAGTAGAGGGCGCTGGTCTTCGGGCCTACTGCCCAAGAGGTGCAAGGCGCTATGCGCGGCTGCCTCTGCCCCCTCAGCGTTGCGCAGCAGCAAGTAAGTCGTGGCGTTACTCATGGCAACGCGGTCATCCGGGAACCCGAACTCGCCGCCGATGTCGTCGTGGAGCTCGTCTCGAGCCCCGGTCTGGTGTTCAAGAGCGTTGCGTACAGCGCGCTCTGCTGCGGCTGGATTCCCCAGGTGCCCGTACGCGCGGCCTTCGATAACGGACAGGCGGGTACGCGCGGTGTCGCCGAGCCCTCCGAACTGCTGCGCTGTGTGTACGAGCCGCACGGCTTCGGATGGGCGACCGCCCCAGTACGCCAGGAAGGCGAGCGCGCCGTGAGCATATGCCTGGAGAGGGCCGTGCTCGATGACCTGGCCGTAGAGCGCCGCGGTGCGAGACAGCGATACGGCCGTGGGCAAGGAACCGAGGTCGAAGGCGATCGCGGATAGCAGAGCTGCGGACTGACCGGCGGCGAGGTATCCGCGCGTTCGCTGGCGGGGTATCTGGGTCCGCTCCAACAGGGACTGGGCAGTGTCCAGCAATTCCTTGGCGCGACGATAGACCTCAATCGGTGAGGTGCAATTGTAATCCCGGGCCAGGTCCACCACGTCGTCGTCCAGCTGGTCGAGCGTCATGTCTGGAACGCTGAGGGAGGCGGCGTCACCGGCGTGTGCGGCTGCGTCCCGAGCAGTCATTGCAAGTTCACTTTCGTTGAGCGCAAGTATGTGGATTCCGGGCGGGGCCGGAGGCAGATCGGTCGGCGGGTCCAAGAGCTGCCGCGCGGAGTAGCCGAACATGCGCTCCAGGATCTGCGGGGCCGGTTGATTCGGGAGCCCCCTGACGCGACCTGAGGTCCATCGACGGAAGGTCTGCTCCTCCACCGTCGCGGTAGAAGGTGACTCACCGGATGCGGCTGCGGCCTCCCGGGCGGCCTTCTCATAGGCCCGTCTGAACATGTCATACGTCCAGCCCCGCTCACGAACCAGCACTTGGAGCAGTGTCCGCGCGTCCATGGCTGACGCTTCCTTTCCAACCGATGTGTTCACCGTGGGGCCGAAGCGGCTTTGGTAACCCCACAGCCACTATTGCCCAACCCGAACCGTTAATAGGGATCTTGAGCGCAAGTGGGGTCCAGATGACACGTCGGTGATACCCGCGTCACCTGATGCCGTGCGAGGTGGCACTCGCCGCGACATGGCGAACCTCACGGCACGACGGGAATCTTGATCTCCCCTCGCCGTTCGGGATGCGCATCGAACCCGGCCGGCGCAGGTCGGTCCACTGGGGATTCGACGCCAGGGCGATGGAGGAGCCATGACCGTCATGGCAGAGGCAGGCGCAAAGCAGTACAGGCAAGAGATGACCGTCGACCCGAACAAGCTCGGAATCGTGCGGCGGATCGTCACCGCGCACGTCCGGTGCTGGGGTTGGGCTCCGATGGCGGACGCGGCAGTTATGTGCGTGACGGAACTGCTGTCCAACGTGAGCAAGCACGTCGACTCCAACGAGTGCGTACTTCTCCTGCAGTCGTCTGCGTCCGGTGTGCGGATCGTCGTCAGTGACGACAGTCCGGAGCTTCCCGTGGTGCGCACGCCGGACTGGGACAGCGAAAGCGGCCGAGGGGTGTTCCTGCTCAGTGAGACCGCTGACGCCTGGGGAGTCGACCCGACCGGCAATGGCAAGGACGTGTGGGTCGAGTTCCGTAGGGGAGGTGCCGCATGACCACCTCACCAGCTCTCCAAGCCGGAACCGCCGACCGCTGCCGTGACACCGGGGCCAGCGGTGGCATGACCTACGCCCCCACCCGGCTTCCGATGGAGAGACTCACTCCGGACGCCCGGATCGCCATCCGTATGCTGCAGGATGCCCTTCTTCGCGACGAGGAACTGACGGCCGACCTGGACGCCGTTCTCGGCGCCTCAGCGGGTCCCACGGGTGTAGCTGGCGCCAAGCGTCAGCTGAGCCGGCAGGCCAAGCCGTTCCGTCCGCATTCTCCCGAATTAGAAACGGTGGCCGAGTTAGGCCGCTCCGTCACCCGCCTGGACCGAATGCTCTTCCATCTCGTGGCCATCGCCCGAGAACGTGAATGGAACCCGCCGTACCCGAGCGTCGCAGCAGCCATCGCACGAGCCGAGTGTGTACGGGCCAAGCACAAGAGGCCAGTTGGCGATTTCGCGACCGACCAGACTCACCTGCGGCGCCTCGCGATGGCGGCCTCTGATCTCCTCGACCTGCTGGCCGATGATGACGGGGAGGCCAGTGATGACACTGCCGCGTAAATTCTGGTGCCATGCGGACTACGTCGGCCCCGCGTGCGACGGCCTAACTCCGCAGAGCGCGCTGACTCCCTACCCAGGCCACGCGATCACCTGGCTGCGCGAATCCGTGAGGGATATCGCGCCCCAACTGGATCGTGAGTCTTTCGCGTCCGCCTGGGCCTGGCTCGGTGACCACCAAGGTGTCGGAGTGGCCACGTACGAGCTGCGCTGTGGGCGCCCGTATGGCTTCAGGCTCCAAGCAGAGATCCACCGTTGGATGTGGACCGCGCACCTCGTCACCGTGCTGCCCGTCGTCGACCCATGTCTCGTATCCACGCCGCCACGATGCGAGTTCGCGTCATGCGTTGCGATCAGGCCACCGCCGTGACGGTGCACTCCATGCTCATCCACCGTCCACGTGACCGCTTTTCAGCTCGGAGCCTGACAATGACCAAGGAACCACTGCGGCCGGACAACGTGGTCCACGTTCCGCATCCCTGCGCGCGGGCCCTGGTGGCCGCCCCTGCGATGGGCACCGTCGAAGAATTACGGGAATTCGGGCTACGGACGCTCCGAAGCGTCCAACCAGTACGTGGCCAGCATCTCGCCCGGCCACGCTGGCTGGCGGACTCCGCTTCGAGGCCCCATCTCCACGAAGTACGGCGCCAGGTCGATGACCGGCGTCCCGTCGACGGCGTCAAGGTCCGTGACCATAAGGTCCCGCCCGTCCACTCTCTGCAACCGCGGGTAGCTGGTAGCCAGTTGGTTCGGCCTCCGGTGGTTGCGGTGCCCGAACGTGCCTACCGTCGGCCACCTCGGATTTCCCCTGGGGCTACGCGTGTGCAACTGGACGTCTTCCGGCCGCGCCAGGTGGAAGCGCCACGTCACCGTCAAGTGGGAGAACTCCTCGATACCCTGCAGCGTTTCGAGGGGGTACGCGTCGTTGAGCCGGATGACAGATTCGACCCCGCCCTGGTAGTCGTCCTGAACGCGGGTGTGCCCCCCGACCACCGTTGCGATCGATTCGACCTCGTACGTCGCCATCGAGGCTTGTTCCTCTCCCTCAGAGTTGCACATTCGGTAGTCGTCACTCGAAGCGACGGGCCTGCTCCGTGGTCAGCCTATGTTCAGCAGCATCTCCCGTGCTCGGCGGTCCAGTTCGGCGACATGGCGTCCCCCGCGTTGCCGAACGGGCGAGAGGTCGCTCTGCATCCGAACGATGACATCGCGGGCGCGGCCAGACTGGACGCCGTCCATGGCATCGAGAGCTTGGCCCCAGGTGGCGCATGCCTCATCGAGGCGTCCTTGCTGGACCTGAACAGCGCCGAGGTAGCCGAGCGTAACGCTGTGGGTACGGGCGTATTGCTGCGGGCGGCGGGTGGCAACGCTGCGCCGGAAGTGGATCTCCGCGTCGCGTGGCTGGCCCATGTCGCGCAGGGCGCAGGCGGTCTCGTGGGCGAGGGAGGCTTCCTGGAAGAAGCCCACGCGGCCGGGCGCTTCGTCGTTGTCGGCGCGGGCGAGGTCCCGCTCCGCGCGGCTGATGGCAGCGAGGGTGCCGGGCCGATCGCCGTCGGCCGCGAGCGCTCGGGCGTGGACGATGGCGAGCAGGGCCTTCTCGCGGTGGCTGGCCTGGCCATAGCGGTCGCGGGACATGGAGGCGTCTGCCAGGTCGAGCGCCCTGCGCGGGTGCCCAAGGTCCACTGCTTGGTGTGCGAGGGCGCGCAGAATGTGGCCGCCGAGGGGTCCGTCCTCGGCTTCGGCTGCGATGCGGGCGGCAAGGGTGAGGTAGCGCTGGGCCGTGCGGTGCTCGGAGGCGTCGAAGGCCATCCAGCCGACGAGGTAGGTCATCTCCGCAACGGCGGAGTACGTGTCCCAGCGGTGCCGGTCCGTGTGAAATCGACTGCCGAGCAGGAGAACTGCTTCGTCGCGCAGGTGGCCGGCCAGGGCCGAGCGCCCGGAGGCTCCGCCGCGCTGCTGGTCGCGCGCGGAGTAGAAGTTCGTGAGGTGGCGGACGTCGTCGATGTCAGCCTGGGCCACCAGCCGGGGCGAGACTGCCCTGCGCCTGGCTGCCGCGGCAGGAGCGGCTTCCCACCACGAGGCGGTGGGCAGGACGAGTCCAGCGGCGGAGTACGCGGCGGTCGCCAGCAACTTGCGTCGGTGCATGTCCAGATCGTCGCTTCCCAACTCGGCCAGCACGGTCAGAGGGTCGACGCTCCAGTCGGAACCGCTGTCGGTCGTGTCTGTCGGCTCTTCTTCCAGCCCGAGGTCTGCCAGAGTGAGGGGGCGGCGGAGCCTGCGGGACAGCGTCTCGCGCAGGATATGCCGCGCTCTTCTGCCGGGCTTCGTGCCCTGGACCCACATGGCGATGTGCGAGCGGGAGACTGCCTCCAGCTCCCGTACGGCGCTCTCCGCGGCCACGCGGGCGACCGCGGCGGCTGCTTGGGGCTGGGACCAGCCCGCTTCCCGCAGGAGTTCGGCGAGGGCGACGTTTCGCTCACGGGCCATGGACTGCCCCTCGGTTCCGAAATGATCATTGACGCCTTTGACGGCCTTGGCGGCCATGCAGGCATACCCCTCGTCGGGGATTCACGGTTCGCTCAACGTAGCGGCCAGATCACTCACTTCGCACGTCAACCGTCGGTATTCCACCGCGTACCCCAGTCAACATGGCTGGTCCAAACAGGAGTTGCGCCATGCGTCTATCGCTGTTCCTACGTCGGGAATCCTGTCACCGCGATGGGCGAGGCAGGCGGGGCCACATCACCAAGGAGTCGGCTGATGTGCAGCGAGATCAAACGGTGGCCGCGGCGGAGACAGTGGCGCTCGTGTTGGGCGAGGACTCGCCGCTGCCGGAGAGCACCAGCGACGTGGAGGAGCTCGCGCTGCTCCTTCGCGGTCACATCAGCCAACTTGGGATCGTGGCGCCGCCTGAAGCATCCGCGCTGCGCGGCGCGCAGCAGCTCGCTTCGGCGGGTGTCCCCGACGGCTACATGCCCAGCAGGGTGCATCTGGTCAAGCTGGCCGAAGCAACCCAGGCACTCATCGCTGTCGTGCAAGCCCACGGCGCTGACCCCGCGGAGCCGACGCGCAGACGGCGTTGGTGGAAACCGCGGATCAACATGCTGCGCGGCCCCGTCTTTGCTGTTGCCTTCGCCTGCTGGATTCTGGCCGCGTCCGCGCCCCGGGCATGACCGTCACCGGGGCGATTCTGATCGCACTGATTCTCGGCCCGGTGGCGTGGCTGGTTCTCCGCGGTGGTCGAGCAACCGGTCCCGCCGCTCGACAGGACGAGGACCCCGCACCGGGGCTCGATCGCGGTTCCGGTGCCCCGTTCGACATCACGCAGGCCGCGCCAGACCTGCAAAGACCTGACGTCGCAGCACGCTTAGCCGCCCCATCCACCGACGAGGATCCCCATGCCTGACAGCACGTTCCCGACACGGCCGGCCGCTACCGGCCGCCGCAGACGGCAGCCTCCCCGGCTCGATGCATTCACGGTGCGCTGTGTCCGTCGTGCCGTGGCACTGCCCCTGCTTCTTGTTGCGGCGCTCCTGGGTGCGGCCTTCACCGTCGGGGTGACGTCCGCGGTGGCTCTCGGCTGGCTCCTGGCCGGTCTTGTAATCGGGCTGATCGGAGTCGCGCTGGTGGCGGCCCGTGGAGCGCAAACGGCCGCATGGGCCGTGCAGGCAACCATTGAGGAAGAACGGGCAGCTGAGCTGACAGCGGTCGCGGGGGCCGCGGCGGCCGTCGAGAAGTCGGTGCTGTGGTCGGCAGACGAGCTGTGCCGAGGGGCACGGCCGCCGCTGCCGGACAACCAGATGCCGCAGCCGGCCAGTCCGACCGCGGAGATCGGCAAGGCTTTGAGCGCACTCCAAGTACAGGCCGTCGCCTCGCTGATACGCGTGCACGACGAGTCCCAGTCCGTCGTCCTCCTGGAAGTGCTGCGCCGCCTGGCCATGCGGGAGCACGCCCTGGTCGGGAAGGCACTGGAGGCATTGAGCCAGCTGGAAATGCTGACCGACGACCCGGAGCTGCTGTCGAAGGTCTTCGAGATCGATCACCTCGTGACGCGGATGCGTCGTCAGGTGGAGAGCACGGCGGTGCTGGGCGGGCAGTCCCTGCGAAGCGTGCGTCGGCCGGTTCCCGTCACGACCGCGCTGCGCGGTGCGATCTCCGAGGTGGTGCAGTATCCGCGTGTGGCGGTCGCGGCCGGATCCGTGGGTGCCGAGCTGGGTCTTCCGGGACATGTGGGTCCAGACCTGACGCACCTCCTGGCAGAGCTGATCGAAAACGCCTGCGAGTGCTCCGATCCGACTACACGGGTGACCGTGCGAGCCCAGCGCGTAGCGAACGGGCTGGCGATCGAGGTCGAGGACCGCGCCATCCCCATGCATCCGCAGACACGCGCACAGATGAACCGTCTGCTCCAGGCGCCTGACGAGGTCGACGTCAGCGGTCAGGTACGCGCGGGACAGCTCGGCTTGCTGGTCGCCGCGAAGATCGCCCAGTCGCACGGGCTGTCCGTTCTCCTGCAGGAGAACACGACGGGGGGGACCACCGCCCTCGTCGTCATTCCGGCAAGGCTCCTCGTAGCGGTTCCTTCCGGGGGTGCCGCGGGCGCCCGGGGCCGAGAAGCACGCCCCTCCGCGCCCCCACCGCCGCGGCAGGATGCTACGGGGGCGGCCGACCCGTCGGCAGGCCAGGTCACACGCCCGATCGCCATGGGAGCACCGGAAGCGTCAGGTCACTCTGCTATCGAGCCCGCCCTTCCGAGACGTACGCGCCGGCCCGGTTCATTCCGTCCTCCGCTTGAGCGAGAGCAAGCCCCTGCGAGCGCGGCGACGCCAGGGCTCGCAGCCGCTTTCCGTAACGGCATCGAGGCCGGCGGGACCGTTGGTTCTCCTCCAGCTTCGGCAGAGCAACCCAGGCCCTGACCATCGCCCGTTCCCCCTCTGCGCGTTCCCGCTGGCCCGGGTATGCCGCTGGCCCTTCCCCCTTCTGGAGCGATTCCTATGAGCATCCCCCCTGAGATGAACGACGCGACCGGCGTCGCGCCCGCATCCGAGGCGACACCAAGCGGTCAGCGGAAGGACATGGCCTGGCTGCTGCTGCAGTTCGCCGCCGAGGTTCCGGGCGTCACGCACGCCGTCCTGCTGTCGCGAGACGGTCTGCGCCTGCTGGACAGCGACGTCGACAAGGATTGGGCGGACGAACTATCGGCCGCGCTCAGCGGAGTGGCCTCCCTCGCGGCGAACATCACCGGTCCCAGCCACAAAAGGAGCCCGGCCAGGCAGGTCGTCATCGAGCGAGAGGACCGCCTGTTCTTCGTCCAGAGCGCCGGTCGCAGTGCGGCCTTCGAGGGACATCCCGGCAACGAGCGCGGCGTGGTGGACACGGTCCTCGCTGTCGTCACCACCGCCCACGCGGATGCCGGAACCGTCGGATTCGAGATGGGGCGCCTGGTGCAGAAGTTCGCCCCCTACATGCACATCCCCGTCCGCGTCGGCACGGGTGATGAGGTCCGGTGAGCACACACGGCGGCGCTGCTGAGGATTCGACGTTCGTGCGGACCTACACGCTGACGCGAGGGCGCACCCGGCCACGGCACCTGCTGGCCCTGGACACCGTGCTGGACACCGGAACCGGGCGGCCCGGCCCAGGCCAGGCCGAGGAATGCGCAGAGATCCTCGCCCTGTGCCGCGAGCACCGGCGTTCGGTGACCGAGCTGGCGGGACGACTCGGCCGCCCCATCACCGCCGTCAAGATCCTCGTCTCGGACCTCCTGGACGCTGACGCCCTGGTCGTTCCCGTCACCGCTGCCTATGCCGCATCCGGCACAGATGCGGAAGCGCGCCCCTCCCCACAACTGCTGGCGGCCCTCTCAGCGGGCCTGAAAAGGAAGTGGCCCAATGCCATCGCCTACCCCCAGGCCGGATAACCCGGCCGTGGTACTGCGGACTCCATCGCCCCCGCACGCCGGTGGATCGACCGTGCTGAAGGTCGTGATCGCCGGGGGCTTCGGTGCGGGCAAGACCACCGCCGTGGGCGCGGTCAGCGAGATCACGCCGCTGAGCACGGAGGAGTACCTGACCGAGGCGAGCGCTGACGTGGACAGCCTGGAGGGCGTCGAGGCCAAGCAGACCACCACGGTCGCCTTCGACTTCGGCCGCCTCAGCCTCCCCGACGCGCCCATGCCCCTTGAGCTGTTCCTGTTCGGCACGCCCGGCCAGGACCGGTTCATCAACCTCTGGTACGACCTCTCCCTCGGAGCCGTAGGTGCGGTCGTCCTGGTCGACACCCGCCGCCTGGAAAGCAGCTTCACCCCCGTCAGCTTCTTCGAAGACATCGGCCTGCCCTTCGTCGTCGCCCTGAACCAGTTCGACGGAGCCCACCGCTACCACCCCGAACAGGTCCGCACCGCCCTCGAACTGCCCGCCTCCGTACCGGTGGTCACCTGCGACGCCCGCAATCCGAGCCACGTCGCCGGCGTCCTGCTGACCCTCATCGCCCACGCCGAGAACGCACCGGCAGACCCCATCCGCCGCACACCCACTACCACCCTCCAGGACGCCTGATGGCATATCAGCCCAACGACCCACACCTCGTACCGCAGACCGCCGCAACCACACTGGTGCTGCCGCGACGCGGCAGCCGGGACGTCGCCCACGGGCCGTCCATTGCGGCCGGCGACGCCGTCACCGGCCCGCAATCCCAGCAGGCTGCCGAGCTGGCGCAGCGGTATGAGCTGCTGGAGCACCTGGGCGTGCCCACCGCTGCCAGCGAGGACTTCGACGAGCTGGCCCGCGACATGGCCACGCAGGCCGGATTCCTGTACGGGTTCGTCAACCTCTTCTTGGAGAAGCAGACCTTCGTCGGCCTGCACCAGCCACCCGCGGACAGCGGGTACGTCATCATCGGCCGCACCATGAGCCGCGACTACGGCTGGTGCCCGAACGTCATGGCCCGCAAGAAGGCCCTCCCGCTGCACGACGTGCACGCCAGCCCGCGCTTCAGCGGCAACCACGTGGTCGACGCGGTCGGGATCCGCTCCTACTTCGGCGCACCGCTCATCCATGACAGCGGCATCGTGCTGGGCACGGTGGGCGTCATCGACCCCGAGAAACGGCCCTTGAGCCAGGCTCGACGGATCAGAGACATCACCATCAGCACCGGCGCCCAGGTGATGGGTCGCATCGCCCACGCGCCCGTCCGCTAGGCGCGTTCACCACCCCCACCCGGGAGCCGCAGGCGATCCCCGGCCGCTCCACCGTGTGACCTTCAACCAGGGAGAGGGAGACGACCATGCCCGCCATACCCAGCACGCCGCCGCCGGCGCTGCGCCCGTATCTCACCGCCCGCCACGATCTGCTGTGGGACGAGGTGGACGCCTTCGCGGCCGAGCACATCGCGCCGCGAGCCGTACGGATGGAGGCCGCTCCGGGCCGGGTGGAGCGCAAGGTCGCCGATCTGATGGCCGCACGGGGGTGGTTCGCCGTCACCGTTCCGGCAGCCTTCGGCGGTCTGGGCGCCGGCCATGTGGCCAAGACGGTCCTGGTTCACCGCATCGCCTGCGTCTCGGCGGCTGTCGCGGCCATCTTGCAGGCCACCCTGATCCCCGTCGGCGCCTTGTTGCACTTCGCCACGGATGAGCAGAGGGGCCGCTGGCTGCCGCGGGTGGCGGACGGTTCACTGCTCTTGTCGATTGCCGTGACCGAACCGCAGGCTGGCGGGCACATCGGCGGCATCGAAACCACGGCCGAGCGGACTGGCGATCAGTGGGTAATTACCGGCAGCAAGGTCCACATCGGCAACAGCCATCTCGCGGGAGCCCACCTCGTGGTCGCCCGGACCGCCGAGGCTGGCGTGCGTACCTCCCAGGCACTGACCGCGTTCATGGTCGAATCGGACCGCCATGGGCTCTCCGTCTCCGACCACCGCCCCGGCCTCGGCCTGCACGGTTTCTCCGCCGGCCGCCTCGACCTCGACCGCGTCCGAGTGCCCACGGACCACGTGGTCGGCGAGGTCGGCCAGGGGCTGAGCGTTGCCCAGAGCAGCAGCATCCTGTACGGCCGTCCAAACCTGGCCGCGGTCAGCCTGGGGATCCACGAGGCGGTTGTGGCCACCACGGCTGCTCGCCTCAAGGCACGCTCCCGCTACCGGGGCGCTCTGTCCGATCTGCCGGTCCTGCGGGACCGCATCGGTGGTATGGAGGCTCGCCTGCGCGCCGGACGCATCCTGGCCTACCAGTCCGTACACCTGCTCGACCAGGGCTTGTCCTGCGACGCCGACCTGATCAACGCCAAGTACCTGGGCCACCAGTGGGCCATGACTTCAGCCCAGGACGCCATGGAACTGCACGGCGCCCACGCCCTCGACCGCGACTACGTCCTCCAGCGCCTGTGGCGCGACATCCAGCACACCTACCCGCCCGCCGGAACCGGCGAAGTCCAGCGCATACGCCTCGCCGACGCCGCGCTCAACGAGGACCACATCCAGTGGTCCGAACGCCTCGCGGCCCAATCAGCCTGGGCACATCACGGCTCGACCGCCGCATGAACTCCAAACAGGACCTCCGTGGGTCCAGCCCGCCATCCATCGACACTCCAACGAGAAAGCCGCCCTCATGACCGCCCCAGCATCGAAGACGTCGCTCACCCCGTCTGAACAAAGAACCGCCCAAGCCTTTGTGAACGGCAAGACGGTGCCCGACATCGCGGCAGGCGCGACCATCTCGCCCCACACCGTTCGCGGGCGTCTCTACGTCATGCGCAGGAAGCTGCACTGCCCCGACCGCTGCGCCCCTCACATTGTCATCCACCGCATCATGAACGCGGCAATAGCGACGCCCCCCGGCCCAGCACCCCGGCACCGGCACTTGGCGAGCAGCAGATGTCACTGCTGTAGGCCATCACCGAGAACAGCACGCCGTTCCAGATCTCGCGCGGGGCAGGCATCCCCTCCGGTGAGGTACACGCCGCGATCGACGAGCTGCTGTACCTCACCGACGCTGCGGACACTGCAGACCTGGTCCGACGAGCCTACGGATGTGGGCTGCTGGCCAGTGAGCAGCCCTCTGCCGCTGTGAACGGGGACGGCCGGTGACCGCCCTGACCGCACCCGCAACAGAACCCTTGCAACAGTCCTCGCTCGCGTCCGCGTACGTCCTGCGGCCCGCGAGCGGGCACGGGCTGGGAGTTCATCGCGAGCCAGTTTTGCCGCGCTCGCACCAGTGCTGGGTCCTGCAGGAGGGCGGGCACGTCGGCGCTCGACATCAGCGCCATCGAACCCGGTGAGAGTGCCGGGGTGAGTGCCGCTTCCGATGGCGGATGCGGCTCGACGTGCAGCGGCAGCGCCTGCATCTCCAGCAGCTCCTGACCACACCAGACCACCGGCACGGTGCACCTGCCGTGCCGGCGCCGCCCACGCGGCACGTACCCCGCGGCTCGATGGGAGCCGTGCACACCTACGGAGGTAACAGCAAATGGAGAACGACGACTTCGACCTCGACATCAGCGTCCTGGAGTCCGGCGACGGACAAGCCGCGCTGATCAACCTCACCGACGACGGCTGCGGCAGCACCTGCTCCAGCCCGTGCGCCACCAACGTGGCCTGAGCATCTTCCCGCACGACGAGTAGGGAGAGATCTACATGAACACCAACACGCTCAAGGACCAGGTGCAGTCCGCGAACACCGCGACGGACGGTGACGCATTCGAGCTGGACATCAGCGTCCTGGAGTCCGGTGACGGGTCCGCCTCGCTGATCAATCTGACCGACGACGGCTGCAAGCCCAGCTGCAACGGGTCCTGCGCCACTGCCGTGGCCTGACCGCAAGAACGGACGATCTACCAGCCCGCGCGGGCTCCTGCCGCGCGGGCTGGCACTCCCGACACGTCACGCTCCAGGGAGGGTGCATGGATTCCAGGATGGACAAGCCGCTGTACCGGTGTGCGGACACGACGCTCGTGCGTGCCGCACGTTACTCGCGGCTGTCGCTGCCAGCGTGGCCGGACCTCACCGACGACACTCCGGCCCGACGGGTTCGGTGGCAGGCGTGGCTTGGTGACGTCTGGTCGATGACCGAGGTCGCCGACACCATCGAGCAGGCAAGCCCCTTGCTCGCCCAACAGGTCGAGACCCTTTGCTCGGCGGCTCGGTCCGAAGCCCGTCCGCTACGCCGCGCTGTGGTGTCCGTCATGCGGTACGTGCTGCGGATGACGGGCCGAGCGACTCCCAACGGCCTGTTCGCTGGCATCGCACCCGCCTCCTTCGGAGCACGGCCAGGATGGACCTGGGGCGAGTGTCACCGTGCCGTCGTACGGGCCGACGGCGACTGGATCGCTGACCTGATCGCCCGCCTGGAAGCAAGCCCCGACCTCCTGCAGCATCTGAGCGTAGTGAGTAACAACACCGCCTACGTACGCGGCGACCGGCTGATCGTGCCCTACCCGCCCCGCTCGCACCGCACCAAGAACAGGGCCGCGGCGGAAGTGTCCCTCCGCTACACCGCCGCCGTACGGATCGCCGTCGAAGCCGCCGCCTCGCCCAGCCCCTTCCACACCGTCGCCGAACTGGTGAAGGTCAAGTTCCCCGACGTTCCCCATGGCCGGGCAGAAGGACTCGTCACCAGCCTCGTCCAGCGCGGTGTGCTCATCAGCAGCCTGCACGCTCCCTCCGCCACTCTCGACGCTCTCGACCACCTGGTCCGACAGGCCGAGGCCACCGATAACCCGCCAACAGCAGAGCTTGTGGCCGATCTGCGAACGGTCCGAGACGCCATCAACCAGCACAACCAGGCCCGCGTCACGGAGGACGGCCGACGCCTGCGCACCGCCTTGCGCCAGAAGATGACGGCCTTGAGCCCTGCCAAGGCTCAGCCCCTCACGGTGGACCTGCGCATGGACTGCTCACTCACTCTCCCTACTCAGGTTGCCCGCGAGGCCGAGAAGGCCGCCACCGTACTGGCCCGGCTTACCGCGTATCCCTTCGGCACTCCGGCGTGGAAGGACTTCCACAACCGGTTCTTCGAGCGGTACGGCATCAACGCGCTCGTACCTGTCCGGGATGTCGTGGACCCGGACGTCGGCCTCGGGTTCCCGGCCGGATACCGCGATGCGGAACCTGAACAGCGTGAGTCCCTGACCTCCCGTGAACAGCGGTTACTCGCCCTCGCACAGGCGGCCGTGCTCGACGGTCATAACGAAATCTGCCTGGACGAAGAACTGATCCGCACGCTGACAGTCGGAGACCCGGACACACCGCAAGTACCGGCCCACACGGAGCTGCGCTTCCAGATCCACGCCACCTCACAAGACGCCCTTGCGGAAGGCGACTTCACCCTCCACGGCATCGCGCCCTCCCGCGGAATCGGCACGACGAGCGGCCGAAGCCTGGGGCTGCTCACACCAGAGGACCAGGCCCACGCCGCCACCGTGCTGAGGGAGCTCCCGGTCAATGCGCCCGGCTCGTTGACCGCACAGGTCTCCTTCGCTCCACTCGACCGTGGCGACACCAACGTCACCCGCGTTGCCGAACTCCTGCCCGCCGTCATCAGCCTGGCGGAGCACCGCCCGATGGACGAACGCACCATCCCGCTCGACGACCTCGCTGTGGGCTGCGACCGCCGCAGGCTCTACCTCGTCTCCCTCTCCCGCGGGTGCTTGCTGGATCCCATGACCCTGCACGCGCTGGACCTGCGTGGTCACGCACCTCCTCTGGCGCGCTTCCTCACCGAGATCAGCCGTTCCCAGTGCGCCGTCCTGACCGTCTTCCCGTGGGCATCCGCCACGGCCCTGCCGTACTTGCCACGCGTGCGCTACGGACGCACGATCCTCTCGCCAGCCAGGTGGCGGCTGGACCGATCGGAGTTGCCCGGCCACCGGGCCTCTTGGGAGAAGTGGCTCAAGGCCGCCGCCGAGTGGCGCACTCGCCGCCAAGTGCCCGACGCGGTCACGCTGGCCGAAGGTGACCAGCTCCTACCGTTGGACCTATCCGACAGCGCGCACCTCGCTCTACTGCGTGCTCACTTGGACACCAACGAGTCGGTTGTCTTGACCGAAGTGGTTTCCGATGGCGGCTGGTTCGACGGGCGGGCCCACGAGATCATCGCCCCGATGACGGCCACCCGCCCGCCGCAGTGGCCGGACGTTCCGCCCGTGACCGCTGACCAGCTCGTTACCCGCGACCACGGTCACCTTCCAGGCACCGCACCGTGGCTGCTGGTCAAGCTGTACGGGCACGTCGAGCGTCAGCCCGAGATCCTTGCCGACCACCTTCCCGGACTCCTCGCCCAGTGGGACGAGCCTCCGACGTGGTGGTACATGCGCTACCGCGACCCCCGATGTCACCTGCGACTGCGCATCGCAGTGCCCGGCCCACAGGACTTCGCACGAACCGCCCAGCGCGTGGGCGCGTGGACGGCCGGACTGCGCCGCGCCGGACTGCTCGCCGACCTGCAGTTCGCCACCTCTTACCCGGAAACCGGCCGGTGGGGCACCGGAGCACTGATGGGCCTGGCCGAAGACGTCTTCGCCGCAGACTCCCGCGCCCTGGCCATCCAGTTCGCCCAGCGGGCCCGCCCTCACCAACAGGCGCTCATTGCAGCGCACTTCGTCGCCCTCGCCGCCGCCTTCACCGGCAGCACCGCCGGCGGAATGGACTGGCTGATCGCCCACGGCCGGATCACCGACCCGCGCCCCCTGGACCGGGCGGTGCTCGGTGAAGCGGTACGTCTGGCCGATCCGAACAACGGCTGGGCGGCCCTGCGCGCAGCCCCCGGTGGCGCGGCCATCGTGGCCGCCTGGAGCGAGCGCGACGAAGCCTTGGCCCGCTACCGGCAGTTACTGAATGGATCCCGTGGCATCGACCCGGACCTCGTTCTCGACTCGCTGCTGCACGCCCACCACATCCGCGCCGCCGGCATCGACAAGGACGACGAGCGCATGTGCGTACGGCTGGCCCATGCCGCGGCAATGGCCTGGACCCACCGAGGAGGAGATCGTCATGGACCTGCGTGAGAGCGCACGGGTCGCCACCGACACCATCGCGCAGCGGCTTGCCGCACCGCAGGACGTACGGGCACTGCGTCACCGACAGGGCTGGTGGCCGCAGTCCCTCGCGCACGGCGCAGTCGGTGTCGCATTGCTGCACATTGAACGAGCCCGCACCGACCAGGGGCCGTGGCAGCGCGCACACGACTGGCTCGCCTGCGCCGCAGCAGAACCTGCCGTCGGAGGCCCGGACAGCCACCTCTACTACGGGGCGCCCGCTCTCGCCTTCGCCCTTCATACCGCCGCGGACCGCCCCGGACGATACGCCCGCGCCCTGAGCACCCTCGACCAGTACGTCACCACGACGATCCGAGACCGGCTCGACGGCGCCCATGCGCGCATGGACCGGGGCGAGATGCCCGCGCTGGCTGAGTACGACGCGATCCGGGGCCTGAGCGGGATGGGTGCGCTCCTGCTGCACCGCGACGTCCACCGCGACGTGCTGCGGGGGATCCTCGCGTACCTGGTCCGGCTGACCGAGCCGGTCAAGCACGAGGGTGAACTCCTGCCCGGCTGGTGGAGCCACCTCGCCCCCTCTGGCGAGACCTCCCCGGACTACCCGGAAGGGCACGCCAACAACGGCGTCGCCCATGGCATCGGCGGCCCCCTCGCCGTGCTCTCCCTCGCGGCGCGCCGCGGCGTCACCGTCAACGGTCACCTCGACGCGATCACCCGTGTTCTGGCCTGGCTCGACGAGTGGCAGCAGGACAGCCCCTCCGGCCCGTGGTGGCCGTACTGGATCACCCGCCAGCAGCTGCGATCCGGCGCGTCCGGCCCGGGGCCCTCCCGGCCGTCCTGGTGCTACGGGACCGCGGGGTTTGCCCGCATCCAGCAGCTCGCCGCTCTCGCCCTCAACGACCCCGCACGCCAGCGCAGGGCCGAGACCGCCCTTCGGCGCGCGATGACGGACCCCGGCCAACTTGGCGCGACCGTGGACGTCTCCCTGTGCCACGGCTTCGCGGGCCTGGCACACATCACGCAACTCGCCGCTGCCGACGCCATCACCCCCGGCCTCACTGAGTGCCTGCCCCGACTCCTGGCCCCGATCACCGCCACCGCGCCCGGCACACTGGCGGACTCCCTGATCAACCCTCCCGGAGGCGGGGACATCGGACTCCTCGAAGGTGCCGCAGGCACCGCCCTCGCCCTCCACTCCTTCCACACCGGAACGCCCTCCGCATCCGGGTGGGACACCTGCTTCTTGACCAACTAGCCCTGAAACGAGGAAACATGGCAGCGGACGAATGGCCGCAGCGCCTCATCCGGTTCACCGACTGGAGCCGCGCGGAGGACACCGCCGTGGAGCATCTGCTCCCGGTCCTGACCGCCCGGGACTCGGAACTGGACCAATGGTCGTTCCTGCGGAAGTACCCCTGGTGGCGGTTGCGGTACCGCCCCGCGTGCCCGGACTCCGCGAAGGTCCTGGACGGTGCCCTGGACGAGCTGGTCAGTGCCGGCATCCTCGCCTCCTGGGCACCGGGCATATACGAGCCGGAAGAGACCGCCTTCGGCGGTCCGGCCGCCATGGAGATCGCGCACACCCTGTTCCACCGTGACAGCCGCCATCTGCTGGACGAGCTGGCCCGCGAGCAAGCTGTGAGCGCGCCTGGGCTCGGGCGTCGCGAGCTGGCGGTCCTCCTGCTCAGCGTGGCGATGCGTGCGGCGGGACTCGACTGGTACGAGCAGGGCGACGTCTGGGCGAAGATCGCGGCCGAACGCCCCGGCGGCGGGATCAGCGATCGGCAACGGCACAGGGCCGCTGTCCAGCGTCTGATGACGGTCCACGTCAGCACCACCAGCCACAGCGTCACCCGGGGCCGGCTCGCGCCGCTGGCCGAGTGGATAGCCACGTTCGAGTGGTTCGGCCAGCAGCTCGCAGACCTCAACCGCCAGGGCTGCCTGGAACGCGGACTGCGGGCCGTGATCGCCCACCACGGCATCTTCCACTGGAACCGTCTGGGCCTCCCCGCGGAGGACCAGCACACCTTGTCCACACTCGCGAAAGAGGTAGTCATGGGAACGAACGACAACGCCGCGTCCAGCCGAACCGAGGAGGCTCCGAGCACTACGGTCAAGGCGGTGAACAGTGACACCATCGAAGCCAGTTCAGCCGACCGACTGCGTACCCAGCTGATCGACCATCTGGTCGAGCAGGGATGCGTGCGCACGCCCCGTGTGGAAGAGGCCATGCGGACCGTGCCCCGCCACCTCTTCGTCCCCAACGCCCCGCTGGAAAAGGCGTACGGGAACGCCCCGGTGAACACCAAGCTCGACGAGAGCGGCGCTTCCATCAGCTGCGCCTCCCAGCCCGACATCGTCGCCATGATGCTGGAACAACTCGACGTCGAGCCCGGCCAGAAGATCCTGGAGCTGGGGGCCGGCACGGGCTTCAACGCCGGCCTCCTCGGCTACCTCGTCGGGGAGAAGGGGCACGTCACCACGATCGACGTGGACGAGGACATCGTGGACGGGGCCCGTGGCGGACTGGCCGCCGCCGGCATCCACAACGTGGAGGTGATCCTCGGAGACGGAGCCGTGGGCCACGCCCCCAACGCGAAGTACGACCGCATCGAAGCCACCGTCGGCGCCCACGCAGTGCCCCACGCCTGGCTCGACCAGCTCGCCCCCGGCGGACGGCTCCTCACCCCGCTGCGTCTGCGCGGCAGCGTCTCCCGCTCGATCGCCTTCGAGAATCAGAACGGAACCTGGCGCAGCGTCGGCAGCCAGATGAACACATTCATGCCGTTGCGCCAGGGGATCGCCGACGACCCGCGCGTCTTCGTCCCCCTCGATCCCGACAACACCGTCACCCTCGTCACCAACGGAGACCAGAAGGTCGACGCGGACGCCCTGGCCGACATCTTCCGCACGCCGCGCACCGAGGCGTGGACGGGAGTTAGCTTCCGGGGACCGGAGTCCGCGGAGTACCTGGAGCTGTGGCTCGCCTGCACCATGCCGAACGGGCTGAGCCGGATGCCCGCCAAGGCAGAAGCAGCCGAGAAGGGGCTGGTCACCGCACCCTATCCGTCCTCGACCGCGGTCTTCGAGGGCGGCACACTCACTTACCTCACGCGGCGTCCTGCCGCCGAGAAGACCCCCGACGGCGCCACTCTCTACGAGTTCGGCGTCATCGGGCACGGCCCCGACGGTGAGTCTCTCGCTGCCGACGTCGCGGACCAGATCCGCACCTGGGACCGGGACTTCCGGGCACTCGACGTCGGGTTCGAGATCCAGCCGCTCGACACAGCCCCGCTCGCGCCGAAGCCCGGTCGCTTCGCCTTCGACAACACGCTGAATCGCATCGTCATCGAATGGCTGTGACATGGACGTCGGCCAGATAGCACAGCGCTTCCCGCTTGTTGCCCGTCCACGTCCGGCCTGCCCGCCCCTCGCCGATCGGGTCCGCGAGATCAGCGACCTCGCTCGCGCCGCTGAGCGCGACAGTGAGGTGGCCTCCGCGACCGTCGCCTTGAACAAGGCGGCACTCATCGCGAGCGACTGCGGCATGCCGGACCTGGCGCGCACTCTGTGCTGGCGTCACACCGAGGTCTACCTGCGCGCTCAGCCCCTGAGCGCGCAGGAGGCCCGGTACGCCCTGGAGCCCCTGGTCAACCTGGCCCGTCTCCGCATCCGCGACGGCGACGGCGACGGCGCGTATCACCTGCTCAACTCCCTGAATCGGGCGGTGCGGTCGAAGACAAGCGTGGTCATCGACGGCCGCACCCTGTCCTTCCATCAGCTCACACACTCGGCGGACGAGCATCAGCAGGTGTGCCAGTGGCTCTGGACGGTCCTCCTTGGCGACGGAACCCGCGCCCTCGTCGCAGCAGGCCAATGGGACCGCGCACAGGAACACAGCGAGCAGAATCGCGGAGTGGGCCGGCGCCTCTTCGACGGACGTCAAGTGCAGGTGCTCGTTCGCTGCCTCGATGGGCAGACTCGCCAAGCGCTGGAGTTCCTGAACCAGAGCACCCCGACTGAGGGCTGGGAGCACTCGGTCGCATCCTGCCTCGCCGTGCTCTGCCACGCCGTAGCCGGCGAGCATCCGAGCGGCTCCGTCGAGTCCATGATCACCCGCTACTTGACCCTTGACACACCCCCAGAACTGGCTGTCTTCCGTACCCGTTTGGGACTGGCCGTGCTCGATCTCTCCCCACGTTTCCAACAGGCCGAGGCGCTGAGCCGCCTCACCCGCGAGGCGGCGACGAGTGGCGACGCTTATGTCGCGCGTGACGTCCTCGCGCATCCCGTGTGCTTCCAGGAGATGAGCCTCTACGAGCGCCGTACGTTGTCGGTCGCAGTCGCCTCGGCTGGTCTCGGACAGGGCCATATCCCCGACGGTCTGGAACAGGACTTGCAGAACGCTGCATCGGCCTCCGTAGCTGTGTGCGAGCGCCACAGTGCCTACCGGGCCAAGTGCAACTTGTCTCGGTCGCCGAGGGGCGGTGCGCCGAATTCGGTGGTGTGACGTCCGCCCCCCCCCGCCCGGCAATCCCCCGGAGGAGTTACCTCAACCCACATGAGTGATCGAACACAGCATCACAAACCGTCACGCGCGCCCACACAAGGAAAGGGCTCGGTATTCGAATTCGGGTTCTAGATTTCGCCCTCCTCCACCCGTTACGGCGACGCGAGACCCCCGGTTACCCGATAACTCGTCCGCATCTTCCCGAGGAGCCCTCCGTGCATCCCGTACAGCATCCTGCGCTTGTTCATCCCGCGTTCGAAATCCCTGCCGCCTCCTCGGGCACCGCCTCCGTCCGTAACACTCAGTCCTCCGACGGGTCACGACCGGATACGAGGTACCTGGCATGACGCAGCCCACCGGCCTTCCGTCCTTCCTCGCCCCCTGGGTGGAGAGCGTGCTGGGCCCTTTGGATGATGTGCGGGACACCTCGCACGCCCGCGACAACTCCCGGGTATGGAGGGTGAGCGGGCGCAACGGCGTTCATTACGTGAAAGTGGCGCCCAAGCCGATCCTGTACACGCGCGAGACCTGTGCCTACCGAGTCGCTGTTCCGCACCTCGGTCACGGCAACGCCCCCGTTCTGCTCGACAGTTCCGCAGAGCTGCTCGCCCTGATCCTCACCGCAGTGGACGGCAAACCGCTGAAGGAAGAGGATTCTCCCGCTCGGCGCCGCGTCGCCCACTGGCAAGCAGGCAAGTTGCTGCGCCTCTTTCACGACGCCATGACCGGCCCCCTGGTCCAGCCCGAGGCAGACAGAGTCACCGAACTCACGATGGCCGGCCTGGACAAACACCTCGCCGAAGCCGCTGACCACCTGTCCGCCGCGGAAGCCGACACGCTGCGGCAGTCGGCGAGCATGCTCGCCGACTGCGGCCCGCTGCCGGCCGGGTGGCGGCACGGGGACTTCTGGGAGCGCAACCTGCTGTGGAACGGCAGCCGCTGCGCATTGATCGACTTCGAGCGGATCGAACCGGGCCCGCTCGTCGCCGACTTCGTCAAGCTCGCGACCTCGCTCTGGCCGGACCACCCCGAGCTGCGGGCCGCTCTCGTCGCGGGATACGGCCGCCCGCTGTCCGAGACGGAGGAACGGGCGCTGACCGCGTTCGCGGCGGCTGACGCCGCCAGCGCCCTCGCCTACGGCCCCCGGCACGGCGACACGCTCGTGACCACACGAGGCCGGCGCACCGTCGAACGCCTGGTGCAGGAGGGGCGTCTGTGAGCGACGTGCCTCACCTCCTGATCGCTGACGTGGCCCAGATCCTGCTCCGATCGAACGGCGCCGCCCTATGCGTGCGCCGAAAACCCGACGCCGCCCTCGCACCAGGGCAACTAGCCGTTATCGGAGGCCACTTGGAGGCCGGCGAACCGCTCGACCACGCCGCGCGACGCGAAGCGGAAGAGGAAACAGGGGTCCTCATCAACGCCGAGCAGCAGGAATTCTGCGGCCTCATCCACCATCACGACCCAGGCGGTGGCCTGGACCGGCTCACCGCCGTGTTCGTGGCCCAGTCCTGGAGGGGTGAGCCGTACAACGCGGAGCCGGACAAGCACGAGGGACTGTTCTGGGTACCGATCGAGAAGCCGACCGCCGACTGTCACTCCTACACCGTCGCCATCTTCCACATGCTCACCCACGGCCCGTCCTACCGGGCTTTGAACTGGCCGGCGCAGGGAGGCAGCGAGTGAAGCGGTTCTTCGGCAGGATCCGTATGGCGGAGCCCCAGGTGTCCGAGGCGGAACGTGAACTCTTCGGCGGACCGTTGCGCTACGACATGGGCTGGTCCCAACACGAGCATGCGAGCCTGGACTTGACCATGCGATCCGCGCTACGGCAGATGCCCAGACTCGTCGGTGCCGCCCTGCGGATGGCCTGGAGCGCGGATCGACGCGCGCTCGTGGTGGTGGCGATCAGCGAACTCGGCCAGGGCATCGCCGCCGCGGTCGGCCTGCTTGCCATCAACGCGGTCATGCACGCCCTCTTAGGGGGCGGAGACGCTATCGAGCGGCTGCACGCCTTGCTGCCGGGCCTACTCGCCGCCGCGGGCGTCGCCGTCGTGAACTCCGCCCTGGCCGGCTGGTCGACCTCTCGGGCCGGACGTCTGGAACCGAAGGTCGAGCGGATCGCCACCACGCAGTACCTGGCCGCGGCGACCGCCGTCGAACTTGAGGCAATCGACGACCCGGACTTCCGCCGCCTGATCGACATCGCCCAGTACGGGCCCGCCTCCGCGCGCCGCATGATCGGCGCCTGTGTCTCCGCGCTGAACAGCAGCATCTCGCTGATCGCCACAGCCGGGGTGCTCACCGTCCTCCATCCCGCGCTGCTGCCGATGCTGCTGGTCATCGCAACGCCCCGCGGGTGGGGCGCCATGCGGGTGGCGCAGGAACGCTATGTGTCGATGATGACCTGGATCGAACACGTGCGGGCCATCCGACTCATCGGGAATCTCCTCACTGAGCGGACGGCCGCTCAGGAAGTACGCATCCACGCCGTCGGCCCCTTCCTCCTCGACAAGTACCGGCGCATGGCCGCGAGCGCGGAGTCGGAGCAGGAGCGTCTGGCCTCCAGCAAGGCCCTCACCGAATGGGTGGCCTCCGCGCTGTCCGGCCTGGCGATGGCGGCCACCTACGGCACCATGATCTGGCTGATCATGGCCGGGCACATGAGTCTCGCCGTCGCCGGCACAGCTGTGATCGCGGTACGGACCGGGTCGGCGAGCCTGGGCGCCCTGGTGATGAACATCAATCAGCTGCACGAAGAGTCTCTCTACGTCCGGGACCACGGACAGTTCCTCATCGAAGCTGGCGACCGTGCCATCCCGCAGACCGGCAGCCCCGTCCCCGAGCAAGTCAAGCAGGTCTCTCTGGAACACGTCACCTACCGGTATCCCGACCGCGAGACGCCGGCCCTGGACGATGTGACGCTCGCCTTCCCCATGGGGTCGGTCACCGCCGTCGTGGGCGAGAACGGCTCCGGCAAAAGTACCTTGATGAAGATCCTTTCCGGCCTGCTGCTGCCGCAGGACGGCTCGGTGAAGTGGGGTGGGGCCGACGTCTCCGGGCTCGAACGCGCCCAGGTCTTCGACCGCGTCTCCCTGCTCACCCAGGACTTCCAGCGCTGGCCCGTCACGGCCGCGATGAACATCCGTATCGGCCGTCCTGACCATGATGCCTCGATGCGCGACCTGCAGCAGTCCGTCGAATACGCCGGCGCCGGATCCGTCACCGCCAAACTCCCCAACGGGTTGGACAGCATGCTCGGCCGCATGTTCCGCGGAGCCATCGAACTCTCCGGCGGGGAATGGCAGAAGGTGGGTCTGGCCCGTACGCACTGGCGCGGCGCTACCTCGCGGGCCGACAGTGTCCTCATCGTGGACGAGCCCACCTCCGCCCTCGATCCCGAGGCCGAGATCGCAGCTTTCGACCGCATCCGGCGCCTGGCCGCCCCGCACCGAGCTGTCGTCCTGGTCACCCACCGCATGTCGGGCGTCCGCCACGCCGACCGCATCTACGTCCTCAACCAAGGGCGCCTTGCCGAACACGGCACACACAACGAGCTCATGGCCGCAGGCGGGCGGTATGCCGCGATGTTCGACACCCAGGCCGCCCAGTACGCCCCGGCTCCAAACGTCCCGAAGCCCGCTTCGCCCAACGTCTTGGACAAGGCATGACCCGCTCCACCGAAAGGCAGAGCATGTCCTCATTCCTGCCCCCGTCAGCGCAAGTTGCCTCGCCGTCCGACTCTTCGGCCGCGCAGTACGCCGCGTCCCGGCACGCGGTGTGGCTCGGCGCCGCCGCGATCATCACCGACCAGGTCGGCCGCGTCCTGCTGCTCCACCCGACCTACCGCAAGGACGACTCGTGGCTGCTGCCCGGAGGCGTCGTCGAACCCGGCGAACACCCGCACATCGCCTGCGGGCGCGAGATCACCGAGGAACTGGGCCTGGATCTGCCTTTGTCGGCCGTGCTCGCCGTCCACTCCTTCTCCGCACACCACCCCGACCTTCAGCCCGGCACGCCCTGCCCCGGGGAGGTCCGGTTCGTCTTCGACGGCGGTACTCTCACCCCCGGCCAGGCCAAGGCGATCCGGCTGCCGGGCGAGGAACTATCCGAGTACGCCTTCCTTGAAACCCGGGACGCGGTGCAGCGGCTGCGTCCCGTGGACGGGCAGATCATGCTCGCCGCCTACCGCGCCCGGCTCGGGAACACCGCCACCGCACACCTCGCCGACGGCCGGCGCATCCTCGACGTGCCTGCACTGGACCGCCATGACGTCCACGTCCGCTTCCGGCCTCTGTGGGACCGGCCCCTCGATCGCGGCCCTGTGCCCGAGCGGCTCCCCGTGCAGCAGGCGTGGGGGTGGTGCTTCGTTCCCGACGGCCGGGTCGTCCTCGTAGCCGACCCCGGCCCCCGCGGCGCCCTGCCGATGCTAACTGGAGTGCGAGCGGGTTCCTCAGCCGTCGGCGGCGGACTGTTGACCCATGTCGGCAGGTCGGGGGGAGTGCGATGACTCGACCCCCTCGCTTACTGAATTTCTAGCGCAACTGGCAGAATCTGAGAGTGGTTCCTGTAATCTCGTGGATCGTGACGGATTCCGGGACTCGCGTGCTGTCCCTGGTCCCGCCGCTCACCGACGAGGTGCTGAACGATTCCTCGGACGTGCGGGGCGGCGATCAGGATCTGGTCGACGTGCTCTCCTTGCAGCGCCGGTACGCCGGTGGCGTGTCGGTGGAGGACGAGCAGGCGTTCTTCATGGACACGCTGGTGGAGTACCAGTGGGCGCGGGACGTAGCGGGGCTCGCCTCCTCGACGCTGGATGCGCTGACGAAGCCGGTCATCGAGATCTGTGACCACTACCGGCTGGTGCCGTGGCGATTGACCCCGCGCCATGTGGACGCGTACTTCGCGGGGCCGGGCAAACGGCAGGCGCCGACGATCCGTTCCAAGCTCAACAAGATCGACCACTTCTTCGCGTTCTTGGAGCAGCGCTACGCCCACGAGATCTTTCTGCAGTTCGGGGCGACAGTCGAGTCTCCGGTCGATCCGTTCAATCGGCAGGCGCATCACGGGGACTTCGGGCTGCGGGTACCGCCGTCGGCGCGGGCGACCGGGGAGTTCTTCGCCGCGTGGCGGTCGGATCTGCCGAACGCCCGTAAGGAGGCGGTGGCCTGCCGCGACTACGTAATGTCGAAGATGATCTACATTTCAGGGGTTCGGGCGGCCGAGCTGTGCGGGATGAAGATGTGCGATCTGCACTGGGAGTCGGGGGAGTTCGGGCGATTCCTGGTGCAGGGCAAGGGCGCTCGCGGGTCGGGCCCGAGGCCGCGGGAGGCATACATGTTCGCCGAGGGGCGAGCCCTGATGTGGTGGTACGTCTCTGAGATCCGCGGCCTGTTCGCGGACGATCCGGAACATCCAGAGGCGCCGGTGTGGCCCTCCGAGCGCCTGCCCAAGAGCATCCAGGACCTGAACATGCCGGTGGCGCCGACGGTGACGCCCTCCACGCTGCGCAAGGCGCTGAAGCGGGCCTCGGCCGCCCACCTGCAGGGCCCGGTACGGCAGTTGTTTCCGCACCTGCTGCGGCACGCGTGCGCCACACACCGCTACGAGGGAGGGATGAGTCTGTGGGAGGTGCAGAAGTTGCTGGGGCATGAGTGGACCACGACAACGGTTCGCTACATCTTGTCTGCCCAGGGCGACCCGGAGGTCGCCAGCCGGCAGTCGTCGGAGAGGGCCGCGCAACGTTTGAAGGTCGACGCGGGGAGTCTATCGTGAAGTGGAATTTGCGGTGGGCCGCCGCCAAGCAGAACATCTGGCGGCCCAGCGAGCTGTTGCCGAGGTTCGCGGAGTACGGGTTCACGCCGTCGCTGTCGAAGGTATCGGCGCTGTGGTCCGGCATCCCGGTCACCGTGAGGCTCGAGGACCTCGACAAGATGTGCGCTGCCTTGAACTGCACGGTCGGCGACCTGCTGGAGGCTGATCCCGTCGAGCGGATCGCGCCGAGCGCGGAGCAGGGGCAGTCGCAGGAGCGGGCGGTCGGGGACAATGGCCCGCAGAGCCCGGGGCCCCGTCCGGTGCCGCGGCGCGGTTCGGGGCGGCCTCGGTCACTCCCGCCGAACTGAGCGGCCGCAGGCATGGGGAGGTCGAAGCCGCGGACGGGCGAGTGTGCGGGATGCAACGGGTGGGGCCGGCTCGCGCAGCCGCCGTTTTGCTCGCCCTGCCACCAGTGGCGCTCGAAGCGGCACAATCCCGCAGCCGCATGCCGTCGCTGCCGGCGCGACTGGCGCGTCAACGTCGACGGATTCTGCCGAATATGCGTCCTCGCCATCGTCCACCACGACGCCACCTGGTACTACGAACCCGTAGCGGCGGCCAAGCGGCAGGTCGCGACGCAGCTCGCCCTGATCGTTCCGGGCATCACACTGAAGGCCGCTCCGTTCGGCGCCTACCGGCAGCGCAGCGACGGCCGCTACCACCCACCCGCCTGGGCCCGCGCTCAACGCCCCGATCCAGTGCACGACGATCCGCGAATCTGCCCACCTGCCATACCCGGCCAACTGTCCTTGTTCCCGGCGCCGTACCGGATGCGCCACGAGCACGCCGCCGCCATCCTCGACCGGCCCGAGCATGAACTGCCCGACTTTCGAGAGGCGTTGGAGGCCCTGAATTCCCATACGGACAGGCACGCGTATGGGGCGGGCTCGCACCGTCTGGCGCTGCGGGTGCTGCGTCTGGCTCTGGCGGCCCGCCGCGCGGCCGGCTGCGGCCCGATCGACGACCGGCTGATCAAGGCGCTGCCCGGATCCCGGCCCATCGTGACCGCGACCCTCGGCCGAGCAGGGCTCCTGGCTGAGGGAGTCGGCATGAACGACCCGCAGCCGGACGAGCGCCGCCCGGCCCGCACCCGCGCGCCGATCTCGTGCCCGCAGTGCCAGGCGTGGGGCCGCGGGCACAGCGGGCTCTGCCGGGGCTGCTCCAGCTGGGCCGCTCGCCCTCGCCCCGTGGGGCACTGTGTGCGATGCGGCGCGGGCCCTCTGCCGTTACGGGAGGGCTGGTGCCACGGCTGTCTGCGCCACCGCGCCCTCCTCGGCCCCGCATACGACCACGTGTCCTGGCGGCAACTGCCCCTCACCGAGCGCGCGTTGGACCGGACCGACACGCGGACCAACCTCCGCCCACCCGGGCGCAAGCCCGCCAAGGAGGCCGTCAAGGCCGGAGCGGAGCCCCCGCCGTGCCAGGTCATCGCGCCCGATCCCGTGCCGCACGACCAGCAGGAACTGTTTCCCGCTGAACGCGACTGGTCCGCTCTGTGCCGGGCCGCCCTTCCCAAGCCGGGGCCGGAGGCCGCCCGGCTGCTGGCCACCTTCGACGCCCACGCCCGCGCACACGCCTGGACGGACAACGCCCGCAAAGCCGCCGCCCGCGTCCTGCGCATCGCGGCCACCTGGCTCGGCACCGACGCTCCCTTCAAAGAGTCCGATCTTCGCGCGATCAGGGCCGCCACCGGCCGCGGCAGCCAGTGCCGCCCCCGCGCACTGAGCGCCTTCCTGGTCGAACGTGGCCTGCTTCTCCCGCAGCCCCGGCCCACCATGAGCAGCGCCGAAGTCCTCGTGCAACAGGTCATTGCTGGCTACCCGCCCCGGATAGCCGATGAACTCGCTTCCTGGGCACGCCGATTGCGCAGTCGCCCCAACGGGCCGCCCACTGAATGGCCCACCCTGCGCCGATACCTCTTCTACATCAAGGTGCCGCTCGCCGACTGGGCTCGCCGCTACCAGACCCTGCGCCAGGTCACCGCAAATGACATCCACACCGCGGTCACCGCGGTTAAGGGCGACCGCGCCCACGACCGCGCGGTCGCCCTGCGCTCGATCTTCCGCGCCCTGAAACAGGCGAAGATCATCTTCACCGACCCCACCCGCGGCCTGAGCGTCACTCGCAACGAACCTCCGCCCGCGACTCTGCCCCCTGACCGCCTCGCCGGACTCCTCGACATCACCGACCGGCCCGCCATCCGCCTTGCCCTCGCCCTGGTCACCCTCCACGCACTCAACGGCACCGACCTCAACCGCCTGACCCTGGACGACGTCATCGCTGCCCGCGCCCAGCTCCTCGTCCGCCGGCCGCACGGCCGTCACACCGTCCACCTCGACGGCGTCACCCACCGTCTCCTGCACACCTGGCTCCGCTACCGCCACCAGCGCTGGCCCCGCACCGCCAACCCCCATCTCTTCGTCACCCGCCAGACCGTCATCCACACCGACCCCGCCAGTACCAACTACTTTCCCGCGGCCTTCCAGCACCTGGGTCTCACCCTCAACGGCCTGCGCACCGACCGCATCCTCGACGAGGCCCGCGACACCGCGGACCCCGTCCACCTGGTCCGCGTCTTCGGCATCTCCATATCGACGGCGATGAAGTACGTGCACACCGCTCACCCCCACCGCGCAGGCGTCATCCCACGGTGACGGCGGGTTCACTAGAGTCCGCCGGGAGGATCCCCACGCCGCCTGGCCCGGAGGCGCGGGGTGGGCACCGCTTGGCCAGAGGGCTCCTCCGTTGCACTCCTCAAGAGGAGCGGAGAGGCCCTCCGTTTTATGGGCTCGGGGGCGAGAAGGGGGTAGAGACGGTGGAGACGGCCTACTACAGCCACGGAACCGCGGCGGAGCGCTGGGAGCGCGCGCAACAGTTCTTCGACGCGAAGGAGTACATCGCGGCGGCGTTCCGTGGACGACAGAGCGGGCTTGTGTACTCAAGGGGCCACGCGGGCAGCGACACTGACCGGTGGCGTGGCACCCTTAGCAAAAGGCGGGGAGCGGTCTTCGCGCCAGGCCGTGTCGCGCCCACTGCGGCTGTGTGGCCAAGGCTGCCATGCGAGTTGGGAGCGCAGCCGGTCGAGGATGCGGGGGACGTGCAGCCCCAGAGCCGCAGTAAGGCAGCAGGCGGAGGGCGGTTTCTGACGAAGACGGGATCATGGCGCAGGGACACCGCCGAGATAAGCACGGACCGCTCCTGAGGTCTCGTCGTTCCGGCCGAGGACCAGCAGATCGGGCCCGGGTGGCGCTCCGCGCAGGGGACGGTAGGTGAGGCACGGCAGGTCGATGCGCTGCGTGGCGGTGGGGACGAGGGCCACGCCTGTGCCCGCCGAGGCCAGGGCGAGTGCGCCCAGGGTGCTGCCGACCAGGCGGACTTGGGAATGGTCCCCCTGACCGGCGGGCCAGATCCGGGACAGGACGGTCTCGTCCTCCTTGCTGCTCGCGAAAATGATGAGCTCGTGGGCGCTCAGTGCGGTTGTCGTCACCGCACACTGGGACGCCAGTTCGTGGTCGGTGCGCAGGGCGACGGACAGTGGAGTAGGTGCGCGCCGCGTGACCCTCAGACCGTCGGTGTCGCCGAGGCCCAAGTCAGGGCAGTAGCCGACGTCGATCGCTCCGTCACGCACCGCCTGGATCTGGGCAGCCGGCGGAAGCTCGGTCAGGGTGAGGCCGACCCGTGGGTGCGCCAGGCTGAAGTCGTGCATGTCGTCGGGGAGGACGCCTTCGAGGACGGCGACGCCGGCGAAGCCGATCCGGACCGTCCCCGTCTCGCCGTGCACCGACTCCCGAGCCACCTGCAGGGCGCGGTCGGCCTGCGCCAAGGCTCTGCGGGCCTCGGGAAGCAGAAGTTCACCGGCCTCGGTCAGCTTGACGCGTCGGCTTGTACGGGAGAACAGGCTTCCCCCCACCTCCCGCTCCAGCGCCTGGATCTGGGCACTGAGGGTGGATTGGGTGACGTGCAGCTGCGCGGAGGCGCGGCCGAAATGCTGTTCGTCGGCGACAGCGACGAAGTAACGCAAGTGCCGCAGCTCCATCCTTCACCTTTCCATCGTTCTTGGCGATCGATCGATCGTATCTTTCGGTTGGATCTATCAGTAAGAGAACTGCACTCTGAATACATGAACGCGAACGTCACTTATCAGGACCAGCAGGACATTGCCGATCTCATGACGGGTTGGATCCACCGGGACCTGGGCGAGTGGGACCGGTTGAAGGGTCTCTTCCACCCCGACGGCCGTATCGAGATCACGTGGTTCGAGGGGCGGGCGTACGAGTTCGTGGACGCCTCCGCCCGGATGGGAGAGTCCGCCTTCCGAACCAAGCACCTGATCACGGCGCCCGTGGTGACCTTCTCCCCTGACGGCACACGCGCGGTCAGCGAGACCAACGCTGTCATCATCGGCGAGAACGTCGACCTCCGCCTCGGCTGCAACGGCCAAAACCGGTTCATCGACCGTCTGGAGAAGCGGGACGGGGTGTGGCGCATCAGCGACCGTAAGAGCGTGTACGACTTCGGCTCTTTCACGTACCCCGTCGGGATCGGTCGACGTCGACGCAGAGGCGGTCGCCCGGTTCCCGCGGGAGTACGCGGCCCTCGCCCTACCTGCTGGAGGCCAGCGGATTCCCGGTGCGCCGCGTCTTCGCCACCAAGGGCAGCGACCTGGAGCGCGACATCAAGCAGTCCGCTTTCGCATGGCTGCGCGAAGAGACCGGCAAGTGACCGCAACAACAGCGGAGGAGTGCTGGGGAGCAATGAGACTGATCACGATTGAAGAGCACACGCTGCACACCGGCGTGGCCAAGGCGTCGGCCAGCCGGGCAGGCGCGGTCAGCCCTGGTTTCGGCAGGTCATTCGCCCCGGCGAGCGGTCTGCCTTACAGCCCGTCGGCCGAGGTGTTGGAGGATTTGGACGAGGGCCGGCTCGCTGCCATGGACGCCGACGGCATCGACATGCAGGTGCTGTCCAACCTCACTACCCAGTACCTCCCCGCCGACGTGGCCCCGGAACTGGTCCGCGACGTCAACGACCGCCTCGCGGCGGCTTGCAGGCGCCACCCCGACAGGTTCGCCGCCTTCGCGTCGCTGCCCACCACCGCTCCTGAGCACGCCCCGGACGAACTCCGCCGTGCGGTGGAGGAACTGGGCTTCGTCGGCACCCTCATCCACGGTCGCACCGACGACGAGTACCTCTCGGCGGAACGTTTCGACCTGATCCTGCGCACCGCCGCTGAGCTGCGCGTTCCCGTCTACCTCCACCCCGCTCCCCCTACGTGCGTCACGGCTGCCGACAACTACGAGGCCGGCCTCAATGACGTCGTCGCCACCCGGTTCGCGACCGCGGCGTGGGGCTGGCACAACGAGTCCGGCGTCCATTTCATCCACCTGGTGCTCAGCGGTGTCTTCGACCGCTATCCCGAGCTGCAGTTCATCCTGGGCCACTGGGGCGAGGCCGTCCCGTGGTACCTCGACCGTCTCGACGAAGCCCTGCCTCGTAAGGCCACCGGCCTCGACCGCACCATCGGCGAGTACGTGCGGCAGAACAGCTACTACACCCCGAGCGGCATGTTCACCGGCCCTCACCTGCGCTTCTGCACCGAGCTCCTGGGCACCGACCGAATGATCTACTCGGTTGACTACCCCTTCGTCGGCCAAACCGGATCCCGTGCCTTCCTGGCCGGATCCGGGCTCTCCGAAGACGCTCAGCACGACGTCGCCCACCGCAACGCCGAGCGCCTCCTTCATCTCTGACACCCGAGGCACAGGGCGGGGGCCGGCCTTCGGGCCCACCCTCGCTACGGTGCGGCGGCAGCACGCAGCGGGCGCAGGGCCTCGGTGACGCGGACCAGTTCGTCGAGCATCGCCTTGGCCGAGCTGGTCATGACGTCGTTGGGCAGGAGTCGCTGCTCGTCGTCGAGGAACTGCTGCACGAAGGGGATGGACACCGCCTCGAAGACGGGCGTCATCTTCAGCGTGGTCACCACCTGCTTGATCATCTGCGCTGCCCGTGTTCCCGCCGACACACCGCCGTAGCTGGCTATACCTACCGGCTTGTACTGCCACTCGCTGTAGAGGTAGTCGATCGCGTTCTTGAGTTCGGCGTTGTAGCCGTAGTTGTACTCCGGCATGACGAAGATGAAGGCGTCGGCCTCGGCGACCTTGGCGCTCCAAGCGCGGGTGTGCTGGTGGGTGTAGCGGCCGAACTTCGGGTGGTGGGGTTCGTTCATGAAGGGCAGGTTCACCCCCGCGAGGTCCACGATCTCGATCTCGTCGAAACCGCCGTGTGCCGCCGCTTCCGCATCGATCCAGTGGGCAACGCTCGGCCCTACGCGCCCGGGGCGCGTGCTCGCCACGATGATCTCCAGCTTGCTCATGGGCAGCGGTTACCTTTCGTTCGCGATGGCCACGTGACGCGGCCTGGTTTCAGGCGGACGGAATTCCAGTGGGCTGTGCGAGCGCTGCGACTCTCGCTTTCGCAGCGACCGCGCGAGCACCGCAGGCCGCGGTCCGTCCCGCAGGGGGCTCGCCAGCGGCGCTCTCGCGGTTGGTAGAGACCTCACGCGGCTGCGTATCGGCGCTCTGGGCCCTCGGGCACGGACGCTTACGGCCGGTGCTGTTCCACGGAGTGACCCAGCATCTCGGACATGGCCCGGGTCGAGGTCAGCAGCTCGCCCGAGAGGCGACCCAGGTCCTGCTGTGTGATACCTCGCGCGGGCATGACCAGGGTGACGACGAGAGGGAAGGACTCGCCTGCGGTGAAGACAGGCGCCGCCAGGGAGGTGACGCCCGGGATGACACCGCCGACGGTGCTGGCCACACCGTCTTGCCGCACCTCGCTCTTGATCCGTTCAACGTGGTCCCGAGTGGCTGCGTCGAGCTTTTCCGTTTCGAGCTGTCCGCGCAGCACTGGTTCCGTGAGCTGTTCGGGCAGGTGCGCGAGGAACGCTCCTCCCATCGCCGAGGTGAGCAGCGGCATGGTGGCGCCGACGCGGACCGTGATCGGCAGGGCGTGGGCGCCGTATTCCCAGCGCACGACGACGGGGCCGTGGTCTCCCCACACCGACAGGTTGACCGCGTGCGAGGTGCGGTCCCGCAGGTCCGGCAGGTGTTCGCTGACGAGTGCCACTTCGTCCATCCTGCGCAGCGACTCGACGCCGAGGCGCCGCATGGCCGGCCCCATGTCGTAGCGGCCGGAGCTGGGCGACTGGGCGACGAGGCCGACGCGGGCGAGGCTGACGAGATAGCGGTGGGCCTTGCTGGGCTGCATACCGCTGGCCGCGGCTATCTGCGTCAGGCTCATCGGGCCCCGTCCCTCTTCGAGGGCTTGCAGGACCGTCATCGCCAGTTCGACGGATTGGATGCCCTGCCGGGCCGGCGATGCTTCGCCGGCCTCGGTGTCGGAAGGATGGCGTGTCGTCACAGAAGCGATCATAGAGGCCGGCCTGATCGTGCCACCCGAAACCGTCTGTCCCGGGGCCTGGAGCTGTCGAGAGGGGACATCAGGCGTCCGCCCCCTCGGAGTCGGCCGCGTCGGCATGGATCGCTTCCAACAGCTCGACGGCGAGGGCGACCGCGGCGGAGGGTCCGTTCGCCGCGCCGTACACGTAAAAGTCGGGCCGGACGGCGACGGCGGAGCAGCCCAGCTCCGCGAACCATGCGCGGTAGGTGCCGTCGACATCCCGGACAACGGCCGCCGTCGGGTGCGCCGCCGTCCGCTCGCCGAGGACGACGACGCGCACGCCGGCCACGGCGAGGGCGTCCAGCAGCCGGTCGCTCTCCAGGGTGGCCAGTTGGTCTTCGTCGACGAGCAGGTGGAACCCGTCGCCCACGATCTGGTCGAGGCGGTCGCGGCGCGTGCCGTCGTCCACGACGCCCTGCACCGACAGCTGCCCTCGGCCGGCGCCCGTGCCCCGGGTGAACAGGCCCTCGGTCAGGTCCGGGAAGCGCACGGGATCGGGGGCGGCGGTAGCCACGCGGCGCGCCAGCAGCGTCCGGTCGCGCTCGGCGGCCCTTTCGGGGTCGCGCAAGGTCTGGAGGTGGCCCAGCTCTATGCCCTTCTCGGTGACCGCGCGCACATGCGGTTCGCGCTCGGTCTGGTACGTGTCGAGGATGTGGTCCGACGCGGCGCCGCGCAGGACGAGGTCCAGTTTGAACGCGAGGTTCTGCGCGTCGCGGAATCCGGAGCACATGCCCTGGCCTAGGAAGGGGGGCATCTGGTGGGCCGCGTCGCCCGCGAGCAGGACGCGGTCACGGCGCCACTCGTCGGCGATGAGGGACCGGAAGGTGTAGGTGGCGACCCGGATGAGTTCGGCGTCGTCGGGGGTGAGGTAGGAGGCGACCCGTTTCCAGACGCGCTGCGGGTCGCGCTCGGTCTCGAAGTCGCCGACCGAGTCGAGCATGAAGCTGAACCGGTGGTGCGCGGGGCCGAGCGAGATGATCGAGGTCGGGCCCAGCGGGTCGCCGAGCTGCAGCGCGCGCGGCACCTCGGTGGGGCGGCGGAAGCGGAAGTCGCACACCATCCACGGTTCGGAGAAGCCGTAGTCGTGCAGGTCGACCCCGAGCGACGCGCGCACGAAGCTGTTGCCGCCGTCGCAGCCCAGCACGTAGCGCGCCTCGACCCTTTGGGGTCCTTCGGGCCCCTCGAAGGTGACCGTGACGTGGTCCGCGGCCTGCTGCAGGGCGACGACGGTGCTGTCGTGCCGCACATCCACCCGGGGCATCGAGCGGCACACGGTGTCCAGCGCCTCTTCGAGGTCGGGCTGGTACATCATGTTCCATTCCGCCCAGCCGCTGCGGCCGGTCTCGGCGAAGGACTGCTCTATCAGCAGGTCGCCGCTGGCGTTGCGCCATTCGTAGGTCGGCTGGACACGCACCTTGGGCAATAGCTCCTCCGCCACGCCGAGACGGGCCAGGGTGCGCATGGTCTCGTCGTCGAAGCTGGCCGCTCGCGGCAGGTTGTACAGGCCGGCGTAGCGCTCCAGCACGAGAACGCGGTGCCCTGCCCGTCCCAGAAGTGCGGCCGCCACCATGCCGACCGGCCCATACCCCGCCACGACCACATCCGGCATGGCCCCGTCCGGGACCGGACCCGCCGCGGGGAGCTCCGTACCCGTCATCGGGCACCTCCATTTACTCGGACGTTCCAAAGGGTTGACACCAACGGAACGTACGTTTCACCATCGAGGAAGTCAATGCATATAAGTGAAACGTAGAGGAGTCGCGATGCGGACCATCGGTCTTGAGGAACACTTCGTCACACCCGAGTTGGAGAAGTACGGCGCCTCGGCGGCCGCGATCCTCCAACCGGACAAGTGGCGCGAGGCGTCCCGGCGGCTCCTGGACATCACCGGCGAGCGGCTGGCGGAGATGGACGCAGTGGGCCTTGACATGCAGGTGCTGTCCCTCAACTCCCCTGGTATCCAGGCTGAGAAGGACGCCGCCGTCGCGGTCGCCCAGGCGACTGCCGTGAACGACCTGCTCGCCGATGTGATCACCGACCATCCCGATCGCTTCGCCGGTTTCGCCGCCCTGCCGTTGCAGGACCCGAAGGCCGCCGCCGACGAACTGGAGCGCGCCGTCTCCGAGTTGGGCATGCGTGGCGCCCTGGTCAACGCCCACACCCAGGGCCGCTACCTCGACGATCCCGAACTGCGGATCGTGTGGGAGCGCGCCGCCGGCCTGGACGTGCCGCTGTATCTGCACCCGGCCAACGGTGTCGACGTCCCGCACGTCATCAAGGGGCACCCCGAACTCATCGGCCCGATGTGGAGCTGGGGTTCGGAGACGGCCACCCACTTCCTGCGGTGCGTGTTCGGGGGCGTCTTCGACGACTTCCCCGACGCCAAGATGCTGCTGGGCCACATGGGCGAGGGCCTGCCCTACGTGCTGTGGCGCATGGACTCCCGCTGGGACTACCACAACCACCAGGGCGTCGAGCTGGCCCGGGGCAACCCCTCGGAGTACATCCGGCACAACCTCTACATCACGACCAGCGGCGTGTGCTCGGCCCCACCGCTGTTGTGCTCGCTGCTGGCCCTGGGTTCGGACCACATCCTCTTCGGTACCGACTACCCCTTCGAGGAGATGGCGGCAGCCACCGAGTTCCTGCGCACGGCCCCGATCAGCGAGGCCGACCGGGAGAAGATCGCCCACGGCAACGCCGAGCGGCTGCTCCGCCTGTGAAGACCGGCGCGTTCCGCCGGGCCGCGCCCCCTCCCCCCTCCCTCATCTCCCCCGACCTGATCTCCTCCCTCTCACGCAAGGAGTCGCCGACATGACCCGAGAGAACACCGCACGGCACTGGATCGACGGCGAATGGGTCGGTTCCGCCCGGATCTCCGACAGCGTCGATCCGGCCACGGGCGAGACGATCGGCACCTACGCGGACGCCGACACGGAGGTGGGACAGCTGGCCATCGACGCGGCCGACCGCACGTTCAAGGAGAGCGAGTGGCGTCTCGATCCGATGGTGCGGGCCACGGCGCTCAGCCACCTCGCCGACGCGTACGCCGCGCGCATGGACGAGGTGATCGACACCCTGTGCCTGGAGAACGGCAAGCTGCGCCGCGAGGCCGGCTTCGAGTCGCACTTCATCCTGCGCGCGCTGCGCTTCGCAGCGGGTCTCGCGCTCCAGCCGCACGGCCGGGTCGCCGACACCCAGCCGGGCCGCCAGGCCATGTCGATCCGTCAGCCGGTCGGCGTCGCCGGAATCATCGTGCCGTGGAACTCCCCCGCCTACCTGTGCATCCGCGCGCTGGCCCCGGCCCTCGCCGCGGGCTGCACGGCCGTGGTGAAGATGCCGGGGCAGGCGGCCCGAACGGCCGCGCTCATGAGCGAGATCCTCGCCTCCGTTCCCGAGTTGCCGAACGGGACGGTGAACGTCGTCGTCGAGTCCGGCTCCGACGTCGCCCGACTGCTGGTCGAGTCGCCGCGGGTGCCCGTCATCAGCTTCACCGGCAGCACCGCCACGGGGCGGCTCGTCGCCCAGAGCGCGGCGGCCCACTTCAAGCGGGTCGGCCTCGAACTGGGTGGCAAGACCCCGCACTTGGTCTTCGCCGACGCCGACATCGAGGCCGCGCTGGCCACGGCCGTCGCGTCGTGCACCGTCTTCGCCGGGCAGTTCTGCATGACCGGCAGCCGGGTCCTGGTCCAGCGGGACATCGCCGACGAGTTCACCGCCGCACTGGCCCAGCGCCTGGAGAGCGTGCGCCCGGGCCCGGCCGCCGATGCCGAGAGCCAGATCGGCCCGCTGATCGACAAGGCTTCGGTCGCCCGCGTCGACGCCGCCGTGGAGGCGGCCATCGCGGCCGGCGCCAAACCGATCGTCCGCGGCGGCCCCAGCACCCGCCCCGAGCTGGCCGGCGGCGCCTTCTACCACCCGACCCTGCTGGCGGTCACCGACTCCTCGCTCCCGATCGTCCAGGAGGAGACCTTCGGCCCGGTACAGACCGTCCAGGTCTTCGACACCGAGGAGGAGGCGATCGCCCTCGCCAACGACACCGAGTACGGCCTCAGCGCCTGTGTTTGGAGCCGGGACGCCGACCGGCCAGTGCGGGTCGCACGACAACTCGACGCCGGACTCATCTCGATCAACAGCTGGGCGAACCTCACCATCGAGTTCGAGGAGGGCGGCTTCAAGTCCAGCGGCGTGGGACGTCTGGGCGGCCTGGCCTCCGTCGAGGACTTCCTGGAGTACAAGCAGATCACCCAGGATTACGTGCCGCAGCGCCACTGACGGACGCCTCGGCGAGGGCGGGCCGTCCACCGACCGGAATCCTTGCTGTTATTACATATAGCACCTAGGCTCACAGGCTCGGCGGCGCCCGGAGACGCTCCCATGATCAGTGCGTCCGTGCGCCCGGTTCACATCGCCGAACTGTGCGTCGTCATCCGCCGCAGGCGACCCCTCCCCGCGCGGCCCGCTGGAACCCACCCCTGGCAGGAGGCCACAGATGGCCAAACAGCACGACCTTCTGACCTTCGAGGTCGACGGACACAAGATCACGGCACTCGCGGCGGGGCCTGCCGAACCCACCGGCAAACCCCTCATCGCGGCCCTCCACGGCGGTACGTACACGGCGCAGTACTTCGACGTCGCGGGCGCACCGGAAGGATCCTTCCTGGACACCGCCGTCGCCCACGGGTACCCGGTGGTGGCCTTCGACCGCCCCGGCTACGGCGGCAGCACGGCGCTGGAGCCGGACGCCAACACCTTCACCCGGCACGTGGAGCTGCTCAACGGGGCCCTGGCGCAAGCCACCGAACGCCTCGACGCGCACAGCGTGTTCCTCGTCGGCCATTCGATCGGCGGCATGATCGCCCTGATGATCGCCGCGTCCGATCCGGGCATACCCCTGATCGGTGTCTCGGCGACCGGAATGGGCGCCGTCATCCCGAGCGGCGGAGCGGCCGAGGCCCTCGGCTCCCTGCCGGCAGACGCGACCGTGGACCTGCCCTACGAGGAGCGGGACAAGGTGATGTTCGGCCCCGAGCACACCTACCGGGCGGAGGGCGTGCGCCAGGCGCACGCATCGTATGCACCCGTTCCCGTACGGGAGTTGGTCCAGGCACCCCGGTGGCCGAGGGAGCACCTGCCCGCCCTCGCCCCCCAGGTCCGCGTCCCCGTCCACAACGCGCTCGCCGAGTTCGACGCCTTGTGGAGCAGCGGCGCGGAGAACGTCGCCAAGTTCGCCGCCCTGTTCACGGCAGCACCGTTCGTGGACGCGAGCGTCGCCCGCGCAACGGGGCACTGCATCGACCACCACACGCTCGGCCACGCGCTGCACCTGCGCCAGCTCGCGTTCGCCGAGGAGTGCGCGCACTGGGCCGCACAGCAGAAGACCGAGAGCGGCCGCTGATGTCGTCCGTCGAGAACAAGCACCTCCCTCGACACGTGCAGGTCCTCATCGCCGGCGGCGGACCGGTCGGTCTGGCTGCTGCGGTCGAACTTCGCCTGCGCGGCGTCGACTGCCTCGTCGTCGAGCCGCGTCCCACCGTGTCCCGCGCCCGCCCCCGCTGCAAGACCCTCAACGTGCGAACGATGGAGCACCTACGGCGCTGGGGCCTGGCCGAGCGGCTGCGCGAGCGCGCGCCGCTGCCCGTCTCCTGGTCCCAGGACGTGGTGTTCTGCACCTCCCTGACGGGCAGGGAACTGTCCCGTTTCACCGGTGTCCTGGGGCTGGCCCCGGAGGGCGACCGCTTCCCGGAGACCGGCCAGCAGGCACCGCAGTACGTACTGGAGGAAGTGCTGCGCGAGGCGGTCGAGGAACTGGCCCCGGGGCGACTCGCCCTGGGCTCGAAGGTCGTTGGTGTGCGTCAGGAGGACGACCTGGTGACCGTGACCGTCGAGGACGGCGCCGGGGCGCGCTCCGTCGTCACCGCCGAGTACGTGATCGGCTGCGACGGCCCGCGCAGCGTCGTACGGGAGGAGATCGGCGCCTGCTACACGGGCGGTGAGGCTCTGCGTCCGAACTTCGGCATGGTCTTCCAGAGCCCCGGCCTGGGGAAGCACGTGGCGCACGGGCCGGCTGTGCAGTACTGGGTCGTCAACGCGGAGGCTCCGGCCCTGGTCGGGCCGCTGGACCGGGCGGACACCTGGTGGGCGATCGCCTTCGGCGTCGACCGGGCCACCGGGGAGCGTGAGGCGCGACAGATCATCGACGCGGTGGCAGGCCGCCCGGTGGAGGCCCGAGTACTGTCCACCGACCCGTGGACCGCACGGATGCAGATCGTCGACCGCATGCGCCACGGCCGGGTCTTCCTCGCCGGTGACGCCGCGCACCTCAACCCGCCGTTCGGCGGCCACGGCCTCAACACGGGCATCGGAGACGCCGTCGACCTGGGCTGGAAACTCGCGGCCGTGCTCGAAGGCTGGGGCGGGCCGGACATGCTCGACAGCTACGAGCGCGAACGCCGCCCCGTGCAGGAACGCGTCATCCGCGAGGCGACCGCCAACATGCGCGTGCTCTCCACGGAGTTGCTCGCCGACAACCTGGACGCGGACGACGCAGCGGGCGCTCAGGCACGGCAGGCGGCGGACATGCGGATCCAGCAGACCAAGAAAGCGGAGTTCCACTCCCTAGACCTGGTCATCGGCCTCCGTATCGCCGCCTCCCCGATTCTTCCCGTCGCACGAGACGGAGGTGAGGGGGCTGAGTGCCTCGCGTGGGCCGGGGCCCGGCTGCCGCACCTGTTCCTGGAGGACGGCCGCTCCCTGTACGACCTGCTCGGTGCCGGTCTGACGCTGCTCGCGCTCGGGCCGGACGTATCGACGACCGCCATCGAGGAGACCGCGCACCGGCGGGGTGTCCCCCTCACCGTGGTACGTCTGCCGGACCCGCTGGCCGCCAGGCAGGCCGAACTGCTGAACGCCCGCCTCGTGGTGGTCCGCCCCGACCAGATGATGGGCTGGCTCGGCGAAGAGGCTCCAGAGGACGCCCTCGCCCTGATCGACACCCTGAGCGGCGGCGCACGCCGGGGCGAGACGGCGGCAACCTGCGGTTCTTGAGCCTTTCCGCGCGGCCTGCGAGGAACACAGCCCCATCGACCGGTGCCGTACACGCGCCCCCACCAGACCCCGCCCCGGCCGCACCCTGTCCGAGGCACCTGCCTCGCGGCCGGGGCGGACCGCTTTGCCGTGCGCGCAGGGTCGCCGCCGGCTTCGGCCCGGCTCGTGAGCGCGTGTTGTTCGGTGCCGAATGGTCTGCCGCCCCGAAGCAACGGCCGCCCGCGGCGTGTGACACCAACGGCGGGCCGGTGCGGCTCGTCGCGACGCCACTCCCCACTTCCGCGCCCCGTCTGAGCTTGGCACGCCATCTCTGCACACAAGGACGGCCGCGCCTCCGTGCGCTGCTCCCGCACACGCCGGCGCAGCGCACAGCATCCGCTTCCCACGCACCACAGACACCCTAGGAAAGAAGGCAGCACGTATGAGCGCTCACCCCTGGACCAGACGACAGGTTCTCAACACCGCGGCAGGCACGGCCGCACTCGCCGGCGCCTCCACCCTGGTGACACCCGGCGTTGCCCAGGCCCACGACGCCAAGCCCGACCCTCACGGCAAGCTGCGGATCATCGCCATCGAAGAAGCCATCATCCTGCCCGGCCTCATCACCCAGGGCACGGCGCTGAACGGTGCGATCCCCTTCAAGCCCGAGGTCACCGCCGAGTGGTTCAAGAGGCTGCCGGACGTCACCCAGTACCGCCTCGCCGACATGGACGCCAACGGCGTCACCATGCAGGTACTCTCCCTGACACCGCCCGGGGTGCAGATGCAGCCCGACGCGGCCATCGCCGTACGGGACGCACAGGTTGCCAACGACGCCCTGGCCGCCGTCATCGACACCCACCCCACCCGCTTCGGCGGCCTCGCCGCGCTGCCACTCCAGGACCCACAGGCAGCCGTGCGCGAGGCCAGGCGCGCCATACGTGATCTCAAGATGGCCGGGTTCCTGGTCAACGGCCATACGAACGGCCACTACTTGGACGAGCCGCAGTTCCGGCCCGTGTGGGCCGCACTGGAGGAACTGGGCGCAGCCCTCTACCTCCACCCCACCCCGGCCCCGGCCGGTGAATGGGGGCTGCTGAAGGGCCGTCCCGAGCTGGTCGGTCCCCTCTACAGCTGGGCTGCCGAGACTGGCGGGCACGCCCTACGGGTCATCCTCGGGGGCGTCTTCGACGACTTCCCGGGCGCCAAGCTCATCGTGGGCCACATGGGCGAGTTCCTGCCGTTCCAGGCTCCCCGTCTCGACGTGCAGATCCGAAACATCAACACCAAGGTGCCGCTGAAGAAGAAGCCCTCCGAGTACCTCAGGGAGAACATCGCCATCACCACCTCGGGGGTGATGGACGACACCATGCTCCAGGCCGCCATCAAGTCCGTGGGCATCGACAATGTGCTGTTCGCCATCGACTATCCCTTCGAGAAGAGCGAGCAGGCCGTCGGGTTCCTGCGCAGCGCCCACCTGTCCTCCCACGACCGCCGGAAGATCGCCAGTGGGAACTCCGAACGCATTCTGAAGCTCTGATACCTGCCACCCAGTCGGCCCCCGGCAGCGCCCCGAGCCGTGTCCATCACGGCCCGGGGCGTTGCCGGTGCGGTGTCCGCCGGGCCGCCCTCGTGAGGCACGCAGTCCACCCGTATGAGCGTAGTTATAGTTTGGTGTCCACCGCCGGTCGGCCGAAGCGAGGAACACACCGTGGCGACACCTCGAGGGGCGCTCCAGCCCATCACGTCGCGGTCCGTGGTGGAACAGGCCACCGAAGAACTGCGGCGCGCGATCCTAGCCGGCCACCTGGCCCCCGGCACGGAGTACTCGCTGCGCGAGCTGGCCGGAATGCTCAACATCAGCTTCATCCCCATCCGCGAAGCCCTGCGCAGCTTGGAGAGCGAGGGCCTGGTCGTCATGCGGCCGGGCCGCAGCGCGGTCATCGCCCCGCTCGACCTCGACGACCTGCGCGGTATCTACCGTCTGCGGCGCGCCCTGGAGCCGGAGATCGCCCGACGCTCGTGCGGTCTCCTGACGGACAACGACCTGGACCGGCTGGAGGCCCACGCGGCCGACTTCGGCGCCCGGGAGCACGGCATGGCCGACATCTACGACGACCACCACGCCTTCCACCTGGCCCTCTTGGCGCCCGCTGCGACCGCCTGGGACATTCGGATCCTGACCAGCCTGTGGCGAGCGGCAGAGCGCTACATCCGTATCGGCTTCGGGCAGCTCGACCCCGACCCCGCCGAGCACGAGCGGCGCGGCACAGCCCACATGAACCTTGTGAAGGCATTCCGCACCCGCGACCCCGCCACGGTCGATAAGGCCGTGGAGCAGCACCTCGCCCGCAACGAGAAGATCGCGTTCTCGGCCCTGTCCTGAGCGCGGCCGCTCCCGGCTGTGTCCGGCCAGGATGACTGGGCACAGCCGGGAAGCTTCGCCCGTACCTAGGGGACGGGCGACTCCGTCTCCGCGGAGGCCCCGGTCGACAGCGTGACGTGCGCAGGCTGGCCGGAGCGCAGCAGACCGATCAGGAGCGCTCCGAGGATCGCTGGGACGACAAAGGCATAGAAGCCGGCCTTGGACGAGGCGATGAGCACGGTGACGGCGGCGAGGTAGCTGGGGCCGACGATGGCACCGACTCGGCCGACGCCGAGGCTGAAGCCCAGCGCGGTGCCGCGCAGCCGCGCGGGGTGGGCGTGTGCGACGTAGATGTTGACGAGCGCCTGGGTTCCTAGGGCGCCGAAGCCGGCGACGGCGGAGGCTGCCAGAAGCACGGGGCGGGGCTGCGGCGTGCTCAGAGCGATCATGGCGACGGCGGCGAGACAGAAGCTGACGATCGTGGAAATCTTCAGCAGGCCGTGGTCGGCGACCAGGGCGGCCCCCAGGGTTCCTACGACGGCGCCGACGTTGAAGGCGATGGAGAACTCCAGCGACGAGCTGAGGTCGTATCCGTTGTCGACCATCAGCGTGGGCAGCCACGTGCTGGCGCCGTAGACGATGACGAGTCCGCAGAACGTCGCCGCCCAGAACAGCAGGGTCGAGCGGCGGTAGGTGGGGCCGAGCAGCTGGCGGAGCCGGTTGCGGGACTCCTCCGGCTCGGCGGCCCCAGCCGTGGCGGGCCCGGCAGCGGCATGGTGGTCCCGGATCACGGCGGGCACCAGACGCCACACCACGGGGATCAGCAGCAGGGGGATGACACCGAAGAGGAAGAGGATGCGGAAGTCCCACTCCGGCAGCAGGATGCGGCCGACGACGCCGGTGATGATGCCGCCTATGGCCAGTCCCGTGGTGGCGGTGCCCACGTGGAGGGAGTGCCGAGCGGGGTTGGCCGCCTCACTGACGTACGCAGTGACCAAGGGGATGAGGGCGCCGATGCCCATGCCGGTGAGGAAGCGGGTCGCGCCGAACAGGGCGAGGCTGCCGGCCGTGGCGCTCAGGAGCATGGTCAAGGAGAGCCAGGCCAAGCTGACCGTCATGGGGAGACGGCGGCCATAGAGGTCACCGGCCCAGCCGGCGGCGATGGAGCCGAGCGGCATGCCGAGCGCGGTGAGGCTGCCCAGCAGTCCCAGAGTCGACTTGGTGACGTCCCAGTCTGGGTGGGACAGCAGCGAGGGGCCGACCGCACCAAGAATGAAGAGGTCGTACCCCTCGATACACAGGATGACGAGCCCGAGGGCCACCGCGGGGCCGGGGCGGGCCCCGGTCGCGCGGGCGTCGGGGGTGGAGTTCATGTCTGTGCTCCTCAGAAATGACTGCGCGAATGGGGGGTGGCCGCGGGATGCCGATGAAGGCGTGACAGAGGGCCGCGAGTGATCGCGTGACGCCTGCGGGCGGCGAGCCGCGCCGGACAGGTTCGTGCTCAGAGCGTTCGTGATCACGGGTTCCGCAGCAGGCACGAGGTGCCGCGAGGGATGTCTGCTCAAGAGGGAGCGCCCGGGCTGGCCGACAGCACACGGGGCATTGCCTCGCCGGGACGCGTCGCCGGGCGTCACGGACATACTGCGGAACGAGCACGAGCGGGGCAGGAATCCCGTCCTTGCCACGGTCACGCCGGAGGAACTGGATGTGATGCTGAAGCCCATCACGGGCGCGTGTCAATGCCTGTGCGAGACCTAGCTCTAGCGAGTCACGACATGAGCCTGAAGGGTTGTTGTTATCACATATAGCGGCTACGGTCGGCGCGGCCCTGTACACCCCACAGCGTCGCTTCCGGACTCTCCACCCACCGCGCGAACAGGGCGCCACCGCAGCGGTCGCGCCCGGCAACACGGCGCCGACGGGACCCACTTCGGTACTCCACGGAGTACGGGGCATGCACGCTGCACCTTTCCGCACCCACCCGGCAGAAAGACACAACGATGTGCATCAATCACACGAACCGGCGTGACTTCATCAAAACGGCCGCGGCGGCCGGCATCGCCGCCGCGGGCGTGACGGCGATGGCCGCGCCCGCCTCCGCACAGGAACGCTCCGTCCTGCTCGACAAGGTCGCGCTGACGAACGTCCGGATCTTCGACGGCGACCAGGTGACCTCCCCCCGCACCGTGGTCATCGAAAACGGACGGATCGGCATCAGCTCTCTCGGCGCGCGCCGGATCGACTGCGCGGGCGCGGTCCTCCTCCCCGGGCTGACCGACGCGCACATCCACCTACGGGACGTCAACACCCTGCACGCACTGGCCGGTTCCGGAGTGACCACCGGTCTGGACATGGCCTCCTTCCCGCCCTCGCTCGTCGACTCGCTGCGCAAACTGCCCGGCCTCACCGACATCCGCAGTGCGGGAACGCCGGCAGTGGCACCCGGGAGCCCACAGAGCCAGATTCCGACCTTCCCGGCGGACGCGGTACTGACCGGCCCCCAACAGGCCACACAGTTCGTCCGCTCGCGGATCACCGAGGGTTCCGACTACATCAAGATCATCATCGATGAACCGGGGCTCTCGCCGGAAACCATCAAGGCCGTGGCGGCTGCCGCGCACTCCGCCGGCAAGCTCGTCATGGCCCACGCGACCACCACGGTCGCGGTGGTGCGAGCGCTGGACGCGAACGTCGACATGATCCACCACGTGCCGATGGACAGTGCGTTGTCGCCTTCGGTGGCCGCACGGTACGTCTCGACCAAGACCGTCGCCGTCCCCACCCTGACCATGATGGAGGGCTTCGGCAAGCTCGGGATACCTGGCCTGGACTACGCGGCCGCAGAGGGCAGCGTCGCCGCGCTGCGCCGGGCGGGGGCGCGGATTCTGGCGGGGACGGACTCGAACCTCACTCCGGGAATCCCAGTGCAGCCCCCGTTCGGCACCAGCCTGCACCACGAGCTGGAACTGCTGATCCACGCGGGACTCACCAACCGGGAGGCGCTTCGGGCCACCACGAGTCTGCCCGCCCAGTCGTTCGGCCTTGCGGACCGCGGAGCCATTCGGATCGGGAACCGCGCCGACCTCGTCCTGATCGACGGCGACCCGCTCACCGACATCACCGCGACCCGCGCGATCCGGAGCGTGTGGGTCGGCGGCGTGCAATACACCCCGCCCGCCGCCTGACCCGCCGAACGCCTTGCAGGGCCGACGCCAAGTCGTCGGCCCTGCAAGGCTGTTCGTCAACCGGTCACTGGGTCAGATCCAGAGCGGCGCCGACGATGCTGTCGGTGTCGATGCCGTGGTAGCGGTACACGTCGTCCAGGGAGCCGGATTGGCCGAAGCGGGTGACCCCCAGCCTGCGGACCGGCACCCGGTGGAGAGTGGAGAGGAAGGCCAGCGTATGCGGGTGACCGTCCAGGACGGTGACCATGGGCGTGGCCCGTTCCGCCGGGAACGCCTGGTCCAGGATCCAGTCGGGCGCCTCGCCGTTGCCGGCGCGGGCGTCGAGGGCCCGGTAGAGCAGCCCCGGGCTGGTGACGCACACGACGTCGGCCGGGATGCCGAGGCTCTGGAGGCGTTCCGCGGCGGCCAGGGCCTCGGTCACCATGGCGCCCATCGCGGCGATGGTGACCTTGGCACCCTCCACGCGGCGCAGCGGATAGGCGCCCGCCACGACCTGGCGGCGGCGGCGCTCCCTGGCCGCCGGGTCGCTGGGGACCCGGGCGAGGGTCTGATCGACGGGACGGGTGGAGAGCCGCAGATAGGCGGAGCCGCCGTCGGGCCGGCCGAGACGGGACAGGGCGGCCAGCAGCGTCCACTCGGTGTCCTGGGCGAACGCCGGCTCCCAGGTCGTGCAGCCGGGTTGCTCGATGCCGAGGGACGGTGTGGTGATGGACTGGTGGGCGCCGCCCTCGGGCGCCAGGGTGACGCCGGAGGGGGTGCCGACCAGGATCGACTGGCCCCCGGCGTAGATGCCGTAGGACCAGGGTTCCAGGGCGCGGTTGACGAAGGGGTCGTACAGGACGCCGATGGGCAGCAGCGGCTTGCCCCAGCGGCTCCAGGTGGCGCCCAGCTCGCCGAGGAGACCGACCAGGTTGGTCTCCGCGATGCCCAGTTCGATGTGCTGGCCGGTCGGCCGCTCGCGCCAGTGCAGGATGGTCTCCGCGTCGTCGGCGAACCAGTCCACGCGCTCGGCGGGCGACCAGACGCCGACCTTGTTGACCCAGCCGCCCAGGTTGGTCGAGGAGCTGACGTCGGGGCTGACCGTGACGACCCGGCGGGCCGCCTCGGGCGCGCTGCGGGTGAGGTCGAGCAGCGTCCGGCCGAGGGCCGCCTGGGTGGTCGCGATGCCGGTCGGAGTGCGGCCGATGTCCGTGGGGATCGCGGGAGGTTCGGACTCGGGGACGGCGTCGCGGCGCAGCCGTGCGCCGGTTTCGGCGCACAACCGGGCCGCCGCCGAGTCGGCGGGGAAACCCTCCCACGGGTTGTCGAGGTCGGCGCCCACCTCGCGGGCCAGCTGACGCATCTGATCGTCCGTCAGCAGCGAGGAGTGGTTCTGCGGGTGCCCCTGCGTGGGCAGGCCGTGGCCCTTGACGGTGTACGCGAAGATGACGGTGGGACGCTGGTCGTCCACCTCGGAGAGCGCTGTGTCGAGGGCGGACAGGTCGTGGCCGCCCAGGTTGCGGACCGCCTCCATGAGGGTGGCGTCGTCGATCTCCGCGAGCAGATCGCTGATCGCCGGGGCTTCGGCGCCGGTGCCCGGGAGCCGCTCGCGGAGTTGGTCGGCCGTGCAGCGCAGCAGGCGCTGGTACTCGGGGTTGGTCATGTCGTCGATGCGGGCGCGCAGCGCGGCGCCGCCCGGCCTCGTGAACGACTCCTCCAGCAAGGTGCCGTACTTGAGGGTCAGCACCTGCCAGCCGGCCGCCGCGAACATGCCGTGCAGGCGGCCGGCGGCGATGTTCGGCACGACGCGATCGAGGGACTGCCGGTTGAGGTCGACGATCCAGACCAACTCGCCGAGGTCGGCGACCTGAGGATCTATCAGAGCTTCCCACACCGCGCCCTCGTCCAGCTCCGCGTCGCCGACCAACGCGTACTGGCGGCCGGTGAAGCTTTGGGCGGCGCCCTCATCAGCGTAACGGCGTGCCAGAGCGCCCCAGATCGTCGCGGTGGCGCCGATGCCCACCGATCCGGTGGAGTAGTCGACCGGGTCGGGGTCCTTGGAGCGGCTCGGGTAGCTCTGGAGGCCGCCGAAGGCGCGCAGGCCGGTCAGGTAGGAGGCGTCCAGTTCGCCGAGCAGGTGGTTGATGGCGTGCAGGACCGGCGAGGCGTGCGGTTTGACCGAGACCCGGTCCTCGGGGCGCAGATGACGGAACCACAGGGTCGTCATGATGGACACCATCGAGGCGCAGGACGCCTGGTGCCCGCCGACCTTGAGTCCCGAAGGGTTGGGGCGTACGCGGTTGGCATGGTGCACGAGCGCGCTGGACAGCCACAGCACACGGTCCTGGATCTCGTGCAGCACGTCGAGGTCGTCGACCGTGGGCCGCCGGGGGGCTGCTGGTGCGGTGGTCATGGCGAAATGGTCTCCTCGATCGGCACACCCGGCGCGCGGACGCGCGGCCGGCTGTGGCTTGGGACGTATCGCGCGGCGGCGTGGAAAGCGCGCCGGGTGTGCTCCCGGCACGGCGGATCGGCTCGCCACCGGTTCACGGTCGGCGGCGTGCGGCCAGGGCGGGATCGCTGCGGACGAGGAAACCACCAGGTCAGAACAGCGCACAAGAACCCGCGAGGAATCTACGCAGAATGCCCAATCACCCGTTCCCCCAGCCACGGAAGGTGCGCATCGTGCCCAACTCCGCCCGGATCGACCCCACCGACGCGCGTCTGCTCCTGGCACTGGCCGCTCATCCCCGGGCCACCACGGTGGCGTTGGCCGAGGCGAGCGGGTTGAGCCGCAACACCGTCCAGGCGCGCCTGGCCTCACTGGACCGCACGGGGGCCGTGGACTCCTTCGAGCGGCGCGTCGACCCCGCGGCCCTCGGCTATCCGCTCACCGCGTTCGTGACGACCCAGGTCGCGCAGCGGAGCCTCGACGAGGTCGGACGCGCGCTCACGGCGATCCCCGAGGTTCTCCAGGCGCACGGGATGACCGGTGACACCGACCTACTGGTCCATGTGGTCGCGACCGACGCCGAGGATCTGTACCGCGTGGCCGGCCAGATCCTCGGCATCCCCGGTGTGGAGCGGACCAGTACGGCACTCGTCATGCGCCAGTTGGTCAGCTACCGGATCGCCCCGCTGTTGCGTAGGTCTGCGACGCGCTGATCACTCGCGAGTCGCCGTCGGCCCGCCGCGAACCCACGGTGCGGAGCCCACATCGTCGGATGGCTCCCATACGCCCGCCTCTTGCCGTGGGCGCGACGGCGTCCTAGTGCGCCGCCACATGGCTCCCGGCACATCTGCGTCGGTGTCGTCGGGCCGCCAGTGATCCGGCGCCGTCTCGCGGACGCGGTCCAGCGCCCTCCGCCCCTCTCCTTTCCCCGTTTCTTCGCTGCGCGCGCGGCCAGACACGGCAGCCACAGGCCGCTGGCCTCGCGTGTGGCCGAAGCGCTCATGGATGCCCTCAGCGGAGTTCGCCGGGCCTGGTCCGGCGCCCGAAGCGAACCCCAGCGCCGCCGCCCCACCCCGGCTTCACGTCGCCGGGGGGCGGACCGGCCAGCTTGTGCCGACGCGAAGCGCAACTGCCAGAAGCGACGCGAGCGGTGCGGACACTGTCAACGGGGACTCCTGAGTCCCACCCCGCCCAACCTGATGAAACCGATTCCCCCCGGCTCTTGCTGTTATCACATATAGCGACTTACTGTGTGGCCAGCGTCGCAGCGACAAAAGTCGGTTCGATGGCGCGGCGGGATCGACCGGCACGTACGGCACGGCGCTGTTCGACGTCGACGGGAAGATCACCCTCGTCGAGTCCGAGCCGTCGGCCGCGGCCATCCACACAAGGAACAGAGGAGCAGTTCGTGCGCATCGCCAACCTCTCCGAGCGCCTGGTCCTCATTGTCGACGGCCTCGCCGTCGACGTCGAGGACGCCAGCGGTGGGCGCTTCACCGCGGACCCGCAGGCCGTCTACCCGCGGTGGGAGGAGTTCCGCCAGTGGGCGGCACAGGCCCGCCTGCCCGAGGGCAGCCCCGTGGATCCGGCCCTCCTGGGCGCCCCCGTACCCGCTCCGCGGCAGATCGTCGCCGCCGGCCTGAACTACCGCGACCACGCGGCCGAGTCCGGGTTCGCCCTGCCCGAGAACATGCCTCCGGTCTTCACCAAGTTCGCCACCAGCATCACCGGCCCCGTCACCGAGGTCACGCTCCCACCCGGCGGGCACACCGACTGGGAGATCGAGCTCGTCGTCGTCATCGGTACCCGCACCCACCGCGTCTCCGCGGGCTCCGCCTGGGAGCACGTCGCCGGACTGACCGTCGGCCAGGACATCTCCGAGCGCATCACGCAACTCGAAGGTCCCTCGCCGCAGTTCAGCCTCGGCAAGTCCTTTCCGGGGTTCGCCCCCATCGGACCCTGGGTGGTCACGCCCGACGCGTTCGGCGACCCCGACGACCTGGGGCTGCGCTGCACGGTGAACGGCGAGGAGGTCCAGAAGAGCCGCACCAGCGACCTGATCTTCTCCGTGCCCGAGCTGCTCGCCCGTCTCTCCTCGGTGATCCCCCTGCTGCCCGGGGACCTCGTCTTCACCGGAACCCCGGCCGGCGTCGGCCTGGGCCAGGACCCTCAGCGCTTCCTAGCCCCCGGAGACGAACTGGTCAGCACCATCGAGGGCATCGGCGAACTGCGCCAGCGCTTCATCGCGCAGACCTGACGCCCCCGGCGACCGGATCCCCTGTAGGCCGCACCCACAAACCACCTGAACCGTCGGAGAACGAGAGCGCGGGCGCATTACCGGGTCGACGTCCTGCCGCTCGGCCGGTGAAAGTCCACGAAGACTTACGCCCGTAGATTCGATTGAGGAGGACCGAATGACCGCCACCCCGAAGTTCGCCCACGTCGTCTTCCAGACCAGCAACCCCACCGCCATGCGGGACTGGTACTGCACCGTCCTCGACGGACACGTGGTGTTCCAGAACGACAGCCTGTGCTTCATCACCTACGACGAGGAGCACCACCGCGTCGCCCTGCTCACCCCGCCGGTCGCCCTGGAGCGCAAGACACCGACGACGGCCGCCGCCCATCACGTCGCCTACACCTTCGACCACCTCGACGACCTCCTCACCCGCTACGAGATGCTGCGCGACAAGGGCGTCACCCCGGCGGTGTGCATCGCCCACGGCGTCACCACCTCCATGTACTACCAGGACCCGGACGGCAGCTTCGTGGAGATGCAGATCGACAACTACGCCGACCCGGACGAGGCCACCGGCTACATGAAGGGTCCGGAATACAGCGCCGACGCCGTCGGCCCGGCCTTCGATCCCGAGGCCATGCTCGCCGCTCGCCGCGCCGGAGAAACCGTCGAGAACCTGGTCCACCGCTCATGGGCCCTGAAGAGCGACATGCCCGACCCGATGCTCGTCCTCACCGGAGCCGTCTGAGCGTGCAGCGGGCCCATCACGTCAGACCAGGGGTGCCGGGACGAGACCGGCACCCCCTCGGCGCGCCGCCACTCAGTGACCCGTGAGCAGTCACCCCGCTGTCCGCCCTCATCCACGTACCAGGGGAATGTGTGAACACCTTCAGCCACGTCGACGCCGACTGCTTCATGTGCGGCCTGGAACAGAGCGACGACACCAACGTCGTATTCCGTGACCCCCTGTGGTCGGGGGAACAGGTGCCCGGCTACGACGTACCCGGCTGGTTCGTCCTGCGGGTCCGTCGGCATGCCGAACGCATCACCGGGCTCAACGAGGCCGAGCTGGCCTCGTTCGCCCGCCGCGCGCGCGACCTGGTCGCCGCGGTGACCGAGGCGACCGGCGCGCCCGCGACGTATCTGATGGTCTTCGGCGAGAACCATCCGCACTTCCATGCGCTGATCACGGCTCGGGGTGACGACGTTCCGCAGGACCGGCGCAGCGGGGACATACTGCGGCTCCGGACCGAGCGCGCCGATCCGGAGTCGGCGGCCCGTCTGGTGCCGGCGGTGCGCCGCGCTTATGAGCGCCTCGCCGGCGACGTCGTGTCACCACTCTCGGCCTGACCGCCGTCGAGCGAGGCTGGGGACCAGGCCGTCAGACAGCCGGGGTCTGTTCGGTGCCGGCGCACCAGATGTGGCGCAGGGATCGGGTGGCGCGGATGTCGGAAAGAGGGTTTCCGTCGACCAGGACGAGGTCGGCACGGAATCCGGGGGCGACCGAGCCCCGGCCGTCCAGACCGAAATGCCGTGCGGGCAGGACGGTGGCGGAGCGCAGTGCCTCCGCCGGCGTGAGTCCGGCCGCGACGAGCAGTTCGAGTTCGTGGTGGATGCTCGCGCCGTGCTCGACCTGGAAGGGTGTCCCGGGCTGTGTGTTGGCGTCGGTACCGGCGAGGATCGGCACGCCGGCGTCGCGCAGCGCGGCCACGCTCCGCACGGCGTTGCCATAGGCGGGGGTTACGCCTCTCGCCGCCGCCGTGCCCTCCATCATGGTAAGGGTGGGAATGCAGACCTGGCCCTGGGCCGCCATGCGGGCGGCCTCCGCGGTGTCCAGCGGACGGTCCAGTGGAATGTGGGTGACGAAGTCTGCGCCCGCATCGAGGGCCATGCGATAGGCGCCGGCGCTCGCGGCGTGTGCGACGGTCTTCCTGCCGTGCGTGCGTGCCGCGTCCACCAGCGCGTTCAGCGTTGCCTGGTCGGGGCCGCCCTCACCGGGCGCCTCTGCCACGATCTTGATGTAGTCGGCCCCTGCCGACACCTGGGCCGCCACGAACTCACCGGCCTGGCGCGGGGAGCGCACCACGGCGTCCTCGTTCATGCCGGGGATCCGGGCGTGGGGTCCGCCTTCTCCGATGGCCGGTGTACTGGCGCTGCGGATATCGGTCAGCTGACGTACCTCGCGCAGTGATGTCAGCAGTGACGGCGGCCAGGTGGCCATGTCCAGGGCGGTGGTGACGCCGTGGGAGGCCAGGGCCGCCAGTGTGTCCGCTCCGTGCAGATGTACGTGGGCGTCGATGAGCCCGGGCAACAGGGTCATACCAGTGCAGTCGATCAGCCGGGCGTTCGTGGTGTCGGTGTGGGATGAGACGACGGCCCCCTCGATGACGACGGTCCTTGGCTCGCTGAGCTCGTGGCCGTCGAAGACGCGGACGTGCAGGAGCGCCGTGGTGGTGGGGCCGGGCGCGGCGGGTGCGGGTCGGGTCACCGAAGTACTCCTGTACGCGTACGGGCGGACGGACTGGGGGCGTGCGGAGGCAGGGCTGGCAACGCCACTGTGTACGGGTTGTCCGCCGGACGCAGTGACGTGGGGAGGCCGGCGTGGCGGCCGGTGACGGCGTCCCTCGGGCGCGCCCCGACCGCTAGGCAGGGCAGCCTCAAACAGGTCGCGGCCGGGGCGGGTCCCAGGGACGCCGCGCGGTTTCGCCGTCCCGGTGGCTGTCCGGGTTCACGGGGTCGGCGGAAGCGGGTTCACCGCATCAGGGCGTCTTCCGGGAGACGTACGGGTGCCGCGGTGGCGGCGATGGCCTGTTGCGGCGTGACACCGGGGGCTGTCTCCACCAGGACGAATCCGCCGCCGGTGACGTCGAGGACAGCGAGATCGGTGATGACCCGGTGGACGCACGAACGTCCGGTCAGCGGAAGAGTGCACTCCGGGACGAGCTTCGGGCTGCCGTCCCTCGCGGTGTGCTCCATGAGGACGATGACGCGGCGGGCACCGTGGACGAGGTCCATCGCACCGCCCATGCCCTTGACCATCTTGCCGGGGATCATCCAGTTGGCGAGGTCGCCGCGGGCGGAGACCTGCATGGCGCCGAGGATCGCGGTGTCGATGTGGCCGCCGCGGATCATGCCGAAGGACAGCGAGGAGTCGAAGAAGCTCGCGCCGGGCAGGACGGTGACGGTCTCCTTGCCGGCGTTGATCAGGTCCGGGTCCACGGCGTTCTCGACCGGGTAGGGGCCGGTGCCCAGGATGCCGTTCTCCGACTGGAGGACCACGTGCACGCTCTCGGGCACGAACCCGGGGACGAGGGTGGGCAGGCCGATGCCCAGGTTGACGTAGTCGCCGTCGCCTAGTTCAGCCGCGGCCCTCGCGGCCATCTCGTTGCGGGTCCAGGCCATCAGAGCGTCACCGTCCTCTTCTCGATGTGCTTGTCGCCCGCTTGTTCGGGAGTGAGCGCTACGACGCGTTGGACGAAGACGCCGGGCAGGTGGATCTCGTCGGGGCCCAGGGTTCCCGGTTCCACGAGTTCCTCTACTTCCGCGACCGTGATGCGACCGGCCATGGCGGCGAGGGGGTTGAAATTGCGGGCCGATTTGTCGAAGACAAGGTTGCCGTGGTGGTCCCCGCGTGCCGCGCGCACCAGGGCGTAGTCGCAGGTGATGGCCTCTTCCAAGACGAAGTCCCGGTCGCCGAAGCTCCGGGTCTCCTTCGCCGGCGAGGCGACGGCGATACTGCCGTCGGCCTGATGACGCCAGGGGATACCGCCATCGGCGAGCGGCGTGCCCACCCCGGCCGGGGTGTAGAAGGCGGGGATGCCGTGCCCGCCGGCACGTAGCCGCTCGGCCAGCGTGCCCTGGGGCACGAGTTCCACTTCCAGTTCACCGTTCAGGTACTGGCGGGCGAACTCCTTGTTCTCCCCGACGTACGATCCGGTGACCCGCGCGATGCGGCCGGCCCCCAGGAGAACACCGAGCCCGTGCTCGTCGGTACCGCAGTTGTTGGATACGAGCCTCAGCTCGCCGGCGCCCTGTGCGTGCAGGGCCGCGATGAGCGTGCTCGGGATGCCGCACAGTCCGAAGCCGCCGACGGCCAGGGAGGCGCCGTCGGCGATATCGGCCACGGCCTCGGCGGCGGAGGCGAATGTCTTGTCCATGAACGTCCTTCAGGATCTTCGTCAGGTGCGTTGTCGAACGGGGGCGCTCTCACGGGGGGCGCCAAGCGGCGTCCGGGCCGTGTGGCAGCGGCGACGAGGCCCGGACGCCAGGCGGGTGCTTCCGGCTCGCGCCGCCGGAAGCACGACGGCGGACGGACCGTGCGGAAGTCCGGGCGCCGTGGTCGGTGGGTTCCATCGCGGTCCACAGACCTCGCGTCCCTCGGTGCCGGGGTACGACCGGCGCCGAGGGACGCGGCCGGCTACCCCTCGCCGGCTGTCGTCAGCGGCTGGGGTGCCGGGGCCCGTTCGGCGGTGACGACGGGGTGCCGCAGCTGCTCGCGCAGTTGGGTCACCAGCTCCCGTAGTCCGTGCGCGTCGGCGGCTGCGCCGAACAGGTAGAAGTCAGGCCGGATGACGGCGGCCACGTGTGCGTGTTCCCGCAGGTGGGACACGTAGCCGCCGGGCGCGTCGAGGTAGGCCCCCGGTGGGGCGCTCTCCGCGTAGAGGGGCACCAGGTGTGCTCCGATGTCGTCAAGGAAGTCGCGGTCGGTGGAGTCGAGAACGTCGAGCGGACCCACCCCGTCCGTCAGGATGGTGAATCCGCCGCCGGTGAGGTCGTCGAGTAGCGCCGTGCGGCCCTCGTGGGTGACTTCGTACTGTGGAGTGAGTTGACCGACGTCCGGGGCGCGGCTGCCGTCGGGGGCGCGCTGGAGGACGCCGTCGCCCAGAACGGGGGGCGGGGTGGGCGGCAGGGCGTGGCGGGGGTCGGCGCCGGCGGCGATCATGCGGGCGTCGCGAGCGGCGGCGGCGTCGGGGTCGAGGACACAGATGACCTGGCCCAGGGCCATCGACATGCCGATGGCGTGCTGTACGTGCTCGCTGCGCTCGGTGGTGTAGGTGTCCAGCAGCGCGGGGTCGGCCCGTCCGCCGAGGACGAGATCGAGTTTCCAGGACAGGTTGATGGCGTCGCGCAGTCCGGAGCACATGCCCTGCCCGGCGAACGGCGGCATCTGGTGAGCGGCGTCACCGGCGAGGAGGAGCCTGCCTTCGCGCCAGCGGTCCACCCAGCGGGCCTGGAAGGTGTAGAGCGCGTGCCGCTCGATGGTGGTGTTCTGCGGGGTGCGTCCCCAGGGCTCCAGCAGACGCCATGCGGCCTCCGGCGTCTTCAGCTCCTCGGCGTCCTCGTGCGGCAGCCGCATGAACTCCCAGCGGCGTCGTCCCGGACCGCCGGAGACGATCGTGGTCGGCCGCTCGGGGTCGCACAACTGCCAGTTCTTCGGCGACCATTCGATCTGGTCGTGCGGAATCGTGTCGACGACCAGCCAGTCGTAGAAGAAGCCGAGGTCGGTGACGGAGGTGGTTGCCATGGTGGAGCGGACGAAGCTGTTGGACCCGTCGGCGCCGATGACGTAACGGGCGTGAACCTCATCGCCGTCAGCACCACCGGCGGTCAACCGGACCGATTCCGGGCCGGGTCGCAGACCGACGACCTCGCAGCCGCGGCGCAGGGTGACCGTGGCCTGGTTCTCGGCGGCCTCGGCGAGGACAGCCTCCAGTTGGGGCTGGCTGAAGAAGTTGGCGATGGGCCAGCCGGAGGGGCCGTTACCGGACCAGTCGATCCGTACCAGGGGCTCGCCGGCCGCGTTGCGCCACTCGTAGTGGTCGGGGACGGGGTCGGTGACCGCGCGCACCGCCTCCCCGACTCCCCCGGCCTGGAAGATGCGGGCGATCTCGTGGTCGAAGTGCGCGGCGCGCGGCAGGGGGTACGGGTCGGGCCAGCGCTCCAGGGCGATGACGTCGTGACCCGCCCGGCCAAGCAGCAAGGCCAGCATCTGGCCGATGGGCCCGAAGCCGACGATCGCGACGTCGTGCACCTGCGGAGAAGTTCTACTCACGGCTCTACCTCGCCTCGCTGTGGGCGCCGGTCATCAGGGCGGCAAGGTCCTCGGGAGCGAGGAAGGAGGGCGGGGGCGGCGGCCCCCAGCTGAAGAGACCCTTGGCGCCCTCCAGGACCTCCGGCGTCCACAGCTGGTCGTCGACGATGCAGTCCATGTCGGAGTAGTACTCGCTGAAGTTGCCGGCCGGGTCCTTGAGGTACCAGAAGAAATTGGACCCCGCGTGGTGACGTCCCAGACCCCAGATGTGCCGCTCCGGGTTGCCCTCCAGCATCGCGGCGGCGCCACGGCCGACCTCGTCGATGTCGTCGACCTGCCAGGAGGAATGGTGGAGAAAGGCGACCGGGGCGGCCAGCACCAGGATGTTGTGGTGGTCGGTCGAGCAGCGCAGGAACGCCCCGTGATCCTTGATGTAGTCGGACGCCTTGAACCCGAGGCCGTCACGGAAGAAGGCCGTCGTGGCGTCGAAGTCGGTCGTGCCCACGACGGCGTGCCCCAGCTTGCGTGGCCGCACCCGGTCCGTGCGCAGGATGCCGGGCGCGCGGGTGCCGGTGCGCTCGGTGCGGCCGGGGCCGTTGTAGACGGTGGCCGCGACCGGGTCCTGATCCAGGCGGGGGGCGACCTCGAGGACGGCGCGTATGAAGGTGGCCTTGTCGTACGCGGTCAGCGTCCCGGCGTCGAGGGTGCTCTCGATGCCGAGCCGCTCCAGGCGGGAGGCGGCCGCCGCCAGGTCGTCGGGTGTGTCGACGCCGACGCGCACTTCCACCAAGCGGCGGGCCGGGGCGTGGACGATGCGCAGCTGGCGTCCGGCGTCCCGGGTGGTGAACCAGCCGTCGCCGTCCGAGGCGAGGCCGAAGTCGGTGTAGTAGGCGGCGGTCTCGACGACGTTGGGTACCCCCATGGTGATGGAGGTCAGACGGTGCAGTGCCATGGGAACTCCTCGACTCCTTTGTCCGTCGGTCCGGCCGTCTCAGGCGACGAAGGTCTGACGCAGCTCGCCGATGCCCTCGATGCTGCTGACCAGTTCGTCACCGGCGGCGAGGAAGCGCTGCGGATCCCGGCCGAGGCCGACGCCGGCCGGAGTGCCGGTGAAGATCACGTCACCGGGCAGCAGCGGCAGCACCGCGGAGAGCTGGGCGATCAGAGCGGGCACGGAGAAGATCAGATCGCGGGTGCGGCCCTTCTGCACCTCCTCCCCGTTGACCGCGCAGCGCAGTTCCAGGTCGTCGGGGTTGTCGAACTCGTCCGGCGTGACCAGCCACGGGCCGATCGGGGCGAAGCCCGGATAGGACTTGCCCACGCTGAACTGCGGTGCGGGGCCTGACAGTTGAGCCACACGCTCGGAGATGTCCTGCCCGACCGCCAGGCCCGCGACGCGGCTCCAGGCATCAGCCTCGCGGACGCCCTCGGCGCGGCGGCCGATGACGGCGACCAGCTCGACCTCCCAATCGGTGTTGCCACCCGCCGGCAGCTTCACCTCGGTGACCGGTCCGGTGATGCTGGTGACAAACTTGGTGAAGACTGGCGGGAGCCCTTCGGGCGCGGCGAACCCGGACTCGGAGGCGTGGTCCCGGTAGTTAAGGCCGATCGCCAGTGTCTGTCGCGGCGAGGGTGCCGGACTGTCCAGTTCGACGGTGTCGAAGGACTCCCCTGCGGGCAGGTCGGCGTCGGCTGCCCAGGACGAGAACTCCTCCCACTGCTCGTAGACGGCCTGCGGGTCGGCGGAGAAGCGGCCACCACTGGCCTGTTCGACGTCCACGGCGCGGCCGTCGACGATGACGGCCAGACGGCCGGAGAGGTTGGCGATGCGCATGATGTGTCTCCCGGACTGGGGAAGGGGAGCGGACCACCCGTAGCCGCTTCGGCGGGAGTGACCGCTCGACTGCCGAAGGAATCACAAGGACGGCTCGCCGGCGACAACGAGGTCTTGCCCCTCCATCAGCAATTCAGCATGATGATTACCCCGATGTTGCGTGCGGGTGACCTCACCGTCAAGAGGTCAGAGCAAAATGAGCATGATGAATATGATGTGCCGAGGAGACGACGTGAGTGCGACACCCGACCGAGCCCCGCGGCACGGCGTACTGGAAGCAATGCCCAGGCACACGCCCTCGGGGCGGGCTGAGCGCGCGGCGGAGAAGGTCGCTGAGCTGGTCGAGAGTGTGCCGCCCGGCTCCCGTCTGGGCACCAAGGAGCACTTGCGAACCCTGTGCGGGGTGTCCGTCGGCACGTTCAACGAGGCACTGCGGCTCCTGCAGGCTCGCGGCCTGGTCACCGTGAAGCCCGGCCCTGGTGGCGGACTGTTCAGCGCCGAGCAGTCCCCGATGGTGCGCCTCGGCAACTCCGTCCTCGCGCTCGACGCCCAGGCCAACGACGTCGCCGACGCGGTACGCATCCGCGACGCCCTCGACCCCCTGCTGATCGAGGACGCCCTCTGGCACGCCTCACCCGCCGACATCGCGGGACTGCGCCGTCACATCACCGCCATGGAGCACGCCGTGGACGCCGAGGATCCCGTGGCCTTCGTCCACGCCAACTGGCGCCTGCACGCCGCGATCGCCGCCATCAGCCCGAACGCGCTTCTCAGCTCGCTGTACACCCACCTGCTCGACCTGATCGAGAGCCACACGCTGACGGTGCTGCCCACGAGCGAGCAACCCTTGGCCGAGTACATCGCGCATAGGCACCAGCTCCACCGCGGCCTGGTCGACGCCCTGGACCGGCGGGACCGTGACGAGGCGCTGCGGCTGATCCACGAGCACAACACAAGTCTTCAGCCCTCCGAGGACCACGCCGCCGGGCATTGACCGTTCCACGTGAACGTCCAGAACGGCTCCCAACGGCGCCTACGGCCGGTTCACCCCGAGGCGTGCGCCAGCCGGGCACTGTTCGTCCTGCACCAGCGCCACGCACGGGACCGGGATGACGGAAGGACATGGACCGCAGGTTCGCCTGAGGCGGGAGCGAAGTGGCGGAGATCCTCGCCGTGACCGAGCAGGAGAGGCTGACCGGCGTCACCGCGTTCGTCGACCACCTTCGCCAACAGGGCATGCTGCGCACCGGAACGGACCCGACCCGGGAGGCCGACGCCTGCTGGGTCCTCACTGCACCCCACACCTACGCCCGGCTCGCCGCGGCGGCAGTGGGACGCCGAGAGCTATCAGCAATGGCTGCACCGAATGCTCGCCGCCTCTCTGCTGCCGTAACGGCAGGCTGTCGTGCGTAACCGACCGCAGACGACAAGGGCTCCGCGCAGGGGATCGCACCGCGACCAAGCGGATCCGCCAGTCCACGAGGTGCAGGAGAGATCCTGATGTACACCCCCATCGCCTCCGCCCACACGAAGCCCCCCGGACGGTCCGCCTGCACCCTCCGGGGGACGTCCCGGCCTGTCGCCGCTCTGAGGGCGAACACTCGGGGTCGCGGCGCCGTCAAAGCGCCAACAACGTCCCCACACAGCTCGGTACAGCGACGTGGGGGAATCGGAATTCATAGGCTGAAGCGGAGACGTCTGTTCCCGCTTGGCGAGCTCGATCACGGCCGATTCTTTGCCATTAGGCGAGCAGGACGCGCTTGCGGAGGAGCCGCGTTCAGCAGATGGCCCACGCTTCATCAAATCGTTGATTCAAGTTGAGCATTGAGCCACTGGCGATGTGGCTAACCCGCCATACTCTTCCCGATGTTGCCGCCACTCCCACACGGGTTCCACGCCCTCACGCTCCAGTTTCTGACGAACCTGCTCGCTTCGCCCGGCGGCACCGTAGAGCAGACCGACACCACGCCCGAGGACACCCTCCACCGAGAAGCAGCCGAGGAAGCCCAACTCCCCCTGACCGACCCGGTGCGACTGGGCTGGGTGCTCGATGAGACGGGCGAGGTGTACGGCGGTGTAGGGCCCAACGCGAGGCTCCGTCTGGTCGCCCGTGTCACCGGCATCGGTCCGGCGGCCGTCGACCCCGCCACCGGAGATCCTTTCGCCCGCCTGCTCGCCACCCCCGCCCAGGCAGCAGCGCTGCTCGGATGGGGTCCGCCGGGAGCGCGGCAGGCCGCGCTTGCCGCGGAGACAGCCCAGGAGCGCTGGGGCCTGCCCACCGCGCACCCCACCGCGATCGAGGAAGTCCCGGCCGAGGGATGCACCTGAGCTGACACACACCCGCCTCGACTCCGTCCACATACTGCCGCTCTGAGGTGCACCCATGCCGCTGTCGCACGACCACATCCGCACCACCGTCGAGACCTACCTCGCTCGCCACCCTGACGAACGATCACGACTCGGCGCCTTCCTGAAAGCCCTCGGCCGACCCGCTGACATCGTCAGTCGCTCCACCTTCTCCGGACACGTCACCTGCGGCGCGATCGTCGTCGACCAGCTCGGGCGCGTCCTTCACGTGCTCCACCTGGCGAGCGGGAAGGTTCTCGCCCCTGGTGGACACGCCGAGCCCTCAGATGAGTCCCTGGTAGCAACGGCCCTGCGGGAGTTGCACGAGGAGACCGGGATCCCGCCCCAGGCAGTGACACCCTGGCCCGGATACGAGGCCGTGCCGTTCGACGTCGACATCCACGAAATCGACGCCCACCCGGACAAAGCCGAGCCCGGCCACCAGCACTTCGACGTCCGCTTCCTCTTCCGCCTGCGTTCAGCCGACCAGGTGTCCGTGGTGCTGCAGGAAGAAGAGGTCGGCGGCGTCGAGTGGCGGCCCCTGGACCAGGTGACCCAGCCCTCCCTACGCGAGAAGCTCCTCAAGCTCACGCCCGCCGTCGAACCGGAGACTGCCAACGCCTCCGCCCTGATCTACAACGACCGCGGTGAGTACCTGCTCCACCTGCGCGACTACTTCCCCGACCAGATCTGGGAGCCGGGCATGTGGTCGCTCCTCGGCGGCGGACGAGAACCCCAGGACGCCACCGTGCGACGCGAACTCGACGAAGAAGCCGGGCTGCGCATCCCCGACCGACTGGCGCCGCGCCCGGCGGGCCACCTGCATGCCGCCGCTCACGGAGGCCACAGTCTCAAGGCCGAGCAGGTCGCTGCCGAAGAGTCGGTAGCGGACCAGGTCAATCGAGCGCCGGTGCTCACGCACGGCGTGCACGTCGTAGCGGGTGAAGTCGCCGGCGATGCAGATGAGGCGCGGGCCGCTCCACAGGACCTGGTCTGCGGCCGTCACCCCGAGCCGGTCGCGGACCAGCTGCTCGAACTCGGCCCGGTGGTCCATCAGCCAGGCCAGGTAGAACAGGCCCTGATTGATCACGCCGGCATCCGTGCCGCGCTTGTACTCAACGATGACCGGCGAGCCGTTCTCGTCCAGCCCGAGCGAGTCGATCCGGCCCCCGTGCACCGGTCCGGTGCTGTACTCGCTCGCCAGGAATCGCACCCCCAGCAGCGTCTCCATGTGCGTCTCGACGAGACCCTGCACATCGGCTTCGATCTCAGCAAGACGCGGCATGACCTCCGTCATGCCGCTATACGTCGTGTCCGTACGGAACAGCTTCAGGCCCGACACCTTCCCCTCCTCGGCTCGGAGATCATCAACGCCGACAAGGTGCGGGATTGTTTCCACGAGAGGCTTCGGAGGCGGCCGAGAGGTTCTATTGCCGTACTCATACGTGGGTTTCGCCATTGAGTGGTTTCTGTATCGGTCGCCCTACGCCAGCAATGAGCTGCGGCCGGGCGTGCACTAGGCCACTCACGCCGCCAACACTGCCGTTGCCCCTCGGACATGACATATGCCCAGGCGCCTGCCAACGTATGACAGGTGTCGGGGCGTACACCAGCTCTTGCAGCATTCGGTGGACTTAGCGGTTGACGATATGTCAGTTTTCGCCAAAGTCCGGATCAGGTTTCTGCCGCTGTGCTGAGGTGCGGGCTGCGGTGATTCGGTTGCGGAGGTCCGCGATGTCGAGGCCAAGACGGTCGGCGATGTCCGGGATGCACGCGTGCGGGATACGCGAGGCTAGACGTACGGCGTCCTCATCCCAGGCGCATTCGAGCGGCACTCCGATGCGAAGGAAGTCCCTGGCCTGGGCCGCGGCATCGTGAACGAGGGCGTGCAGGTCCTCGGCAATAGGTGCGGGAGGGGGTGGTAGAGGCCAGGCTGGGAGGCCGGGCGGTTCGCCGGAAAGGGAGGGCGAGTACTCAGGGATCGGCGGTAGGTCAGGGGACTCCCGGTACCAGGCCCAGGCATGGTGCGCCGAGAGCCGGGTCTTCGGCCTAGCGTCGGTGCTCGTGCCCGCGACGGGGAGATCCTGTGCTGGGTGTGGGGGCTGACGCAGGCCGCGCAGGGCGGCAAGATCTTCGGAGTGGGTGCGGAGTCGGTCGGTTAGTGCGTGGGCCAGGGCGGCTACGTGTCTGCAGGGGGAGGTCGCTGGGCAGGTACAGATGAAGCTGAGCTCGGCGGGATGGGGCAGTACCGTCACGCCGCCGGGGTGGGCGGGATCAGCCAGGCACTCGGGCAGTACGTCATCGGCCTCGTGGTGTTCGCACTGAGGCGTTGCTGTTCGGAGGGCAGCCACCTGGTCCGGGGCCAGGACCGGCAGGCTGATGGCGGCATGGAGTTCCGCACCGCTGCTGCGTGCAGTGACGAGGCCGGAGATACGTCCGGGTGAAATCCGGAAGCGCTCGATGCCTAGGTCGTCCAGGTCCGCTCGACCGTCGAGGAAGACTTCCTGATCGACGATGGCAGCGCGCGCGGTGGCGTCGAAGCGGTCGGCCCACAGGCTGGTGTTGTTCATCGTCGGGCTCCCAGGGCGATCAGCTCGCAGATTTCATCGTCGGTGAGCTCGCTGAGGGCGGAGCTGTCGCTGGCGAGGATGGAGTCGGCCAGGGCGCGCTTGTGGCGGAGAAGTTCATCGACCCGGTCTTCAAGAGTGTTCTCGGTGGTCAGTTGGTGGACGGTGACGGTACGGGTCTGGCCGAGGCGGTGTGCGCGGTCGATGGCCTGGCTCTCCTTGGCCGGGTTCCAGGGGCGGTCGAAAAGGATGACGTGGCTGGCCTGGGTGAGCGTGAGGCCGGTTCCACCGGCCTTGACGGTGATGACCATGGTCTGTCCCGGGTGGTTCTGGAAGGTGTCGATGATGCGCTGTCGGTCGCGGCCGGCGGAGATGTCGCCGCTGAAGTAGAGCGGGTTGACGCCGTGGCATTGGAGGTGATGAACGAGTCGGTGGGCCATCGTCCGGTACCGAGTGAAGATCAGGCAGGACTCGTCCGGGTCGCGAAGGACGGGCAGGAGGTCGTCGAGGGCCGCGAGCTTGCCGGAGCGGGCGGCAGCCTGTTCGGGGTCGTAGGACTCGTCGAGCGGTTCGGCCAGGAAGTGCTCGGGTGCGTTGCAGATCTTCTGCAGCTGGTCGAAGAGCTTGAGCAGGAGGCCCTTGCGTGCGATGCCTTCTGCGGAACGGATCTCACGGAGGGTCTCGTCGGCGACGTGCTGGTAGAGGGCGGCCTGCTCCGATGTCAGCGTCACGATCCGGGGACTGTGGACCTTGGGCGGGAGCTCTGGCAGGACTCCGGGGTCGCTCTTGCGCCGTCGGAGCATGAAGGCTTTGAGGAGGTTGGAGAGCCGGTCGGTCAGTTCGGTGTCGGTGATGTTGCCTTCGATCGGCTTGCCGAACTGGTCGCGGAAGGTCCGCAGGGCTCCGAACAGGCCGGGGTTGAGCCAGTCCATCAGGGACCAGGCGTCGGTGAGGCTGTTCTCGACTGGGGTCCCCGTCAGGGCGATGCGGATCTGGCACTGGAGGCGGCGCATGGCCATGGCCGTGGCGGTTCGGTGGTTCTTGATCAGCTGCGCTTCATCGGCAATGACGAGGTCGAAGGGGTGCGTGGCCAGTACGTCGATGTCGCGGCGGACGGTCTCGTAGGTGGTGATCACCATGGTGCGGGCAGTCGTTCCGTCCAGGGTGCGATCCGGGCCGTGGTAGCGGACGGTGGGCACTGTGGGGGCGAACCGCTGTACCTCGCGTTCCCAGTTGATCACCATGGAAGCGGGACAGACGATCATGGAGGGCCCCGCGGGCCGGCATGCACCGTTCCGGCGGTGCAGGTGGAGCGCGAGGGCGGTCAGGGACTTGCCGAGTCCCATGTCGTCAGCGAGGAGGGCTCCGAAGCCGGCGTCGGTCGTGTTCGCCAGCCACGCGAGGCCGAGCTTCTGGTAGTCGCGCATAGCGGCGGACAGCCCATCGGGGGGATTCACCGGTGCGCTGCGTGAGCCGGCGCGCAGGAACTGCACGAGTTCGGCGAGGTCGCCGACCGGCTCGCAGTCGAACGTGGTGCCGTCGACGTTGATCTTCCCGGTCAGGGAGGCCCTCAGCGCCCGGTCGGCGGCGAAGGGAGGCATCACTCGGTCGCCTGCTCGCCGGGCTGTCTCCTCATCGACGAGCACCCATTGGTTACGGACCTTGGCCAGCGGCACAGGGGCCTTCGCGAGGTCGTCCATCTCGCCGTCAGACAGGTCGCTGTCGGCCACCGACAGCTGCCAACGTCCGTCGAGTACGTCGTCCAAGGAGAACCGGGGGCGGGCGGCGGAGGCCGGGCCTGCCGGGCGGCGCTCCAGTACCGCACGGGTACGTAGCCGGTCCGTCCAACCGTGATGCCACTCAACGCGCAACCCTGCTCGTTTCAACTGCTCGACGATCCGTCCTCTCAGCAGGATGGCCTCGGCCGCCCGCAGGGTGAAGGTGTCGGGCACAGGGCGTTCCAAGAGCCGTTCGGCGGGGGCCCAATCGGCGGCGATGCGACGCAGCCGACGGCGCAGAAGGGCGACGAGCTGAGGGTCAGACGCGATGTCCGCAGCAGGGCGCCAGTTCCGTTCATGAACCGTCGGAGCATCGGGCATGCGTAGCCGGACGTCTGCCCAGAGAAGCTCGGTGTCGTCCGGGCTGTCCTTCTGGGGAGCGCGGACCGACAGAACTAGCTCCAACGCTTCGGCGCCCGAGCCTTCGCGCAGGGCGTCGCCCCACTGGACGAGGGCAGGCGTACGCTGCTGCCGGGGCACCGACCCTGTGAACGGCCGGTGGCCGAGCGCGGTCGACGTCCCCGGGCCCCGGAGCATCGCCTCGGCGACCGTGTCGAGTCCGGCGAGGATCGCCACTCGCGGGACCCACAGCTGGCGCGGTTTCGAGTCTGTGACCATGCCACAGTTCGCCGGCGGCACCAGGGCATCGGCGAGTCGCCCGATCCATTCCTCCTCTTCGGCGGTCAGCGGACCGGCTCGCCACACGTCCGTCCCGTCGTCGGCCAGCGCCGGGAAGACGCGGCCATCGGCCACGACGGCCAGCCCGAGACGGATCGCCTGTCGCCACACGCTGACGGAATGCGCCTCCTTGCCGCGTTCCCCATCCAAGGCGAGCACGTTGGCCAGCACACGCAGCGGGACGTGCCAGCATTCGACGAGCTGGAGCTGGATCGCGGCTCCCTGGCCTGGCAGGATCAGCGCGGCTGTGCACGAGCGGATCGGGCGACGCGGCGCCTCCTGCATTGGTAGACCGTCAGCGGTGTAAAGCAGGAAGCGGGCGCTACCGCCTTGGATGTCGATGGTGAGTTCCGCACCTTGCCGCAACAGAGCCGCCAGCGAAGCCTCTGCGGCGGCGACGTCGCCTGCTCCAGCGACCGGTCCGGCGGGCCCGTGTCTCACACGGTCATCGTGGATATCCGGCTCCGGCTCAGCGGATTGCGACGGGATAGCCGGCGGCGCGGCCAGCAACTCCAGCATGGCCTTCGCCGCATTACGCTGCGCCGGGCGCTTCTCTGCCCCGGTAGCCTCCGCCCGCAGGTCCTGTCCGGCGACCCGGCACTTGACGCTCGCGAGGTATCCAACCCCCGGTTCGAGCCGGGGGTTGCCGATAATCAGCTTACTGATCCGGCCCTTCTGCTTGAGCTGGTTCAGCATTTGAAGAGCGGTCATCTCGTTGAACGCCGGTACGTTGCCCGGCCAAACGGTGAGCGCGGGCGCATTCGTCCGCTTCCATTCGCTGAGCAGGTGTTTCGCCGCTTCACGCCGGGCACCTGACCTCCCCACGCTGCGTCCTGTACCCGAGAGCACCTGCCCATTGCTGACGCAGGCAGCCACGCACACGAACAGAGGATCCAGCCCCGTGATGCTCGGCTGCTCCCTGAACGCCAACTCGCTGATGACACCCCCCTCCTGCATCACCACAAGCCGGTCCTGCGGGCCAGAAGAGCCTGTCTTCACCGCCGGAGCAGAGGTCGGCCGCTCCCTCGGCAAAGGAACCTCGACGGGCAGACCGGCTAGATCAGCCAGAACGCGCAGCGCGACCACGCCCCGGGCGTCACGCTTGTTGCTGCGCCACGGACCGGTCACGGTCGCCGTCTCGCCGTCGGCGACGTAGGTGATATGAGACCGGAACAGCAGCGCGCCTCCGGGCTTCTCCTCCTCCTTAAACCTCAGGACGGGTTGATTGCGAACGGAGTGGTACAGCGTCAGCACAGCAACTGCCGCCCCAGGCGTCTCTGCAACAGCGCACAGCACCGCCTTGCGGGCCGGCTCCCAGGCAGACGACGTGGCATCGAAGAGCACAGCATGCAGATCGCGCGGAATCAGCGCACCCGCAGCGATCCGGGTAGCCACCTCGGCCACCACAGCCGGGGCCACGACCGGCTGTCCGAGCACGCGCAGCAGCCTGGACGCAAAGGTCGGATCAGCAGCTGCCACCGCCGAGCCAGCCGAATACCGAGCCGCCGGCAGCCACCCCTTCTCAGTGAAGCCGACCTGCTCCACCGGCTCACAGCCGGCCATGTGACCAAGAAGGCTGACCACAGCTCCTTGCAGGGCCGCCTTCTTCGTCCCGCGGGTGACGGCGGCGCCGTGGATTTGCCGGACCTGATCGCGCCAGCCAGCCTGCACGACGAACAGCCCAGGACCACCGATATTCAGGTCCCGAACCACAAGAGCGGTCGGGACCCCACTGTCTTGGGCATGGGAGTGCAGCACCGACGTGGCAAGCTCGGGCCTCGCCCTCACCACCGCCCAGGCCGCCGCCGTCGCCTGCTCGCCAAGGCGAGATCCCCGGAACCGCAGAAGGAGCAGACGGAGCTCCTTTACACCCAACCGACCGTTCCCGGCACGGACTGCTGCCTCGGCAGCCAGCCCAGGGGTGAGGTAGCGGGCCTCGTGCGCCTTCTCCAGAAGCCGGGAGAACACCGTAGGTTCGAGACCGCTGAGGTCCACCCGGGCGCCGACCGAGGGGCGCGGCACCCGGGCTGACTGAGCGGTGGGGAGAGTCGCCATGACAAGCCTTCACGAGAGCACAAGAACCTCACCAGAGCGGAGAGGTGATCACAAGCAGTAGTCGATGGTTACAGTTCGTCTGCGCTCTAAACAGTCAGCCCGACGCGTCGCCGACGGGAACTACCCGGACGTGTTCACGCAGACCAACGCCTTGACAGGACGTCGACTGAGGGCGCCCAGCACGCTGACTCGACGGCTCCCACGACGGCGTGGGATCACATCGACGTCGGCACCGACGCGGCCGCTGCTGTGGCAATCTGCTTGTGCTTCGGAACCGAGCAGCGCCGCCTACCGCACACCGTGCCGTCCCGCTTGACCACGAGGCACAACTCGAGGTGACGGGCGCACCGATCCCTGTCAGGTACGCGAGGCTCCCGGCACAGCCGGGCCCTGTCGGGGTAGATGCAGCGCCCCAGAGCGTAGGCGTTCCTAGGGCTGTGCTCCCAACATGACTCCCCTTCACGTTCCACGATTGCCGCGCAGAACCCAGTGGGCTGCCTCTTCTCGGACAGGTCGTCATAGAGCGGCTCCAGGCACATGGGCCCGCTGAACCGGCGGAGACATTCCGCGAGTTCGACTTCTTTGTGGTGATGGGCCAGGTCTGCCAGCGCGCGCAAGAGTTTTGGGGTCGCCTCGACGTGCCAATCCGCGTAGTCAGTGCCGTTCACGTACCCGGGAGTAGGCATCAGGACCGTGGAGGCGTCAAGTACCGCTTCGACGGCGCTCCTCTGGTTGCGCGCCCGGGTGCTGGTCGGCGTCTTTTGGGCTGGAGGCAACGGGATCTCCTCAGGTCGCAGGTTCGAGGGCATTCTGCGCGCCTCTGGAAGTGCGGCACTGCGACACGCGGGCGTCTGGACCCGGCTGGGTGGCCGAGCCCGCGCTACGTCACTGGCGTAGCGTCAATAGGGATACGAACGCCACACCTGTGGGTGCCGATCACAGCATCGGATCGAGTCCGGTGAGCAGGCCGACGGCGATGCCGAGCAGGGCCACGTGCATCATCGCGAACCGCACCGGCATGATGTCCAGGCCGACGATCACGACGCCGATCACCGGCAGCTCGAAAGCAGCGAGCAGCAGTGCGAGGCCGGCTCGGTGGACGGGGACGAGCTTCAGGAGCGGTCCGAGGTCGGCCGTGGCGAGCGGTCACCGGAATTCCCTGAGTCGCCCGACCGCCATTTCGAGGACTCGGTCGCACCGCTCGGCCAAGGCGCGGTCGTGCGTGACGACGACCACGGTGACCGGCAGCGACAACAGCACGCCCACTGCCTCGTCCTGCCCGGCGAAGTCGAGCGCGGCGGTGGGTTCGTCGGCCAGGAGCACGCCCGCGCCGGCCGCCACACCGCCGACCGCGCGGGCCAGGTACATCCGCTGCAGCTCTCCGCCGGACAACATGTGCAGCGGCCGTGGGGCCAGGTCCGCCACCCCCAGTCGGCGGGCCGCCTCGGCCGCGCCCGCGGGTTAATTCGCTGGTGTCCAGCAACTCGTGGGCCAGCAGCGGGAATGGTCCGGTCGCGGGTTTCTGCGGGATCCAGGCACAGGCGCGTCGCCGCCACGCCCGGTCGGTCGAGGTCCTGGCCTGGCGGCCGCCGACGAGGATCTCGCCGTCGTAGCTGCCGTGCAGTCCGAGGACCGCGCGGATGATGGTCATCTTGCTGGATCCGCGGCACGGATCCTGGAGGGAGCGGGGGCAGCGGCCGGGCCTACGCCATTCAGGCAGGGCACAGCAGTTCCTCGGGGCGAGCGTGCTCGAAGGCAGACGGCTTCTGCGACGGAGCTGGTCATGGGCCGTGCTGACTGGGCAACATCGCTTGTGTCCCGTGAAGTTCGATCTCATACCTCTGCGCCTCGGCCATACTGTTTCGTCGGGAGCTGACAGTCCAACGGGGTGGGGTGCGTGCATGACGACCGTTGAGGATGATGGGAGCAGAGCGCGCCTAGGCGTGCTTGAACTTCCCGTTGAGGCTCGAGTCCGCGAGGCTGCGCCAGCATTCGCGCACCTGGACACTCTGGGACTTTCCGCCCCGAGAGACGGTGTACGAAACGCTATCGCCGCGGCACTGATACACCGGTCGTACCTTTTCGAAAGCCGGGGAGCAGTACCAGGCATCACGCAGACCTCCCTGGACGCGCTGGGCCGGCTGGGCAGCGCGTTCCTGTGGAAGACGGCCGCGGTAGAGCGGTACCGCAGGATCGCAAATCCCACCTCCGGGACGATGAGCGCAGATGTCGCCCGGATTGTCGCTACCTTCCCGGCCTGGGCCGCACATCAGGAGTGGCTGAGAAAGTCCGCCGCCCTGAGCGTGGGACTCGACAGAGATGCGCTTCCGCCGAAGGTCACCACTCTTTTATGCCACCAAGTCATCGGTGTGCTGTGCTTGGAGGGCGAGGAGGACGTTGCCAGACGACTACTCCATGGGCACCTGGCCACGCAGCAGCGCGAGATCGCATCCAGCATCAACGACCCGAAGACCACACTGTATGAGGTCCTGGGGCACGCAGCGTTGACCTGGGAGTACGAGCGCGGTGGTCCCGATCACGCCCCTGCGTTCCGGGCCGTCGTCACTGACACGCACCGGCGGGCTGGCGAGGGAAGCGGCAGCAACAAGAAGGCCGCCTCGCAGCGGGCAGCGCTCGACTTCCTGCAACGGCACGTACCTGAGGTCCTTACGGCGCGAAATACCGCTGCCTCACCGCCTCCGCCCGCCCAGGAGATCCCCGTATCGCGTGCCCATGTCGGGGCCGTGCGGCGTCTGGAGACGCTCTTTTCCCTTCCCGAGACGTCACGCCCCCTGCTCTCCCAGGCACTCGTACACGCATCATGGGCATACGAAAACGCCTACCAGATGGAGAGATACCGTCAGCAGGACTACCAGACCCTGGCCTACCTGGGAGCCCAGATACTCGGCTACGAGCATCTGCTCGCCACTGCACGACACATCGTCGTGGCGCCACCCGCCGAATTCGCTTTCACCACTCTCCCCAACAACGTGTACAACACCGCCTTCCACGAGGTCGAGTTGGCATCAGGGCTACTCCTCGGGGCAGGTCAGCGATCACTCGGCATACCTATGGAGATTGGGGCCGACTCCTTCCAAGCCGTGATCGGCGCAGTCTCCGAAGCGGGGGACTTTCAGGGTTCGCTGGCCGACCGCTGGCCACAAGAATGGTCCCCCACATGGCAGTTGGTGGCGCCGAGCGCACCACCACCGGTCGAACCCACCACGCGCCTGGCCCGCACGGCCAGCCTCATGAAGCTCCCCGTGACCTACGAGCACACCGTCAGCGGGCCGGACCACCTGCAGCGGTATACGGCGACCGCCGTCATCCACAGCAAGGCGCTGGGCGTCACGCTCAGAACGGAGGGCGCTTCCGTTCCGGGCAAGGTACCCGCGAAGCACAGTGCGTCCTTAACTGTGCTCGGTGTCCTGGACCGACTCGCCGACGGATCCCCGGCCCGGTCTTTTGACGGCGCCAAGGAAGAGGACCGCTCCCTCGCCCGGTTCCTCCTCGCCCAGCAGGCCCTTCTGCTCGACGCCAGCCCGGTTCCCACGCAACGATGGATCACCGCGCGCCTCTTCGGGCTGCATCTCGCCTCGGACGCTCCGGCGCTGCTCAAGTGGGCTATTGGCGTGGACGAGCTGCTGGACCTCGACCTTCCCCTGCAACCCGGCAGTCATCTGCGGGACGCGTTCCGCAAGGCCGTCGAGAAGCCCGCTGTCCCAGACCCCATCAACACCGTCCTGGCGCGAGCGATAGACACCCTGGAGCGGATCGAGAGTCCCGAAAACATCACCACGGTGCATGTACGTCACCTGGTGCAGTTGTGCGACGTCTACCGATGTCTCGGCTCCGACGATCCCGACATCTTTCTGCCCGATCTCGCCGACGACTGGCGGATCCTTCACCGGGGCCGGATGGAGACCCTGCCGTCGCTTCCTCCTGTCTCAATCTCCGGTCGGGCGCGAGCAGTGCTCGACGCCGCGCTCGCCGCCCTCGCCGCAGGTGGCGGAGAAACCTCCGTCGAAGTCCTCGCTGAGCGGCCGTTGCGACTGGGATTCCGGTCGGCTCAACCTCCGTCACTGACCATCCTGAAGGACGTGTGCTCGCTCTGGTCTGCGGTGAGCAAAGCGATCACCGTAGAGGTGACCGAACAGGGCATCGACGTGATCGTCGCCATGATGGAGGCCCCGCCGCAACCGGGTCCGATCACTCAAGCCGTCATCGCCGCACTCCAACCGGTCCCCGAGCCTTACCGGGCGGCCGTGGCGGACCTTCTGCACGATCTGAAGAATCAACTTGTCGCCACCCGCCTCGCCGACTCCCAACCCGCTGAGAGCCGTACGGCCCGGCTGCAGCAACAACTCGCCGCGAGCCGGCACCTCGACGAGGCACACGCCCTCGCGCTGCGCCTGCGCGCAGCAACCTCGATGCTCACGTCAGCCGACACCGAGAGCGTCGAGCTCGGAGCCTTCCTCCGCCACTACGCCGGAGCAGTCCTCACCCGACTTCCTGCCAACATCTCGCTGTCGGTTCCCACGGCCAGGAGCACCGTCCACGTCGCACTGGGCACACGAGCCCTAACCGCCATCTTCGACAACCTGATCGGCAACGCGATCGAAGCCCTGCGCAACGGCGGGGCCATCACCCTGGACTGGACCGCCGATGACTACGAAGCCGCCGTCGAAATCTCCGACGACGGCCCCGGACTTCCTTCCGACATCGCCGCCGCCCTGAACTCGGGCAAGCGAATCCGCAGCACGAAACCCGGAGGCAACGGCCTCGGCCTCCTCGGAGTCCGCTCGCTCCTCGCCAAGGTCGGCGGACAACTCAGCCTCATAGCCACGCCCTCCGGTACCGCATGGCTCACCACCCTGCCACTCGCTACCTCTACGCCAACGGAGTCCGCATGACCCAGCGACTGGCCAACCTGCGCATCCTAGTTGCCGACGACCAGATGGACGTGGCCCGCACTCTGTGCCGGCCACTGCACAAGGAAGGTGCCCGCCTGCGCTTCGCCGCAGACGGCCACACCGCTCTGCAGGAGATCGACACCCACCCGTTCGACCTCCTGCTGATCGATATGAAGATGCCGCCCGAGGAATGGGGCGGTCTGTGGCTGCTCCGGCAGCTCAAAGAGCGCAAGTGCCGCATGCCCAGCCTCGTACTGTCCGGCGAAGGCTCGAAGCAGCAGGTCATCGAGGCGCTCCGCCTCGATGCAGTCGACTGGGTCGTCAAGGACACCGCCGGAGAAGAACTGCTGGACCGATGCGCCGCGACCCTCGCCGATCGCCTGGGCGAATCCCTGGAGCTCGCCACCCACCGCCTGCCGACTCCCCTGGCCCACCGCTTCGCCAGGTATGCCCGCGCCACCGATCCCGACAAGAAGATCCACGAGGGCCTGCATACGCTGGAGTCGATCCTGCGCTTCGCTGCCGTTCTTGGGCTCAGCAGGACCCCGCCCACACCGCTCCGGGGGATCACGCCGGAGCGGCTGGCGGCCCCGAGCATGGGCACCTGGTTCGACATCTGCACCGCTCTCGCGATCCTGCCCGATGCGGGCAGCGATTTCCGGCGCGTACATTCCTGGATCACCCCGGAGCGAGCTGATCACCAGCCGGTCCAGAGCCTCATCTCCGTACGCAATGCACTGGCACACGGCCGGGACATACCCACAGCGGACCAGGCCGACCAACTCGACCAACTGCTGCGCCGATTCGCGCACCGCGCAGCATCCTCCTGGTGCGCTGATCTCGTGGTGCCCACCTCCATGACCTACGACGGCGACCGATACACCCTTGAGGTACTCACTCTGCACGGGGTCGGAAGGCCAGCCCCCAACACGGTATCGGCCCCTACGCCGGTGATCACGGGACAGCCGATCCTCGCGTCCCGTGAAGGCACCCTGCTGTCCTTGGCTCCGTGGCTACTAGCCCACACGGAACCCGCCACAGGCACAGTGAGCTGCCTGCAATTCGACGGTCTCCAACGCGCAAAAAAGGGTCTGACGTCAGACACTCCCTTCCGGTACGCGCGAACAGATGACGGCAGGGGCCTCCCCTCAGTCCACCACGCTCAAGCACGCTGGCTGACCCTGTCCCAGTGGACGTAACCCCAGCGGCTACCCAGGGCTCAGACCAGTGCACACGCGAAGATCAGGACAGTCCCCGGCCCGGGACTGGGGCGTCCTTGAGGCCAAAGCACTCCGGCACCCGCCCCGTGACGCGCCCACAGGGAAACTCGCGACGTACATGGACGCTCAGACTCGGCGCGGCCGCCCGTGGAACGCCCACCTAGAAGTCGACGTCGAGGACTGCGTAGGGGCGCCGCTCGAGTTTCGCCATCCGGGTCTTCTGACGCAGCCAGGATCCGAGACTTTCCTCACGCTCAAGGAGCAGCACTAGCTCGCGGAGCTCACCCAGCACCATGACGCCGTGAACGAGGAAGCGTTCACACTCCTGTACCGCGGGCGAACTGTACCCGGACGCCGAGATCATGAGGCCGCTGACACCGGCTCGGTTGATGACCCGAACCAGGTGGCGGCTAATTGGGTTAATGTCCAGCGGCTTGGCCCACCACTTCACTTCAACTAGGTAGATCTGGCCGTCCAGTTCAACCACTCCGTCGATCTGCTCGGCTGCCTCGCCGTCTTCTAGTCGCAGCGTGAACGCCTCCCTGATGCCGATTCCGTCCAGGGAGAAGATGCGGTTGAGGAGGCTTTCCAGTTCCAGGCCACGCTTGTGCGTGTCCTCCATGCCGAAGAGGTTGGAGATCTGTGTCCGCAGGTCTGCATAGAGTGCGCCTCGACGTCGCAACTTGTCCTCGGTAGCGCGGCGAGCGGCCACGTGGGCCTCGCGCTCTTGATCGCGTTCCTGCTTCATGCGCGTGAAGGAGTCCTTTACGCCGACGACGTCGCGGATCTGCGCAACGAGACCGCGGGCCTTGAGTTGGTCGTCGGGCCAACAGGTGGAGAAGTCGTCGAACTCAGTGACTCTACGCAGCAGCGCCCTGCGCACACCGAGACCTTGATCGCCCTGCTCGTTCAGCTGGCCGATGACGTCACGCGTGATCTTGTATTTGCTCACGGCGCCACGATCGAGCGCGAGTTGTTCACGAATGCCGCCAAGGAGAGCCTCGCTGGTTCCCGCACCGCGCAGGAAGTTAACAACGTCGTCCTTGCTCCGGCAGAGCAGAGGGATGGTGTCAGTCAGCAGCGCCATGAGCTCCGGAGGCCAGTGGTACGCGGCATCGTGGACCATCTGGGCTGGACTCCCAACACTTCGCAGCAAGAGGCCCAGGCTCAGAGCCTCGCGATCCCATCCATCATCCCTCTGACCGCGCAAGATGTCCCCGAATCGAGGGATACCGCGGGTAAAAATGCGATCGTGGCAGCCTTTCCCTCTCTAGTCCTTGGCCGTGCCCTTCTTGCGGTGGGTGGCAGGCAGGCGAACCACTGACAGACTCGTTTGCCCCGCGCGAAGTCGCATCACAACGTCATCGGTCAGCACGCTGGCACCCGTGTCGGGATGAAGGTGCTGCTCTCGGCCATCGGTAGCCATGTCACCTAGGCCCTGATCGATAGCTACTTCTAGTCGCTCAGAGGTGCCTTCATCCGCATCTCCGCCGCACCGACCAACGGTTCGATCATCGACAACGTCCGAATCACGTCGCAGTATGCCACCTCCTTCATCACATCGAAGGTGCTCGACAGTCGAGGCAACAGCACCACGAAGGCGGACGAGATCGAGGCGTGGCTCAAACCCGAGCCCACTTGCCACGCAGCCTGGTCGCCCGGCATCTGACCGGGGACGGAATCCGGTGGCATCCCGACCTGGGGAGGTCCATGCTCATGAGCGTGGACCTCCCCAGGCCCAAGTGGCCCGCTCACGAGATCGCCGTCATCGGCGGTCGGCACGAGGATGACCTCGTCATCGCTGGCGGATACCTGCGTGTAGCCGAGCTCTCGGCAACGGAGTGGAGCCAGAACGGCCCCGACGACTCCCTCCCGATCCCGATCTACTACAACTACCGGCACAGCGTGGAGTTGAGCCTGAAGGGGCTGATCCGGGAGGCCGCCATCATCATCCGTCGCGGCGAGTACGACACCCGTGGTGAGAATCTTCGGCCCGAGCGGATCGACGAAAAACTGCGCGAGGACAGCCACAGCGTCAGGAAGTTGACCGAACGGCTGAACCGCTACCTTGGCCTGATCGCTGACCTTGAAGCGCCGAACAACAAGATCGATCCGGAGTCCTTCGAGACACTCCCGTGGCTCGACGACATGGATCAGACCGGGGAGACCTTCCGCTACGCCCACATCGGCGCAGGTGCGGCTAGCAGACCTGCACGCCCCGTCCAGACGAATATCAACTTCTACGACGAGATCCGCAAGGTCCACGACCTGGCCTGGCTGCTCCAAGCGGGCTACTCCGGTGCCCTCCAGGAGTTCGGCGACCTCCAGCAGGAGTACCTAGAAGAGATGCGTTGGGCGACGGGCTGCCGACAACCCGCCCCAGCTGACTCCTCGATCAACATCCGGTCGGTGCCGAAAGCCAACAGATCTGGACTATTCACGCGTCGAATTTGCCCACTGGGCCTCCTCGTCGCCGCCCTCATCGGAGAATGGCGATGTGGTGAATCTTCAGTTCCTCGTCGAACGGCCAGTCGGTACAGCGCCTTTCAGCGTCATGAGGACCGGCCTGGCTACGGTGCGGGTCGAGCGCCTTCGCACCACCGCGCTGGACGACGTGACCGATCTGGACGCCGCATACGCCTTGGCCCGCATCGCCTGGACCGAACTCGAAGCGTTCGGTACCAGCGGGGGCCAGCGGCTTGATGACGACGAGATCGCCCTCCTCCTCAGGTCCCTCACCGGAGTCCTCCGGCGCCTGAAGACGCCCCTAGAGCTTCCGTTCCGCGACTTCAAGAGCTTCAAGAGCTTCTGGAAGCAGCAGGGGATGAGCGACAGCTACGAAGCCCGCCGCAGCTACCTAGGCCGCGTTTTCGAGCCCGTGCTGAAGAAGCTGGACGCCTACCACCCTCATCTCGCACCGGGCCGGGTGTCCTCGCACCGCATCACCGAGGTCACCCGTCGGCGACTGCGCGAGGGCCTTCCGACCGCCTGGTGGGGGACCCTTGACGAATTGCAGTTCCTAGAGCGTTTGTACGACCTCAACAACCTGCCTAGCCTCGACCCGAAGCACGTCACCGCCGCCGAGGATATTGGCCACCACTGCATCCTCGATCCGGACGATTGGGAGGCCGACTGGATCTGGCGCGACGAACGTTTCGCTCTCGCCGACGGCGACGACGAACTCCTGTGCTTTTTGGCCGAGATGCTGCACCCGGCGGTGCGCACCGACGCCGACGAGGTCGAAAGGCTCCGCGCCTGGATGAACGAGACCCTGGCCCACGACGGCTACGAGCTCACCGCCGTGGACACCATCAGCGGCGCACCGGTCTTCACCGCCCGGACGGTCGGCGCCGGGGCCTCGGGGGCCATGAAGAACCTCTTCTTCGCCGCGGATGGCCCCAAGCCGGAGTTCGTTCTCGGTGACGCCATCAACAACGACGTCCTGTTGGTGAAGAACGGCGAGTTCTGCCTCCAGTACGACCAGGCCCTCGGCGCCGCCGGCCTGACCTGGGGCGACTTGATCGCTTGGTGGCGCACTCATGCGCCCTTCCCGGAGGACGCAACCGATCAGGACGTAGGTCGCGCACTCTACAAGCGGCTGTCGGCGTCGCTTCACCGCGATCCAAAGCGGCCCGAATGGGTGTCCCCAGAGCGAAAGGTGTTCCGCGCCTATTGTCGGCGCTACCCGATCGACGGGACCGGAGCCCACTACCCCGCGCTGATCCCGCAGGTGTACCTGCACCTGGACCCGCGAACCCGCCTGGAACGCGGAGGCAGAGACAGCGTCCTCGGCCGTGAGCGCATGGACTTCCTGCTCCTCCTCCCCCGCGGAGTGCGGATCGTCGTGGAGGTAGACGGCCAGCAACACTATTCCGAAGGGGACATGGCATCGCCACGGCTCTACTCAAAGATGGTGTCCGAGGACCGATCTCTACGACTCAAGGGGTACCAGGTCTACCGCTTCGGCGGCCATGAACTCGGCCTCAGCGCAGCTCCGGCGATGCTCCACAACTTCTTCGGCCAACTGGTCGAACACCAGCACTAGACCGTCGATCCATCGCATTCGACGGACGAGGTCCTCGTGTCACGGGCGAATCACCAAACCCATAGACACCTCCCACCCAACGGTCCCGAACTGGACATAAGTACTCGGGTTGGACTGGCTGGACGCCCTGAGAGGGCTTTACCTACGTGTGCCATGTGGGACCGGATCGCGCCGTCGCCCAGAGTGGTCCGGTCCACGATCAGCAGTGGGCCACCGTGTCGGCCTTCCAGACCGCGCCCCGACCGCGGGAGGCCACACAGCGCTTCAGAGATCCCGACACCCGCCCCCCACCTGACAACCAATCACCAACGCCTGAGCATCGCCCGGCAAGAAAAGCCTCCAGCAGGCCGTCGCGACGATCGCCTTCTTCCAGGACCACCGCATCGCAGCCACCCGCCCAGTAATCATCCCCAGGCTTCGCCGGGTCAGAGGCCCCCAACACCCCTGCGACCCGTCCAAGACGGCCACGCGCGCCGAGGTATCACGGGTCATCTCGCTCGCCGCCTGTCCCCTGCTACCAATCAACCATCGCGTTACAACACGCCCCACTACCACCAAGATCCGGGCCATACGCGGGCCAACTCCCCACATTGAATCCGTCGGATCGGCATCCTTGCTGGTCAGAAGGCTGTACCGCCTGTACCGCCAGCAGACAAAGAAGGTCTCCGCTCACCACGGCAACTTCTGGGAAGTGCTGCTGTACGGGCAGATCGGCACACAGCGGAGTTCCGTTGCATGCTCTGCAATAGACGGCGGGGCACACACTTTGTGTTCAAATATTCCACAGAAAATTCACATGACTACATGCAACCATGACATCGATCACAGCTAACACACAGCAGCGATAGGCGAATTGGGCGTTTAGCGGCATTGCCCGAGCACTCTCAACCCGCATAGAACGGTCTTGGCATGGACCACACAACTCACCTACACGTGAGGAGACATGGGTTGAGGCACAGACAGATGTCACGATTAGTACGAAGGGCAGCCATAGGCGCCGCCCTCGCTCTTCTTCTCGGGTCCAGCCCGGCACTCGCCGCCGGAACCGAGGCAAGCATCGACCCCAATGCGGCACCTTCCAGCCGCCCCGCAGCAGGCCCCGAGTCCCGAACTGTGACTGCAGGCAGCAGGCCAGTTTCCGGCAAGACTCCAAAGGCCGGACCGGAGTTCAAGCAGGCCAGCGACGTGTGGACCGTCACCAGCCCACAGACGGTCCTCCGCAATACTGTGACCGACGCGGACGGCGACAAGAGCACCCAGACTTTCGAGGTCTGGACGACTGACGCCAACGGCAATGCGAAGACACAAGTCAAGTTGAAAGATGATGAGTACGGAGTGCTCGTCTCCCCTGCTGTAGCTTCCGGCAGCACGGCCGAGGTCACTGTCCCCGCCGGCAAGCTGAAGCCGGGAGTCACCTACACCTTCCACACGTCCGCGTTCGACGGCTCTTTGTATGAGACCAACTGGTCCCCGTGGGCCAAGTTCCGCATCGCGCCCTACGCGACCTTCCCTGCTCCGCAGGCGAGTTCAAACATCGATCCGGTGGCCCAGAAGGCACAAGAGATCTTCCGCAGCGACCCCGGCGCGTTGGCGATCCGCAAGGCCGGGGGAACGAACTGCTCGAAGGCTGACGCGCAAGGCCGCCAGGTGTGCCTCAAGTCCCACCCGGCATCCGAGAAGAAGCAGAAGTCTTTGCTCTCCCCCACGGCAGAGGTTCCGGACCTCGTGTCGTGGTGCTCCGACAAGCCCTCGGGCCACGACTACATCAACCGCACCGACGCCTGTCTAAATGATGTCGGCAGCGCCAGCTTGATCTTCACTTCCGGCGGAGAACCGGACAAGCCTCCCTTTGGCGTGGCGACGTTCAACTTCCAGCAGCGGCTGAAGACTTACCCGAACAAGTCGTCCGGCGGCAGCGACTTCGCGGAGTTCGACCAGCAGTTGTTCGTCACTCCCACCTCCATCGACCCGCAGCTTCTTGGCGTCCGCCTCACCTGGAACGCAGGAACGGTCTGTGACCACTGCACCAGTACCCCGGTGGCCTGGAAAGACTACAAGACGGGGGAGGCCGAGAGGGGGTACTGGCTGGACAGCGAGGTCGGCCAGACGCAGGTTGCCAGCACCACCACGAAGTGGACGGGCACCGGCAAGGAGACTATCGACCTGACCTGGGACATGGTCGGCGCTGTCGATGTCGATCTTGACCTCGCCGCGAACGCCGACTTCGGCACCAGTGGCAACGAACTCAAGGTCCGCTGCGACGATCTCAGCACGGCCAGCAGCACACCCGGGTGTGTACTTCCGTACTACACCCCGACCTACACGATGGACACCAACAAGTACCCGGCAGCTGGCGCCTACTACTGGTTCATGCAGAACCGTATGACCGGACGCCCCGGTACCGGCGACGCGCCCATGCACTACCTCGGCCCGGACACCACCAAGACCAACGCGGACGGCAACAAGTGGACCAGTGACGACAGCCGCAACGTGGTCTGCCCGGACGCATGGAAGAAACATCCCATGGACGCCTCGATGGGTTCGCCGACCTGCGACGAGTTCGCCATGGCCTCAACCCACGAGAGTGGCGGCTACCCCGACACCGGCAACAAGTACCAGGTCGACTCAGGGGACAAGTGCGCTCAGCTCTACGCGGACCCCTCGGGGAGCTCCTTCGGCCTTTTCGCCGACACGCGCAAGGACAAGACCGGCCCCTCCAGCGCCGAGAAGTGCGGTCGTGCCACGATCCCCGGCGATCAAAACAGTGGGGCCTTCCACAAATTTCCGGCTCCTGCCTGGCGCATGCTCGACAAGGACGCCTTCTACCTCAGTAACCCTGGCTTCGAACACTGCACCACCACCAGCAGCACCTGCGCGTGGAAGAAGATCGGCTAGATCTTCGTGACGTGTGTGGGGTGGGTGCGAACACTCACCCCACACGCATCACCCGGCCAACGGCTCCCACACCGCACGCTCGGCATCATCGCGCGGCGCCCCCCACACCAAGAACCCGTTCATCAGGCCAACCCGCGCCTCTTCTGCGAGCGACGGGACTTCGAGGACGTCAGCCATCTCCTCCATGTAGTCCGTCAGTGACTCAAACTTGACGCTGCGCTCCGCGTACTCATTCCAGTACCAGATCCTGCCGGTCTCAGCGTCCAAACACAGACCAGCCAAAGCATCCGCACCGATCGCAGCGAAGGGGATCCAGGAGGGACGCCACACCGTGATCTCTTCTGCGTCACCCGCCCCCCGCTGCGCCTCTTCGTCGCTCTGTCGCAGCAGCATCTGCTGCTGATACGTGCGACGGACGACCTCGAACGGCATCAGCACACACCGGCCCGGCATAAATCCAGGTGTCGGTTCCGGTCCCACACCCGCCCGCCGACTCCACAACGCCCTCAGACCGATGGGCAGACGCACGCCCAAAGACTCCTGCAGTCCCTCGATTTCCGCCTCGGAAGCCCCAGGCAACAAGTTCTCCAGTGTCGCCGGAGCGCGCCGCTCAAGCCAGGACTCAATACGCTGCCAGGCGTCGTCTATCTGCCGCCACTCAATACCCTGCTCGCGTGCCGTATGACCATCCATACTCAACACGCTACCCGCCAACTGCTCACGTTCTCAGTTCGGGACGCAAGGTTCGGCCGTGCTCCACTGTGCTCGCTGTGACCGGATCCGGATTGGCCATCGAGGCACTCCTCAAGGGCGCCAAGCCGTTGGGGGACGACGAAGAGCAGGGCCATGGCGCCCCCGACGCAGAGTCCACCGAAACAGACGCGCCGAACCCGAGCGCGGCATCGGCCACCCCAGGCAAAGAAGCAGAGGGCGCGAACCTGGCTGCCGACGTGTAGCTCGCCTCGGAGGAGGTTCCGACGAAAACGTTTCCGCCTCCTGCATGATCACCTCGGTGTTCCCGGCGCGGCCTGTGTCCTCGCCTCTCCGCAGCCTGGCAGTAGGTGATCTCCCACCGCGATTGGCGGTATGTCCACGGTGTTGCGGCCGTGGACATACCGCGTGCGTCGATCGGGGGCAGCGTCAGGGCGCTGGTTCCCCAGCGGGGACCGTGCCGGTGCGGCGCTGCCAGTCCGCGTAGAGACGTGCGTACGGCCCGGAGCACACGGAGAGTGCAGAGTGTGGGCCGCGCTGGATGATCTGCCCGTCCTCCATGACGACCACATCATCGGCCTGTTCGGCCGTCGATAGCCGGTGTGCCACGGCAATGGTCGTACGGTCTCTCGCCAACAGCTTGACGGCCTTGGCGACCCGGGCCTCGGTTAGCGGATCGAGCTGCGAGGTGGCCTCGTCCAGCAGCAACACGCGTGGATCGGCCGCGTAGGCACGGGCGATCGCGACAAGTTGCCGCTCCCCGGCCGACAGGGCAGTTCCAGACTCGCCGACGTTGGTGCGCACTCCGTCTGGCAAGGTCGTGAGCCACTCTTCGAGACCGAGCGCCGCGAAGATCTCCATGACGTCCCCATCGGACAGTTCGGGACACGCCTGCCGTACGTTGTCGGCAAGCGTGTCGCGGAAGAGGAAGCCATCCTGTGGCACCAGGTGGAGGGCACCACGCAGTCCGCCCTCACTGAGGCGCGGCAGTGGAACTCCGCCGATGCAGACCTCCCCACGGTCCGGGTCCGCAACCCGTGTGAGCAGCGTGACGAGCGTCGACTTCCCGGAGCCCGTGTGCCCGACCACCGCGGTTGTGCTGCCGGGTCGCACGCGTAGCGTCAGATCGTTCAGCGCGGCCCGCTGTGCACCAGCGTAGGCGAAAGTGACCGCCCGAACCTCCACGTCCAGTGGACCCGGCGGCAGCGGGACAGCCCCGATGACCGCGGGGGTGACTGCAGGACGATGGCGCATCAGGGACCGGATACGGCGCACCGATGCCACCGCGTTCTGTATCCCGTTCAGGTTCTCAGCAACCGCCTGTAGCGGCTGGACGAACATGGTGATGAGGAAGAGGAATGCTGTCAGCTCACCGAGGGTAAGCCGGTGCGCGGCACCGAGCGCCATGCCCACGACCAGAAGGACTGCAGTGGTAACTGCGACCGCTGCCTCTCCGATCACGTACGCGTACGCAGCGGCCTTCTGCGCGCGGTTCTGGGCAACGTAGTGGGAGTCGATGGCCTCACCCAGCCGGGTATCAAACCGCTGTTGCACGCTGAACGCGCGGATGACGGCTGCTCCGGCGACGGCCTCACCGGCAAGCGCTACCACGGCACCGTTGCGCTCCTGTACCCGCGCGAACCGCACCGCCAGTCGCTTCTGGAGGGCCGGCAAAACCCAGGCCAGCGGGGCCAGCGTCATGAGCACCAACAGCCCGAGGACCCATGAGTAGTGGAGCATCAGGCCGGTGGCAAGGAACAGTTGCGCCCCATTGAGCAACATGTGTGTGCCGCCGCGCTGAACGAAGTTGGTGATCTGGTCGACGTCGTAGGTCAGCCGGGAGACCAGCCCCCCTCTGCTGTAACACTGCCGGTCCAGAGGTGTCAGCACATGCAGGTGGCGCATCATGCGGGAGCGTATGTCGGCCAACACGGCCTCCACTCCACGGGCCAGCAGGTACGCCATGCCCGCTGCCCCCACTGCGGCGAGGACAAGGAGTACTAGCGCCTGTGCGACCACCGCTTCCGGGCCCGTGCCTGGCCCTGGCTTCGAGGTCACGGCGTCAGTGACCCGCTGCACTGTGAAAGGAACACCGACGCGCCCGGCCGCAGCAAGGCACGCCAGTACGCCAGCGGCAGGCAGCACCCTCCACAGCGGTCGGGCAGGGGAAGGCTCGCCTAGGTGCATACTCACGCGCCCACCTCCTGACCCGCGGCACGCACGAGCCTTCGGTACTCGGGCACGGTCCGCAGCAGCTCGGAATGTGCACCGCACGCAGCGACGCCTCCGTTGTCCAGGAAGAGCACCTCGTCTGCGAGAGCCAAGCTCTGCGGCCGGCTGGTGACGACGACCGTGGTAACCGGTAGGGCCTTTCGTAAGGCGCCGAGAACGGATGCTTCGATGCTCGCGTCCAGACCAGAGGTGGCGTCGTCCAGGACCAGCAGCCGTGGCTCGCGGACGGCAGCCCTGGCCAGGGCAAGCCGCTGTCGCTGTCCACCTGAGAGGCTGACGCCCCGCTCGGCGAGCGAGGAGTCCAGCCCCTCTGGCAACGCTGCCACGAAGTCGTCAGCCCGGACGGTACGCAATACTTCCCAAAGCCTCTCGTCAGGAAAGTCCGCTTCGCGATCCAGGGCAACGTTTCCACGGACCGTGTCGCCGAAGAGGAACACGTCCTGCGGCACGTATCCGATGTAGTCGGGCAGTTGCCCGGTATCGCAAAGCAGCCGAGGTGGCAGTCCATCAACGTGAACGCTCCCCTCGCCAGGCACGAGGAGACCAGCGATCAGTCGTACGAGGGTCGTCTTGCCAGAGCCTGTGGGCCCCGTGATGGCAAGGACGTGACCGGGCCGAACCGTGACGCTGACGCCCCGCACCGCAAAGCGCCCGGGGCTATAGGCGAACGCCGCACCGCACAACTCAAGCCGTGCCAGGCCCGGTCCAGGACGAGACGTTGGTGCGGCTGCATCGATCGTGCGTGCTCCCCTTCGGGCTGTGACCGTTCGTAGCGCGAGGGCGGTCCGGGTCGGTTCGCCCGGATACCCGCCGAGCCGAGGCACAGGTGAGTCGTCCGTTACGCGTGCCGTAGGTCCTTCAGGCGCCGCCGATCCGCGCACCGCCTCGCTGTCCGGCGATGGTCCGTCAGCCGTCTCGCCGGGCAAGTCGAGCGTCTCCCGTACGCGTGCATAGCCGATCGCGCTGGCGGGCAGCGCGGCCAGCAGCCATGCCAGGCCACTCAGCGGGAATGCGATGGCGGAGAACAGCAGCGTCGCGGAGAGCAGCTGCTCAACTCCGATCGCCCCGTCCCGTAGCCGTACCGCTCCCACGAGCAACAGCGCCAGTGTGCCGGCCTGCGGCAACAGCCCCACGATCTGCTCGAAGATTGCGCGTGTGCGTTCGACCCGGACCACGGCATCCCGCAATCGGACGGCTGCCCGCGCGAAACGTGCCACCTCGGTGTCTCTCCGATGCAGGATGCGTACAACTTGGGCCCCCTCCACACTCTCGTGTGCGATCTCCGCGAGCTCTGCCCGACGCTCCTGCAGGCGCGCGGATGGCGCTGCGACGGCCCGCGAGTACATCACGTTCATCGCAATGATTACCGGGAAGATGGTGATCCCAACGGCGGCCAGTACAGGGTCGGTCAGCAACAACGCCGCCGCCGCGAGCACACAGATACCCGACGCGCCCACGGCCAGCGGCAGGTCGGCGACCATCGCCCAGGCGACATCAACATCGCTGCCGGCCCGGGACAGCAGCACGCCCGGCGACTGGCGTAGGTGCCACTCGAAGGACAAGTCCAGGTACCTGCGCAGCACCCGGCGCCGGTAGTTCGATGTCAGGCCGTACTGCATGCGGCCGACAGCCAGACGCCGCACGAGGATCCCGCCGAGTTTCACTGCGGCCACGCCGACCGTCACGGCCGCGGCAAGGACCGCAGCTCCCGGCTCGAACCCTCCCCCGGAAAAGGCCGGACCTGCCAGACGGGCCACTACGGCGCTGAGAACGTACGCCGCCCCGACGGTCGCCGCCGCAAATGCCAGACTGCCCAGCGTTCCGGCAGCGAACGCCCGTGGCTGTTCCCGCGCCGCCCGTGCTACCAGGTGCATGCCGCGCCGCAAGACCCGATCCTCACCTGTCGCTACTTGCTGTTCCTTCATGGCAGAGAAGCTCCGGGCCACGCAGGAGAGGAATCAAGACGTATTCGGGAATCAAGACATTGATGCGCTGCCGTAAGCCAGGTCGACGGCGTCCCAGCCACAGGAGGTTCGTAGGGTCAGGCGGGGCCGCAGCCGTACCTGCCGCAGCTCGGCCTCTGGATCGTCCAAGCGGTGCACCAGGGTCTCGACAGCCAGAGCGCCCATCCTGAACTTCTCCGGAGCCACCGCCGTCAGCGGCACGTCAGCGTCGGCGGCCAGGCTGTCGTCATACGAGACGATCGCAAGGTCCTGCGGCACCTGCACCCCCTCCGCCCGCGCGGCCCGCAACAGCAGCCCCGATTCGAAGTCACCGAAGCACAGCACCGCCGTCGCGCCGGAGTTGCGCAGGGTGTGCAGCACTTCCAGGGCCAAGGGAGCCTCCGCCGAGCGCCGCATCGCAAGGTGCGTATCGATTGGCTCCCAGTCGATCCGTGCCCTGGCGCGCAGATCGAGCGCCTCGACCGCCTGGTCGAAACCCTCCGCGACGACCTGCGTGGGCGCAGCCCCCAGCCTGCGAACCAGCCCCACGTCACGGTGACCGAGCCTGGCCAGGTGCGCGAGCGCGTCGTAGGCGCCGCCGGCATGGTCGGTGTACACGTGCTCACTCCGGTCCGCTGCCCCAGCCCGCGCCCACCGCCGCTCCAGGTACACGGCCGGCACTGGCAACTCCTGGAGGCACCGGGCCAGCTGACCGGTGAGCGGCACCTCGGGAGCCGAAGGCGTCAGCAACAGCCCTGCCACTCCGGCGTCCAGCAGCTCCTCCACAGCGGTCACGGCGCCGGTTACGGCGCCGACGCCGTAGCCCGTGGTTCGCAGCACCATGGAGCAGTGGGCGGCGGACAAAGCGGCCTCGACACCCTTCAGTACTGGGGCGAAGTAGTACTCGGCCTCCGGCACGAGCACCCCGATACGCCGACGCTCCGAGGACCATGGGTGTGCCCTCTGACGCGGCAGCGCGATGACGAAGGATCCGGCACCCTGTCGGCGATCGACCAGTCCTTCGGTGACGAGTTCCTCAAACGCCCTGCGCACGGTAGTGACGGATAGCCCAGTGCGCGAGGCGAGTTCGATCTCCGTCGGCAGCTTCGCTCCAAGCGCCCATGTCCCGTCTCGGATGCCCTTCCGCAGCTGCTCTGCCAGCTTACGGAACTTCAACTCCTTTACCGCGACATCCCGTACCGCCGCATCACGAACTGCCGTCTCAGGCTCCGTCACCTCATGCACCGCTCGCATCCCGGCAGTCTGCCACGCTCCCCCGCCCGGGCCGACTGGCCGCCATGGCGGCATCACTGTGGAGGTTGCGCCAACCTTGGTATCGATATCCGTCCTGTGAGGCGCACGGAGGTTGTTGATTTGATACCCCCATCCACTCCACAGGCGGAAACTTCACACGGCGTGCGGCCGTCCATGATCGCGCTTGTGGTGACTCGAGCACTGCAGGATCTCCTTCGAGACGACCGAGCCACTGCCATCGTGTGCCGCGAGCTGCTGGATGCGATCAAGTAGCTCGTATCCAGCGTTCGCAGCCTTTCCGGCGTCGGCCGAGCCTTCGGCGAGCGCCCGAGTGCAGCCGTTTCCTTCCAGTCAGTTAGACGACCATGCCCAATCCGCTCACGGATACCCGCCAGGTGGAGGCGGGTCAGCCGGGAGTGGTACGCCGCCATTCCTTTCACAGCCTGCGAGCGGGCCCCGGCTACGTCCTCGGCGGTGGCCTGGTGCCCCCTCCGAGCGTTTGCCCGGTTCAATGAACTACCGGTCGGCGCGCAACCTCAACTCACCGGATGTCGCGTCAAGTTCGGCGTGTGCCCCGAGGCTGCCAAGTCGTGTCAAGCTGCTTGAGCGAGTTCTTCGACGTTGCCGAGTCGGTTCCGGTCGGAGCGCTCAAGGATCTTGAAGATCTGGCGGCAGATCGCTCGCTTGAGGCATCGCTGCGCATCGCGGGAGGTCTTTCCTTCGGTGATCTTGCGTGCGACGTACGTCTTCGTAGAGGGATCGAGTCGCATCCTGATCAGGGTGATGGTGTGCATGGCCCGGTTGAGCTGCCGGTCGCCGCTGCGGTTGAGCCGGTGTCGGTTGATCAGCCCCGACGAGGCAGGGATCGGCGAGACGCCGGCGAAGGAGGCAAAGGCGGCTTCCGAGCGGAATCGTCCCTGGTGGGACCAACTGACCAAGATCTGGGCGGCGGTTATCGGTCCGACTCCGAGCAGCCGAGAAGCGCAGGGGCCTGCTGCCGCACCAGGGCGAGGATCTCGTTCTCAGCCGGGGCCGACTCGGGCTGCGCGGCCGTACTGGATGCGGAGCGGAATCTCGCGGCGCTCGCCGACCACAGCACCCGCAATCGCCAGTCGGCCCTCACGGCGACCTGAGCACGCCACGGCCCGACTCACCAGGGCTGGCCCTCGGGCCAGCCCTCACCCCATTCCCCCTACCTGGCAACGCGGTTGACAGTCTGCCCCTCGGCGTAAATGCCGCTCTCTTTCGCACATATCCGCAATAAGCTCAAGTAGTGAAACCCCAGGGAACCGAGGATCAGCTCCTCCGGAAGATCCTGGTGCTGCTCGACGGCGCCAGGCAGTACGAGACGCTCACCCAGTCCGACTCCAGGGCCTGGGTCGTCGCGCCGGGCAGCGCCCTGGCCGGGGACGACTTCAAGACCGACCCCTACCAGGTGTCGCACACCGCCTGGCTAGCGCTGACGGTCGCCGTCGACCACCTGCACTGCTTCCGCCGCACGCTGGTGGGCGACGCCGCGAAAGGCACCCATACGCCGATCACGATGCACACGCACGGGCAGTTCTCACTGCTGCGGGGCGCGTTCGAAAACAGCGCCCGTGCGGTGTGGATGCTCGGCCCTCCGACACGCCTGACCCGCGTACAGCGCCGTCTCTCCCTGCAGGCGAGCGATCACCGGCACTCCAACCACATGCTCGATCTCCTTCAGAGCCAGCAGCCCCGCAGCACGGACGTCCGGATGCAGCGGCTCACGGACTTGATCATCGCTGCGGGTACGGCGCCCGCGGACGCCAAGAAGGCACTCGGTAACCCCAGCCCGACGGCCATCGTGCGCGAGGCGGGCTCCCTGGCGGCCATGGGCACTGACCAAGCCGAGGTCATCTGGAGCAGCTGCAGCGCACTCGCGCACGGCGACACCTACGGGACACTCGGCTTCCTCGATGGCACGGTCGTGGAGAAGCAGGGAAAGCTGTCGCTCATGCAGATCAGCAGCTCGCCCCTATTCCTCCGCCAGGCGACAGACCGCACAGTGGCGATGATGCAGCGCGGGTTCGCCCTCTTCAAGGAACGGGCGGCCTGCCACCACTGACAGCGCCGCACCGCCCGGCTCTACCCACAGCACGACGTGCTTGTCGCCGCAGTAGGCGCGGAATCCGGCGACGGCACCGGCTCCTGGCAGCGCACCCGAGGCCGGTGTCGCCTTCACGGCGCGCGCACGATGCACGGTGGCGGAGTGCATGCACAGCGGCGCTCGACGTGGACGATGCCGGGGACGAGGCCGCGCGCGAACGCACCGGTCAGGGCCGTGAACCGACCCCGAGTGCGGGGGTGGTGGACAGCCAGAGTGTCAAGGCCACCGAGCGGGGTGGCTGGCACGGATACGACGGAGACAAGAAGGTCCTGGGGATCAAGCGCCACCTGCTGGTCGACACGCTCGGCCTGGTCCTGGCCGTGTGCGTGAGTCCGGCCAACGTGAGCGGCCGCGACGGCGCCGCGGTGTTGCTGGCCCCGCTCCGCCGCGAAGTTTCCCCGACTGAGGCATCTGTGGGCCGACCAGGGCTATCGCGGCCGGGAGTTCTTGGCCTGGGTGCGCGAGGAGACAGGGATCACCATCCGGATCGTGCAGCGCAGGGACGGCGGGTTCCGCAGCACCTGGGCCAAGACCGATGCATCACCGCGCGTGGTGCCGATGATCGCTGTGGTCCCGCGCCGTTGGGTGATCGAGCAGAGTTTCGCCTGGTTGGGCCTGTACCGGAGGCTGTCCAAGGACTACGAGTGCCTGGCGAGCAGCCAGGAGAACGCGGTCTACCTAGCCACGATCATGCTTCTACTCCACCGCACAGCGAGGGCACCCTGGCCGGGACTTCTCAGACGCCCACTAGCCACGTCCTCGGCCCGGTTTCCATCGTCGTCTCTGACGACAGCACCGTCCTCGGTGATATCGACACGTCCATCCACTGTCCGAGCCAGCGGGCACGCTGTTCTTCGGACACCGGGCGAACGAGTGCGCCTGGGTCGTCGAACCGGCCCCGACGCCGGCGGAAGCCACGGCGCTCTCGCTGTGACCCGTGAACCCATACGGGTCGGATGGGGAACCTGAACCAGGTGAATCCAGTGGCCTCCCGCGTGCTGCTACTGGTGCCGTCCGCCGCTCCACCACCGACGCCGCTGAGCGGATGGCGGTTGCGGCGGGTTCACTGGCGTCGCCGACTGCGCTGTCGCGGCCGCGTCGCCCAGCACTGCGGTGCGGATCGCCGTCCAGTCTGCGGCCCGCCACCAGTTGAACAGCTCCACAGTGCTGATGACCGTCACCGGTAGTGAGTCGAGCGAGGCGACGAACTCGGGCCGCGCGTACACCGCCGCCGTCCGCTCCGATGGGTGCAGCTTGTGCTGGTGGTTGACGATCAGTACGCCGTCGGAGACCGGTTCGTCTGGCCGCAGCTGCGGCCAGGTCTCCAAATGCCGCTGGAGATGCCCGACGAGATGCTCCTGTGCGGGACCAGCGGCGCCCTTGACCTCGACCAGGCGTGATTCCATGCCGTCGGCGCCAACGAGCAGGTCGGCTGACTTCGTCCCGCCGAGCTCCTCGTCCAGGTCCACGGTGTGCATTCCCGCCGCGGTCAGCACCCGCGCGACCGTATGGGCCAGGTCGGCGCCGCTGCCGTACAGCAGCCCGTATCGCACCGGCTCCGCCGTCGCCTTGGCCTGTCGCAGTTCATCCTCCAGGCGCTGCTTCTCGGCCGCGTACCGCGCCTCCAGGTCCTCCAGCGCGTCGCGAGTGCTCTGCTCACCGACGGTCTGCAGATCGGGGTCGATGAAGAACGGCGACCGGGCCCGCCGCAGCGCTGCGGGCACGTACTCCGGCAGCGCCCGGTGCACCAGCCAGCCCAGGACGCTCTCCCAGCGGGTGGCATCGGGGATGAGATACCACCGCTGGTCACCCTCCGGCGACGTCCAGGCCGCGACCACCGGCTCCCCGAGCGAGTCGACGAGAATGGGATGCAGCTCGCCCGCAGCGGGGTGGTCCACCCTGCCGGAACCGTCGCCGTTGTACGACTGAGAGCCGTACAACTTCAGGCTCCACCACGGCGAGCCTTCGGGGCGGGTCAGCAGCCGAATCGCCAGATCACGGTCGGCACCCTCCAGGCCCGGCGCGATCTCGGGCCGCATCCCCTTAGGCAGTCGCCGACCACCGGCGCTGGTGGACTGGTCACCGAGGCGTACGGAGGCGTGCACCGACGACAGCGGGTTACGCGGACGGTCGCCGTCCGCGTGGCCGACGACGGCGAAGACCAGAGCGACCTCGCTGCGCTGCCGTGCACCGCCGAGGAAGCGCTGGAACTCCTCATGGCCCTGCCCGGAGAAGAAGCCCGGCTCCACGGCCGCCGGACAGTCGCTGCTCTCCATGCCCCACCATCGCGGCACGAAGCCGTGCCGCTCCCAGGGCACGTCGCCGGAGACACGCAGCGGCTCTGGCGGGCCCATCCGGTTCAGAGCTCGCTCCCTGCGGAGCAGCAGCCCCTGCTCTTCATCGGAGCCGGGCTCAGGCTGGCCAATGTGCACCGGCACCAGGCCGGTGGTTGAGCTGTTCATCGCCGCAGGCTAGCAGCCCTGTTGACACCCGGTCGGCGTACGGCCGACTCACCAGGCATCCCGCCTGAGATCAGCTGATGAGTAGCCGAAGAGTCACCAATAAGAGCTCACCGCTCTGCCTCAATCGGCTACGCGGGCGCCCGGCGGATCACGAACACACTCTCCAGACGTTAGGGGTCGACGACACGGTCGGCTTGGCTGGTTGTCCGTAGCTGGTGGCTTCCTACGTCAGGACGGGGCTGCGAGTAGCCGATCATCGCTGTTCCTTGCTGCATGGGTATGACTGTGCTCTCGTCCACCGTGTGCCGGGTCGTTCAACGTCTTGGACCACTGCTGGCGCTCGAGCCTGTTTCGCGTCCGGCCGATGCTGCGGACCGGTTGTGGATCGTGGACGGCACCCTGGTCCCGGTCCGCGACCGGCACGTCGGTTCCTCCAGCCGCAACTACCGGTTCTCCGCGAACGTGCAGGTCGTCGTGGACGCCGATACCGCCCCGTGATCGCAGCGGCCCGGCCGGTGCCGGGCACCACCGCGGATGCCCACGCCTGGCGGGCCTCCGGCCTGGCCGAGCACTGCCAGGACGTGACAGTTCTGGGCGATGGCGCCTACCTCAACTGCGGCATGGTCGTGCCACACCGCAAACGCCCCCGACGCGAGCTGCTGCCGGGCGAGGAAGCAGACAGCGCCGCGCACCGCACGGTCCGAGCCCGTGTCGAGCATGTGATCGGACGGATGAAGAACTACAAGATCCTGCGCGACTGCCGACAGCACGGCGACGGCCTTCACCACGCCGTCCAAGCCGTCGCCCACATGCACAACCTCGCGCTCGCATCAGGACCACAAGACTGTGCTCACACGCCCTGACCTGCGCAAATACAGCCTTGTGCAACACCCTTTAGTGGCCGCGCCAGCGTCAGCAGGTCAGCCCCTCCATGAACCTTCGCCAAGACCGATACGCCAGACCGGGCCGCATCAGGCGCCACGTCCCTCAGATGCCATCAGAAACCACCCGGATCAGCGCGGTGGGGCACAGGTCGTCTGCGCCAACTCGCTGTTCGACTCTGCGACCTTTTCGATCGCTCCTCGCAGGGCTGGCGGCAGCCCTCGCCCCTTGGGCCAGGGGCATTGCATGATCGCGATCTGTCCGGGTTGATCACGTGAGGCCGAGGGCTGACAGCGGGCGGTGGTAGTCGCGGCTGGTGTGGCGGAGGGCGGCGGCGATGTTGGTCTGGCCGTTCTGGCGGAAGACGCTGATGGCGAGGTTGCGCAGGGACGCCATGGTGCGGGGCAGGTGGCCGGTGCGGACCTTGGAGTCGTCCTCGCGGAAGGTGCGGTCACGGACGTGGTGCAGGAGGTTCTCGATGCCCCAGTGGCCTCTGACCCAGCCAGCGATCTGGGCCGGGGTGGCGTCGTAAATGTCCAGGCTGGTGATCACATAGACCCACTCGATGGTGAGCTTGCCCGTGCTCAACTCCCGTCGCCATCGGAAGACTTGGATGGCCTGGCGGGCGCCGGGATAGTCGATGTGGCGGAAGGCTACGACCTTGAGCCGACGGATCTCGTCACGGTGATGGGCCTTGTCGCGGGTGCGGTGCTCCAGCGGTATGTCGGCCCACGGCAGCTTCCGGACCTGCGCGTACAGACCGGGGTGGTTCTTCTTGACGACGGCCAGGTAGTGGGCGCCGCGCGTGCGGAGATAGGCGCCGTGGGCGTGCTGGGTGTGCAGGACATCTCCGGTCAGTACGGTGTTGTTCAGGTCGATGGCGTCCAACAGGGGCTGGAAGGCAGGGATTTCGTTGCTCTTGGAGGAGACCTGCCGCTGAGCCAGTACCACGCCGTGGTGGTCCATCGCGGCCAGCAGCTGGATCGCGGTGGCCGTGGTGGTGCGGGATCCGCACACGGTCTTGCCGTCGACCGCGATCGCCCGCAACGACGACTTCGGCAGCGGCCCGGGCAGTGGCGACGGTGGCGTTCTGGCCTGGAGATATGCGCCAATGGCCGCGTCGAGGTCGTCGCCGTCGACGCGTTGGAGCAGGCGGCGGACCGTGGCCGTGTGTGGCGCCGACCGGATGCCGGTGAGCGGGTCGGCCGGGAAGCCGAGGTCCCACAGGACGGACTGCGGGGCGTCCGCTATCCATTCACCGATCGCGATGAGGGAGCGAGCGCCGGTCAGGACTGCGGCGGCGGCCGCACACAGCAGCGGGAGCATCGGATACCGCCGCCCCCGCATGCCGCGTGGATCGGGCACCCAGATCAGAAAGCGACGCAGGTCGGCAGCGTCCTGCGGGGTGACACGGAGGTTCGGGAGGGCCAGTTGCCCCAGCCCGGCCGGCATGGGCGATGATGTTCGGGCAGGCACGGTCTCGCTCGGTTCTCATGGGTCTCGACAACCACATGATCACCAGCACCGTGCCTGCACTGCTCTCTGGGAATATCCCGCCCCGCACCGGGACATGACGTCACGTCATACGCAAGACCGGCGAACCAGACCGATCCCCAACACGCAATGGCCCTGGGTACGGCGGCCCGCCATCGAGGATGTCGCCACTGTCACTGCTGTAGAGCCCGATGCAGAAGTCTTCCCGGCCGTCGATCTGTACGACCGCCTCACCTGTCCGATGACAATCGTGCTGGCCGAGGATGGCTTTTACGCCTCACGGCGCGACGAGGTGCGTGCCGTCGTCGATGCCGTCCCTGGCCGCCGGCTGATCGACATCAGCTCGAACCACAACGTCCCCATGACCCGGCCTGCTGACCTCGCTGCGATCATTCTCAATCTGGTGCGAGAGCGGGCTGCGACATCGGCCAGGAATGTCGATTGATCCTTAACCCCACCAGCCCTGCAAGGAGTTGCTGTGCACGATTGTGATGCCCCGGCCATCAGGGAGATCCCGGTGGCGGACAAGGGTGCGGGGCCTTACGGCATCGCGGCCGGACCTGACGGTGCGCTGTGGCTCACCTTCGCGCACCGTGGCTGCATCGCGCGTCTGACCCTCGAGGGCGAACTCAGGGAATATCCCCTGGACTCGTCTGAGTGTCGCCCTACGGTCATTGCTGCCGGGCCCGACGGAGCACTGTGGTTCACCCGGTTCCAGGACCACCGGATCGGCCGCGTCACCGCCGACGGCGAAAGGGAGTCCTTCCCGATTCCGACGCCCGGCAGCGGACCCTTCGGTATCACTGCCGGTCCAGACGGTGCGGTGTGGTTCACGCAGATGAACACCGACCGTATCGGCCGCATCACCTGCAAAGGAGAGATCACCGAGTTCGTCCTTCCCCATACGGGCGGCTATCCCTCGGCAATCACCGCAGGCCCTGATGGGGCCCTGTGGTTCACCCTCAACCAGGCGAACGCTATCGGCCGCATCACTGTCCACGGGGACATCGTCATACACCCGCTGCCCACCCCCAGTGCCGCACCCGTGGGCATCACCAGTGACGGCACCGCCTTGTGGTTCGTTGAGATCGCAGCGGGCCAGATCGGCAGGATCTCGGTGGATGGCGCGATCAAGGAGTTCCCGCTCCCTGACCGCACGGCCAAACCCCACGCCATCGTCGCGGCGTCCACGGGGGACTGCTGGTTCACCGAATGGGGAGCCAACCGCATTGGCCACATCACCGATAGCGGCGAGATCGCCGAGTACAGCCTGCCGTCACCGTCGTCCGAGCCGCACGGCATCACCATAGGTTCCGACGGCGCTCTGTGGGTGGCCCTTGAGACGGGAGGGGTCGCGCGGGTGGAACTGTAGCTCGGGACGGAGAACCATCCAGCTCAGCCGTGTGCCCCTGTCGCGTCACACCGTCATCCGGGCGGTGACTCGGTCTCAGCTCCTACGGTCATGGGCGTGCTCTCGTCCGCCAAGGCTTCGGCGATGGTGTGGAGTTCTGCGGCCAAGGACCGCAGAGTGCTCGCCGCTCGAGCGCGGACATCCCGATCATCGGTATCTTGCGTTGCCAGGAGCGAGTACGCGGAGTTCAGGCCCCGCACCTGCTCGCCCAGGAGGCGGCAGACATCTTGCTGCTTCACGGCCGAAAGCATCCCAGAACCGCGAACACGTCCGTACGCAGGGAGACCCTGGTGGGCATCGTCTATCTGCCGAAGCAGCCGCCCGATCCGCGCCGGCAGGGCACCTGCCCTCAATGCATGGCCATGCAGGGCGAACGCTGCTTTCAGGCCCCGAAAGGCGGAGTCCACCGGCGGCGCCTCACGGCGAACGGCATCAACCCCGCAGACGTGCCCGGACTCAAGGCCCGTTCACGATCACGCCGTTGACATCCCCGCGACCCAGAGCCGCGGGGAGATCCGCCCCCCCAGGGCGCTGGACAGGATGGGGACTCGGAGGCCAAGCAGCCGGCGGCCGTGGGAGCTCGCTCGTGGGGGTGGTCATCGCGGGCTTGCCGTGACGGACGAGCCGGGTGGACCTGTTATGCCGATCATGCGACCTGTGATCAATGCGGCTTTGGCCACAACGGCTGCGCTCTTGCTTATGGCTCCCGCGTCGTCAGCGGGGTCTGCGAGAAACCCTCCCAAAGCGCGCATTCCTGCTAACAGAGAGCCCAAAGACTCAATATATACCAATCCCCAGAGGCCACACAGGTTCCCCACAATCTCACCTTGACTAGCCCACCTGAACTTCATAAAGTCCCCTTGATCTACAGAAACCCTGCTTCTGTAGCGCAACAAGGGGGGCCAAACGTGCAAACTCGACTAAAAGCCGCAGCTATCTCCGGTGCAGCAGCCTCGCTGCTCCTTGTGGCAGCTCCCAGCGCCAACGCATCCGTCCACTCGATTTCCGTCAGGGACGGCACGACGGGTGACGAGTCGATCCGATGGGCCGACGAACAGTACAGTGAACTTAGGTTCATTCACTGTAATTCTGAGTCTGATGAGAGTGTCGACGTCTCATACTGGCGCGATATCTCGCTCTATCCTGACACTCAGTACGACCAGAAGACATTCACGGCGTGCTTTAAGTGGAGTGACGGCGATGTAAGCAGAGGCGAGTGGCGCGGCCTTCCCAAGGGGAACTACTACTTCCAGCTCGGTCTCGTGGACGATACATCGTCGCACCATGTAACGGCGGCTGCGAGTGTGGATACCACAGCAGCCGACTAGCCAGCCAGCTCCCAGGGAGCGATCACCTAGAGCTGATCGTCTAAATCCCGCCAAGGAGCGAAATGCGCAGAAATGCGCCGCCGTAATCAAAAGGGTGGGGGAAAGTTACATGTTCATAAAACGAAGACTCTCCAGCATTGCCAGTATCAGCGCCGCCGTCACTTTGATGACAATTCCAGCGGCTCAGGCAACGATCATCAGCTTCAGCATCAAGAACAAAGAGGCTGGTTCAGAGTCTAGCCACTGGTCGGAGGAAAAGTACACGGAAGTCGCCTTCAAGAACTGCAACTCCACGAGGGATTCAAGCGTGGATGTCAAGTTGTGGCGAGCTATCGACTACTATCCAGATTCGGACCACGGCAGTAAGCACTACACCGCTTGCTTCTCATCCAACAGGCCAGCCGTGAGCAGCGGTGAGTGGAGCAGTTTGCCGTGGGGCAGCTACTACTTTGAGCTCGACAAGATCGATGGCGGAGGGTCGAGCACGCTCTCAACGGAAACTGCTTGGGCCGACACGACAAAGGCCGATTAGCAACTAGCAAACCGGCTTGGAGGGGTGCTCTTCATTGCGAGGCACCGCTCCAAGTCGCTAAAGCTCAGCTCAGCCCGGAGAAAAATCTTGAAACTCTCTACTTCCTTGCGTACCAGTAGCGCTCTTTGGGCTTCGCCATTTGCGCTGGGGCTGACGCTGTTCTATTTCTTTTCCGGCGGTGAGCCCTCCGAATTCCAATACGGGTATGCCCCCTCTGTAGTTGCTGATGCGCTAGGGCCGATGCACGCCCTAACATATGCGGTGGCTTCATCCCTGGGGGCTTGGGAAGCGGGCCGCGTCAGGCGAAGTGGCGTTTGGAGTATGGCTGCCGTACGATCTCGCCACCGCATCGCGCTGAATTTGCTGGTTCCAGTCATGACACTTTCCTGGCTCATGATGGCTATTCCAGTTTCCATTTCGCTTATCTCTTCTGGAATCACCCCCTCAGTGGAGAGCCTACGGCCTCTCCTCGTTGGCATTGCCCTGTCTGTCGCCCACGCGACGATAGGCTTTGGCGCTGGGGTGCTTGTTCCACCACTGATATCTGCACCTCTCATGGCAGTCGCCACGTTTCTCCTTGTAGCTTTCTCTACCGCTACAACACCATTCTGGCTTCGCCATGTTTCAGGCCAATATCGCGAGCCGTTGATGCTCGGTGAACTCGTCTCGTTTGAAACGATGTTTCCCCATCTGCTGTTCACAGGCGGAATTGCTCTCGGGGTGGCCTCATCCTGGTTCTTTATTAAGTCAACCCTCGTCAAGGTAGGTCTCGCATGCCTACTTGCTCTTGGGGGAATGACGAGTGCTCAGCGGCTGGTTCACGACTGGGGGCCAAGTGATCCGGTTCTGGTTGGCAACGCACCAATGTCGTGCGTCAACCGGGCGCCACAGGTGTGCATGCCCACGGCCACCAAGGACGGTCTTGCAAGAGCCTCTACAGCGGCACAGTCGGTTCTGGATGATCTACGTTCCGCAGGTGTCAATGAAGAACCTGCCCTCATCACGGACCGCCTTGCGGATGGACGGTACTATCTACCTTCAGATAGCCGAACGTGGCGAGTTAATCTCACATCAGGGGTCCGCAACAATAACGTCCGTTATCAGCTAGTGGCCGCCGCTGTGGGATTTAAATGCGAACGACCGTCGCCCCGTGTTAGCCGTGAAGTGATGCTTTGGGCGGCACAGGTGACTGGCGAGGAACGCTCGTACCAGCAGCAGTTGGAGGCGCGGGCTGAACAGTTCGACACAGCCGAGAACCAGACCAAGGTCCGAACTCAGGTCAAGAAGATTCTAACGTTGCCTGCTCAAGACCAAGGTGCTTGGTTCAAACAGCGTCGTCTCGATGCCTGCCGCAGTAGCTCATGAAGTGGCTGCTAAAGACGCGACGTGTGCATAGCTTTCTTCTTGCGTCATTCATAGGTTACGTCGCACTTATCGTTGCAACGCAGGACACGGTTGCGACCCTTCCCTCCTTCACGCTGGGTGGCGGAGTCCAACTCAGGCTCATGCTCTTCGCCCCCATTCCGTTGCTAGCCGGCCTCATTATGAGCCTAGAATCCAGGCTGTATGCACCGGAAATCTCAGGCGTCAGGTCAATCTCGCTGACTGACGCTGCTATTGTAACGGTAGTTAACCTAGCGGCAGTTGCTGTAGGTTTCGCTGCAATCAGTTTGCATGCCTCGTCAGAGATTGCGACCGTTGGACGTAACACAGTTTTCCTTACGGGGATTATGCTGTGCGCACGGTGGATGGTCGGGCCTGCTGCAGTCATGGTTCCTATTGCCTGGCTAATGGCGGTAATTTTCGTCGGATATCGCAACCCAAACGACCCCTATCCGTGGACAGTCGTTGCTGAGCCCGTGGCGACGCCCCATGCCGCTCTAAGTGCAATCGCAGTTTTTATTGTCGGCCTATGCATGCTGCTCCCCGCTCCAAGGAATAAATCATGACGCTCAGGCTTAATTCTTGCCGCTACGCTTACAAACGCTGGCAGGCGCCAATCATCAAGGACCTGACGTTTATCCTTCCAGACGGACTCACGATTCTGCTGGGCCCGAATGGTGCGGGAAAGTCGACGCTCCTCAAACTTGCCGCTTCAGTCGCCCAACCCAGTTCGGGCACAGTCACCTTGGGCGACATCTCCTCTCGGTCAAAGCCCTTCCGGGTGGCTGTTGCGTGGATGCCGCAGGACATTACCCCCATGCCGTCACTAACAGCTCGCGAGTACGTCGCCTATGTTGGGTGGCTCAAAGGAATGAACCGGCGCGACGCCTGGGATCGAGCATCTCAAGTTCTACAGCGCGTCGAGCTGTCAAAAGAGTCCGACATGAAATCAGCTAGTCTGTCGGGCGGCCAATTGCGCCGCGTGGGTGTAGCCTCTGCCCTCGTCCATGATGCGCGTGTTCTCCTCTTGGATGAACCCACAGCCGGAATGGACCCACGCCAGAGGCGCGTATTTCGGAACATCTTGAATGATCTGACTTCCGATGTGCAGGTCCTGATGTCGACACATGACGTCACAGATCTGGCGGAAGAGGCCGCTCACGTAACTGTCCTAGATGAAGGGAAAATTCTTCATACGGGCGACACTGCGGAATTTCTGCGCCACACACCGACGGGAACCGCTGTCGGGCGAGCAGCCGAGGGCGCATACAGTGCCATTCTAGGCGAGGGCATGGACCCCTTGCGGATGCGCCGAGAAGGCAGCCTTGACGAAAGGCGTGGGTAGCGCACCTGGCGACGTCGTTTTCCGACCGGGAGAGTTCAAAATGCTGCCGCGGATCCCGTTGCAGCCCAAATCTAATGACGCCAAACACCAAGGGCCACCGTCCTCACCTTCGAGCAGCAACGGTGAAAATGCTCACTGAAAAAGTTCCCGAAGCGTCTCAAGCTGCTCTTCGCCAAGGCGAGGGGCAGCTTTGGCGTGTACTGTTGCCCATTGCTCTATGTGCCACGCCACGGGGTCCTCTTCAGGGAGCAAGGGACCATGGATCGCTTGATTTTGAATTCCCAAGCCCCCGGCCCGTACTTGTACCACTCGTGGAAGACTGCCCAAACAGATCTGAACACGTGCCGGAACGCGAATGGAACGTTCAGCTCAGCTCTCGACCGAGGAACGTCTGATTCGAGCCACTGAAGGATCCGCCTGCCCTTGCAGCAGGCCGAGGCGATGCCCCGGCTGCACCCCCACGCCTCGTTCTTCAATTCGGCGCTGCCGTTCGGCATGATCTGCGGCGGCCATATCGACACCGCGATCCGCGCTTGCCCCTTTTTCCGTGAGAGGTGGCGTTCCCGTTCTCTTCCCGTGCGCAGTTGGGGTCGGCTGTTTCGCGGGCGGCTCGGTGGCGCAGTACGCCGCCACGTGTTCCGCGCCGCCGACCGCCTCGATCAAGCGCTGCCACTTCGCTTCCAGCGCTTTGCCATGGCTGGCCGTCGACTCGTAAGCCCGGCACTTCGAGGCGCGATCGCGGTACTCCTCAGGATGTGAGGGTGTCGCTGCGTCTGGCGCGCGGCGGGGATGCCATGTCTCGCGGTCAGCGCAGCGGGCGTGTCGCTCGCTGCCGCCAGTCGTAGAGCGGAGCCAGGACCCAGCGGGAGAGAGCGGTTTGAGTGGGTTAACGAGGGCGAGAGGGAAAACCGCACCTGTCCCCCATGTCCCCCAAGAAGCTCACCCGGTCAGCGCTGGGTGCTCCGCAAGGAGTGCGCCCCGCGAGGCATCTCCTTTCAATGTCTTTCGGCTGGCGCTGATCAGGCGGTAGATCTCGCGAGCCACGTACCGCTTCAAGCAACGGATGATCTCCCGCCGAGTCTTCCCCTCGGTCACGCGTCGCTCGTAATACGCCTGCGTCCGCGAATCCCAGCGCAACCGTGACAGCACGATGCGATGAAGCGCAGCGTTCGCCTGCCGGTGGCCGCCGCGGTTGAGCCGGCGGTGCTGCCGGCTGCCCGATGAGTATTCGACGGGGCTTGCCCCGCACAAGGCCGCGAAGGACGCCTCACCTCGCATGCGCGCGCTGTTGTCTCCCAGGACCATCAGCAGCACTGCCGCGCTATGGGGGCCGACTCCGAGCGCCTCGAGTAGGCGAGGATAGTGCGTTACGATCACGCCTTCCAGGCGCTGTTCCAGCAGTAGAGCCTGCACCCTCAGTTGCTCGATGCGCTCAGCTAACACGCGCAACGTGAATCGGGTTGCCCGTACCAGCGGGTCCGTCTCCTCATCGCCTTCGCGTAACTGCAGGCAGGCCAGGATGAGCGCTCGGCGCTTCAGACTCCGCAAATCCTCACGCAGGACTGGGTCTGCGGTAACCAGAATGGCCCGCAGCTGGTTCATTGCTTGCCGTTTGGCACGTGCGGCAGAGTCCTTGGCCATCACATACATGCGTGCGATCTCAATCGGGCCACTGCCGGTATTGACCGGGAACTGCGCACGGCCACTGAGCACAGAGCGGGCAGCAGCGACTGCGTCGCCCTCATCCGACTTGCTGCGTCGGCGCCGGGCCGAGCGACCCGGGCCAGGAGCCTCCACAACCTCTATGCCTGCAGACAGCAGATGCCGAGACAGCGCCGCCCCATAGTTTCCGGAACTCTCCACCCCCGCCCGGTGGACCACACCCCATCCACAGGCCCACTCGACAAGGTCCCGATAGCCACTTGCCGTGGTAGGAAAGCGCTCAATAGCCAGGGCTTGCCCCAGCATCGACACCACTGCCGCCACGTGGACGTCACGATGCGAATCGACCCCGAGCACCACCTCACCTGCATTAGCAGCGTGGTCCGCGGCTTGGTGAAAGTCTGACGACTCGATCGTTCATTCACCCCCGTCGGCCCACGCACAAGCCTCGCCGCTGGCCCGGAAAGCGGTCGCAGATGACACTGTGCAGAGAACGCCCGCATAACAGAGCTCTAGACACGCTCGCCCGGACCAGCGTCCGAGCCCACTGCCTCGGCCCGAGTCGACACAGGATCGTTAGGACACCTTGGTCAAAACCGTCAGGAGCCAGTCCGCGGTGCAGGAGCAGTGCTAGACGTCATGCTTCCCGAGGGCGACCGCTCCAATCTCAGCATGCCACCAGGCGCCGCAGAAGTTCCTTCAGCGCATTTCAACGCGCCCCGCGTGAATGCCGACAGGCTTGTCCGTGCCACTGGCTGGCCCTCACCAAGGGGAAGGACCCCCGAGCCGCGTAGCGCTTACGGGAGCGGACAATCACACGCCGGGTTTCCCCCTCCTGCAACCGTTGCCCGCAACAGCCCTGCATCCTTGCGTCGACCCGAGGAGAGGGAACGCGAAGCGAGGGGGTAGCCCAACGGCCGGACGATCGCTCCCGGTTCAGGCGGCGGTACTGCTGGCGCCCCGAAGTTCACCCCGTCGGACTGTCCCGCGCAGCGAGCAAGCAATGCGTTACCGTCCGAACGTTCCAGGTCGCCACCCATGTCCCCCGTGCCACACAAAGCGGGCACGCACGCCAGAACGCGGAACAGAGATGACCGCAAGTCCGACGACCAGATACTCCGCCACGCCTCGCGTGAGACGAAGACTGCAATGAAAGCGGGGCAGCCCTCAACTTCATGCAGCACGCCGATTAGCGCCTGGAACCGCTGAGGTTGTCGTACCCCCACAAAGAGCTGGCCAGTGGCGCAGCGCACCACCAGCTCTCCGCGCGCTTAAATGATCTCACCTCCACCAGGGGTCAGCATTCAGGTCGGCGGTTCATCACCGGCAGGGGCAACTAGTTGCGTCCTACCTGCAAGCCCACGGAACTGACCACCCATCAGAAAGGTCAGCATTGGGTCAGCATTCGGTCTGCCAAGCTCTGCCACAGAAGATCAAACCCTGGACCGAGAAACCCCTCTGCAGCACCCGACTCCAGGCGCTGCACAACATCGTGGCCCCCTAGTCGCCGCCCTGCGCCAAGATCCCTTCGGATCTCGAGCCGGGCAGACATTCGCCCAGCTCAGCGCACACGACCCCGCGGTTTCAGAGGCACGGGCGGCAGGTCCGGCGCAGGGATCCGGCCACCGTCGTACCCCTTCACCTCGCCGAAGCGCGAGCTGTCCATCCAGTCCGAACGGGCCTGTGCGATATCCTCGTTGGACCGCCCGATGAAGTTCCACCACATGATCAGTTCCTCGTCGAACGGCTCACCGCCGAGAAGCATCAGGTCCGCGTCCGACTCGGCGCGCAGCGGCAGTTCGGTGCGGCCGCAGCCCAGGTACAGCATCGAGCCGGGCAGGACGGGGACGCCGTCGACCCGGGTCTCGCCGGACATGCACAGGACGGCGTACTCGAAGTCGGGGTTCAGCGGCAGGCGTACGTCCGCGTCGCGGGCCAGGGCGAGGTCGGCGCCGACGATCGGGGTGTAGGTCGTGCCGGGTGACGTGGTGCCGTCGACCGTGCCGAGGATGAGGGTCGCCGTCAGGCCGGGGGCCGTGACCAGGGGCAGCTCCGCGTGGTGCTCGAAGCGCGGGTCGGTGTTGCGGTGGGTGTCGGGCAGCGCCACCCACAGCTGCGCGCCGTGCAGGAAGCGGGCGTGCGACCTGGGGCTCTCCTCGGAGTGCGAGATCGCCCGGCCCGAGGTCATCAGACCCAGCTCGCGGGGGCGGATCGTCTGGAGGCTGCCGGTGGAGTCGCGGTGCAGGACCTCGCCCTCGTGCAGCCAGCTGACCGTCTGCAGGCCCATGTGCGGGTGGGGGCCCACCTGCATGCCGGGCTCCTCGGCGATGTCGTCGGGGCCGTAGTGGTCCACGAAGCACCAGGCGCCGACCATGCGGCGGCCCAGGTTGGGCAGCAGGCGGCGGACCTCGGTGGACTCGCCGAGCTTCACCTGTCGGGGGCTGAGGAGTTCACGGACCGGTTCCGCGACGACGAACCCGCGACCGCCGCACAGGGACGGGACCGCCTCGCGATCAAGATTGCTCATGCCGCACAACCTAGACCCGTCGGACACCGGGCGTCAGGCACGCACCTCGGTCATTCCGGAGGGATCTCGTCAGCACCGCCGTCACGCCGGATCCATTTAGTGGAATTTTTAACCAACCCTGGCCGTTGGAGCGCTCGAAGGAGGCAACAGTGGACACGACGTACTACGACCACGGAACCGCGGCGGAGCGCTGGGAGCGCGCGCGGCAGTTCTTCGACGCCAAGGAGTACGCCACGGCGGCGCGCATCCTCGGCACCCTGGCCGACGAGGTACCCGAGCAGGTCGCCCCGCGTCTGCTGCTGGCCCGCGCCTACTACCACTCGGCGCAACTGCTGCGCGCGGAGGCCGAGTTGCGTACGGTCATCGAGCTCGACCCAGTCGAGCAGTACGCCAGGCTGCTCCTCGGCCGCACGCTGGAGCGGCAGGGCCGGGACGCCGACGCGGCCCCGCACCTGCGGATGGCGGCGGCCCTCTCGGGGGACTTCGCCGAGGTCTGACCCCCGAGGGTGACCCCGGGGTGACTCAATCCCTCCCGTTCGCACGGGGCGCCGGTGGCACGAGCCATCGGCGCCCCGACGACGGGCGACCGAGGAGCCCTCAACGCGCTTCGGCCGGCGTAAAGGCCCGTCACGCCCAGAACGCCTCCGCCAACGCGATGCCCAAGAAGACCGCCCCGAGCGCCGCGACCACGCCGACCACGACATTGGCCGCCGCGTAGAACCTGGCACCACCCTCACTGAGCCGCAGCGTCTCGTACGAGAAGGTCGAGTACGTCGTCAGGGCGCCGCACAGGCCGGTGCCGAGGAACAGCTGCGTGTGGGAGGAGGCGGCGCCCGCGACCGTCGCGCCGGTGAGCACGCCGAGGATCAGGCTGCCCGCCACGTTGACGGTGAGCGTTCCCCACGGGAAGACCGTGTCGTGCCTGGCCTGCACGGCTCGGTCGGTGAGGAACCGCAGCGGGGCGCCGATCATCGCCCCGGCCACGACACAGAGCCAGTTCACCGGACCACTCCGGTCATGCCCGCCTCCGTACGACCAGACGGCGGGTCGCCCACGCCGCGGCCCACACCGCCGCGAGGGCCGCGAGCAGCGTCAGGCCGAGATAGGCGAGGCCCGTGCCGGCGTGGCCGCCCGCCACCAGGCGCTCGATGTCCACGGCGTACGTGGAGAAGGTGGTGAAGCCGCCGAGTACGCCGGTGCCGAAGAAGGGCCGCAGCAGCCGGTGCGGGGTCCGCGCCTCGGTGAGGACCGCCATGAGGACGCCCATGAGCGCGCAGCCGATGACGTTCACCAGGAGCGTCGTCGTGGGGAAGGTACCGGGAGCGGTCGGCCAGATCAGGGACGCGCCGTAGCGTGCCGACGCGCCGATCGCGCCGCCGACGGCCACGACCGCCATCACGGGCCACACTCCGAATGTCACCTGTCCCACCTGTGCGGAATCAAGAGGTGGCCACTGAAGAACGCCACCGAAGATCGCCCTCAGGCTAGCCGCCCGGCGGGGTGTCCCGCAGACCGAGGCGCAGGTGCTCGACGTGGAAGAGCGCCTGGTCGAGGAGTTCGGCGACGTGGTGGTCGTAGAGGGCGTAGATGACGGAACGGCCGCGCCGTTCGCCGGTGATGAGGCCGAGGTTGCGCAGCAGGCGCAGCTGATGGGAGCAGGCCGACTGCTCCATGCCGACCGCTTCGGCCAGATCGCCGGCCGCACAGGGGCCCTCCTGCAGACGGGCGAGGATCAGCAGCCGCGAGGGCGTCGCCAGGGCCTGGAGCGTGGCGGCGACGTCGGCGGCCCCCACGGTGTCCAGGCGTTCGCGCGTGGTGGCGTTGCTCTTGTCGTCGACTCCGTGGCCCATGGCGCCATCCTAGCGACGACACATGTACGCATGAAAAGCTGTTCATCCATTCCTGTACGGTGTGGGCGTTGCCTTGCCGTTCTCCGACCCGTGGAGGGTTGCCCCGCCATGCCCACTGCCCTGATCCCCCGCCCTGACCAGGGAACTCGCGCCGGTCCATCGGCGCCTCCGCGCCGCCGTACCCGCGTCCTCGCGCTGGCCGAGGCCCGCTGGGCGGCGGCGGCCACAGCGGCGTTCCTGATCGCGCTGCCCCTCCAGCTGACCGGGACGCCGTCATGGCTGTGGGGCGCGCTGTACGCGGTCGCGTACGTCGCGGGAGGCTGGGATCCCGCGCTCGCCGGGCTGCGGGCGCTGCGCGAGAAGACCCTGGACGTGGATCTGCTGATGATCGTCGCGGCCCTCGGCGCCGCCTCGATCGGGCAGGTGATGGACGGGGCGCTGCTCATCGTCATCTTCGCCACGTCGGGCGCCCTGGAGGCCCTGGCCACCGCTCGTACCGCCGATTCGGTGCGCAGCCTGCTCGACCTCGCGCCCACCACGGCCACGCGGGTGGACTCCGGGGGCGGCGAACAGGCCGTCGACACGGCCGAGTTGAAGGTCGGCGACGTCATCCTCGTACGGCCCGGTGAGCGGGTCGGCGCGGACGGCGAGGTGCTCGAAGGGGCCAGTGACGTCGATCAGGCGACGATCACCGGGGAGCCGCTGCCGGTGGCCAAGGGTGCCGGGGACGAAGTGTTCGCGGGCACGCTGAACGGGGCCGGGGCGCTGCGGGTGCGGGTCGGACGTGACGCGTCGGACTCGGTGATCGCGCGGATCGTGGCGATGGTCGAGGAGGCCTCGGAGACCAAGGCGCCGACGCAGTTGTTCATCGAGAAGGTCGAGCAGCGGTACTCGCTCGGCATGGTCGTCGCCACCCTCGCCGTGTTCGCCGTACCGCTGGCGTTCGGCGACGACCTGACCGGGGCGCTGCTGCGCGCCATGACGTTCATGATCGTGGCGTCGCCGTGCGCGGTGGTCCTCGCCACGATGCCGCCGCTGCTCTCGGCGATCGCGAACGCGGGGCGGCACGGCGCCCTGGTGAAGTCGGCCGTCGTGATGGAGCGTCTGGGGCAGGTCGACGCGGTGGCCATCGACAAGACGGGGACCCTGACCGAGGGAACGCCCCGGGTGACCGCGGTCCACGCGCTCCACGGCAGCGGCCTGACCGAGGACACCCTCCTCTCGCTCGCGGCGGCGGCCGAGCACCGCAGCGAACACCCCCTGGCGCGCGCCGTGGTGAGCGCAGCGCGGGCTCGCTGCCTGGACCTTCCGTCGGTGACGGACTTCGCGTCGACGCCGGGGATCGGGGTCAGCGCCACGGTCGGGGGTACGGACGTCCAGGTGGGCGCTCCGGCACGACTGCTCGAAACCGGGCCGGGCGGCGGCCCCGCGGACGCGCCGAGCGGCGAAGTCCACGTCATCGCCGAGCAGTTGGGCGAGGACGGCCAGACGGCCGTACTGGTGCTGCGCGACGGGGCCCCCGTGGGTGTGCTGGGCATCGCCGACCGCCTGCGCCCTGACGCCGCGGCAACCGTCAGCGCCCTGCGGTCCCTCACCGGGACCACCCCCATGCTGCTCACCGGGGACAACGCGCAGGCCGCTGCCCGGGTCGCGGCCGAGGCCGGCATCGAGGACGTACGGGCCGGGCTGCTCCCGCAGGACAAGGTCACGGCGGTACGTGAGGCGGAGGGCGACGGTCGCAAGGTCCTCGTCATCGGCGACGGCGTCAACGACGCGCCCGCCCTCGCCGCGGCCCATACCGGCATCGCGATGGGCCGGGCCGGTTCCGACCTCGCCCTGGAGACCGCCGACGCGGTCGTCGTGCGGGACGAACTCGCCACCGTGCCGAGGGTGATCGCCCTGTCTCGGCGCGCCCGAGGCTTGGTGGTGCAGAACCTGGTGATCGCCGGCACGTTCATCGCCGTCCTGGTCACCTGGGACCTGGTCGGCAACCTGCCGCTCCCTCTCGGCGTACTCGGCCACGAGGGCTCCACCGTGATCGTGGGCCTCAACGGGCTGCGCCTGCTGCGGGAGTCGGCGTGGCGGGACGCGGGGAACTGAGGGGGGCCGGAGGCGCGGGCGGCCGAGCGAGCCGTACGTCGGCGGTTCCGCGGCCGGCGTCGCACTCGACCTGGGCGCTGCGGCAGACAGTCGAACCTCTCCCTGCGCGGGATGGCCTTCGGCGGCTCCCGGGGTGAAGACAGCGGCGTGCACCGCGTCCCGTACGCGCCGCGAGGAGTCGGGGTCGGTGAACGTCGCCGGACGGGCGACGAGCACGAGCGCCACGCCCACGTGGGCCGACATCACCATCTGGGCGGCCGGTTCGGGGGCCGGCCGCAACGTGCCCTGTGCTCGGACCGACAGCCTGCGCCCCACCCGACGGGGCCCGTCACCGCGTCGGTGACGGGCCCCGGATGGTTCGGGCAGCCGCGTGGGCTAGCCGCGATAGGTCTCGAGCAGACGCAGCCACACCTCACTGACCGTGGGATACGCCGGAACCGCATGCCACAGGCGGCCGATCGGCACCTCCCCCGCGATCGCCACCGTCGCCGAGTGGATGAGTTCACCGACGCCGGGGCCCACGAACGTCACGCCCAGCAGAACCTCCCGGTCGAGGTCGACGATCATGCGGGCACGGCCTTCGTAACCGTCCGCGTAGAGGCCGGCCCCCGCCACGCCCGCCATGTCGTAGTCCACGGCACGCACGCGATGACCCGCGGCCTCCGCCTCCGCGAGAGTGAGGCCCGCCGAAGCCGCCTCGGGGTCGGTGAAGACCACCTGGGGCACGGCGGCGTGGTCGGCGGTGGCCGAGTGCGCCCCCCATGTGTCGGTCTCCAGGAGGGGGACGCCCTGGGCGCGGGCGGTGATCGCGGCCCCGGCGATGCGGGCCTGGTACTTGCCCTGGTGGGTGAGGAGCGCGCGGTGGTTGGCGTCGCCCACCGCGTAGAGCCAGTCGCTGCCCTGCACCCGCAGGCTCTCGTCGACCGGCAGCCAGGAGCCCGGGTCCATGCCGATCGTCTCCAGGCCGAGGTCGTCGGTGCGCGGGGCACGGCCCGTGGCGAAGAGGATCTCGTCGGCCTCGAGGGTGCCGCCGTCGCTCAGGGTCGCGGTGACCGTGCCGTTCTCCCGCCGTACGGCCGTCACGGAGACGCCCGTACGGACCTCCGCGCCCGCCTCGGTCAGCGCCTTGCCGACCAGTTCCCCGGCGAACGGCTCCATGCGCGGAAGCAGGCCGTCGTCCCCGCGGACGAGCATGGTGACCTGCGAGCCGAGCGCCTGCCAGGCCGTGGCCATCTCCACGGCGACCACACCCCCTCCGACCACCGCGAGGCGGCCGGGCACGTGATCCGCGCTGGTGGCCTCGCGGCTCGTCCACGGCTTCACGTCGACCAGCCCCGGCAGGTCCGGCAGGGCGGCCCGGGTGCCGGTGCACACCGCCACCGCGTGGCGGGCCGTGAGGGTCTGCTCGGTGTTGTCGGAGCCCGTGACGGTCACCTGGCGGGTGCCCGCGATGCGGCCGTGACCGCGGTAGAGGTCGATGCCGATCGACTCCAGCCAGCCGACCTGGCCGTCGTCCTTCCAGTGGGAGGTGTAGTAGTCCCGGTGCGCCAGGACCGCCGACGCGTCCAGGGGCCCCTGCACCGACTGGCGCAGTCCGGGCACCCTGCGGGCGTCCGCGCGGGCGATCACCGGGCGCAGCAGCGCCTTGCTCGGCATGCACGCCCAGTACGAGCATTCGCCCCCGACGAGTTCGCTCTCCACGATCGCCACGCTCAGGCCGCCCGCACGGGCCCGATCCGCGACGTTCTCCCCCACCGGACCAGCACCAAGGACCACTACGTCGTATGTCTTCGAATCCGTCATGGAAGCCAGTGTGGTCGCAGGTGTGCGACGTGGCCACATGGGTACGCGCGCGACAGCGGGCACGGGGGAGCGCGTGGAATACGTCTGCCGCCCGGGCCGTTGTGCACTACGGCTTCGACTGACAGCAGGAAGAGGGAAACACCATGACCAGCACGACTGTGGAGCTCACCAAGGAGAACTTCGACCAGACGGTCACGGACAACGAATTCGTCCTGATCGACTTCTGGGCGGAGTGGTGCGGTCCGTGCAAGTCGTTCGCGCCCGTCTACGACAAGGTCGCCGAGGCCAATCCCGACATGGTCTTCGGCAAGGTGGACACGGAGTCGCAGCCCGAACTCGCGCAGGCATTCGGCATCCAGTCGATCCCGACGCTGATGATCGTCCGCGATCAGGTGGCCGTGTTCGCGCAGCCCGGCGCCCTGCCGGAGGCCGCACTCGAGGACGTCATCGGACAGGCCAGGCAGCTGGACATGGACGAGGTCCGCAAGTCCGTCGCCGAGGAGCAGGCCAAGGCCGAGGCGCAGGAGCAGTGAGCGAGAGCAGCAGGAAGAACCCGTAAGCAGAGGGGTCAGCTCGACTCGCGGTGCACTGCCGTCGCACCGAGCACGTCGTGCACCTCGGGCTCCATGCCCGGGTCGCGCACGACCCGGTCGACGAGTTCCGCGAGCTTCTGGCCCGAAGGCAGCTCGATGCGGACCGTGCTGAGCCGCGGCCGCAGGAGCCTGCCGAGCATCAAGTCGTCGGCGCCGATCATCGCCGTCTCCTCGGGGACGGCGATGCCTTCGTCCTGCAGCGCCCGCATCAGCAGCATCGCGAACTCGTCGTTGTACGTGAACACCCCGTCGACGCCGAGCGTGCGCCAGCGCGCCGCGAGCCGCGCCGCCGACTCCTCGTCGTAGGCGAGGGGCAGTTCCGTCATCGTGGCGTCCGTGCCGTGCTGCGCCAGGGTGCTGCGGATGCCGTCGGCGCGCGGGCGCGCGAAGGCTTCGAGGCCCTTCTCCTCGGGGATCACGACGCCGATGTGCCGGCTGCCGCGCTCCAGCAGATGGGTGGCGGCGCACTGACCCACGAGACGCTGGTCCATCAGCAGGGCATGGGCGCCCTCGGCCCGCTGCGGGCCGATCGTGAGGACGGCCTTGGCGCCCGAGCGCTTCAGGACGTTCACCCCGCGGGCGCCGAGCGCCGAGGCGTCGGGGGCGAGGACCGCCACCGGGCGCAGCTCCGCCCAGGCACGGGCCGCCTCCTCGCCGGTCAGGCCGAGGCTGCCGTACTGCACGACCGTGTAGTCGAAGCGGCTGAGCGCCCACTGCAGCTCGTTGAAGAACTCGCTGAAGAGCGGGCCGACCGGGATCTGCGGCGTCGGCATCAGGACCACACGCGTGTGCCCGGCGCGCAGGCTGCGGGCCGCGGCGTGCGGGACGTAACCCAGTTCCTTCGCGGCCTCGTGGACGCGGCGGCGGGTGGGCTCGCTGATGCGGACGGCGCTCGTGTTGTTCAGAACGTACGAGACGGTCGCGCGCGAGACCCCCGCCAGGCGCGCCACGTCGGCGCTCGTCGGCACGGAGTACTGGGCGGACTGCCGCGCGGCCTGCTGTGCGGTCTTGTTCGGTATCTGCACCATGACGGGGCTCATCCTTCCAGACGGCGCGTGAGCGCTCCCCGGCGGGCGCCGAGGCGCCCCCTGCCCGCGTCGGCGCGCTCCCCGCCGTCCGCGCGGCGTGAACTTCCCTGCCCACGTACCGCGTTCTCGACTGGCCGGTTAGCGTGCCTGCACCTGCCCGTCGATCAAAGGTGCCCCCACATGACTGCCGACCGTGCCGATGGACTCGCGCGCACCGCTCGCGCGCTGGCCGACGGAGAAGTGTCCGCACGTGAGCTGACGGAACGGACGCTGGCGCGGATCGAGGCCTCGCAGCCCACGCTCAACGCGTTCAAGCTGGTGCGGGCCGAGGCCGCGCTGGCCGAAGCGGACGCCGCCGACCGGGAGTTGGCGTCCGGCGGGACGGGGCGGCCGCTGCTCGGCGTGCCGCTCGCCGTCAAGGACGACACCGACATGGCGGGCGAGCCGACCGCGTTCGGATGCCGGGGCGACTTTCCGCCGAAGAAGGAGGACGCCGAGTCGGTGCGCCGGCTGCGGGCGGCCGGAGCGGTGATCGTCGGCAAGACCAACACATGCGAGCTCGGGCAGTGGCCCTTCACGGAGGGGCCCGGCTTCGGGGACACCCGCAACCCCTGGCACACCGGTCACACCCCCGGCGGTTCCTCGGGCGGCTCGGCGGCCGCGGTCGCCGCGGGCCTGGTGCCCGCCGCGCTCGGCTCGGACGGCGCGGGCTCGGTGCGCATCCCCGCCGCCTGGACCCATCTCATCGGGATCAAGCCGCAGCGCGGCCGCATCTCGACGTGGCCCTGGCCCGAGGCCTTCAACGGCATCACCGTCAACGGCCCGCTCGCAAGGACCGTCGCCGACGCGGCCCTGCTGCTCGACGCGGCGAGCGGCAACCACCGCGGTGACCTGCACAAGCCGCCCGCCATCAGCGCCACGGACGCGGCGACCCGCGAGCCGGGGCGGCTGCGGATCGCGCTCTCCCTGCGCATGCCGTTCACCGCGACACCCAAGCGGCTGCATCCCGTGGTGCGGCGCAAGGTCATGGTCCTCGCCGACCGCCTTGCCGCGCTCGGCCACGACGTCGTGGAGGACGACCCGCGCTACGGACAGATCGGCCTCGGCTTCGTGCCCCGCGGCACGGCGGGCATCGCGGACTGGGCCCGCGAGGTGCCCGACCCGAGCCTGCTCGACCCGCGGACCAAGGAGGCGGCCCGCCTGGGCCGTCTGCTCGGCGGCGCCCCGCTGCGCCTGGCCCGCCGCGCCGAGGGCGCCCTGCACCGCAGGGTCGGCGCGATCTTCTCGGCGTACGACGTCGTCCTCACGCCCACCACCGCCACTCCCCCGCCGCGGATAGGCACCATGGCCGCCCTCAGCGGCTGGCGCACCGACCAGGCCATGATCGCCGCCTGCCCCTACGCGTGGACGTGGAACGTCCTCGGCTGGCCCGGCGTCAACGTGCCCGCGGGCAGGGTGGGCGACGGCCTTCCGGTCGGCGCGCAACTGCTCGGGCCCGCGGACAGCGAGCCCCTCCTGATCTCGCTGGCCGCCCAACTGGAGTCGGACCAGCGGTGGTACGAGCAGTGGCCTGCGGCCGCCTAGACGGTGGCGGGCGCCGACCCGCCCCGCGGGTCGGGCCGGCGAGGTTCTACGGTGGCCCGCGTGACAGCCAACACCGATGACCCGCAGATGTCCGCGCACCCGGGCCGCACCGGCCGCACCGCGACCACCGAGGCCGAGCCGCGCGAGGTCGGGCGGGTACAGACGACGTACGCGCCCGCACACGACGGTGATCCCGACCCCGGCGAGATCGTCTGGACGTGGGTGCCGTACGAGGAGAACGACGGGCGCGGCAAGGACCGTCCCGTCCTGGTCGTCGCCCGCGAGGCACGCGGCACGCTGCTCGCCGTGCAGCTCTCCAGCAAGCAGCACGCGAACGATCGCGAGTGGGTGCCGATCGGCAGCGGGCCCTGGGACCGCGAGGGGCGCGAGTCCTGGGTGGACATCGACCGGGTGCTTCGGGTGCACGACGCGGGCATGCGGCGTGAGGCGTGCGCGCTCGACCGGATGCGGTTCAACCTCGTCGTGCGGCGGCTCCAGGAGCGCTACGGCTGGCGTTAGCCCCGCTGGGCACGATGAGCCGCGCCGAACGCCTCCTCGAAGGCGGCCCGGGTCACCGCGCCGCGCGTACGGTCGAGCACCCCGAACACGATGTGCCCGAAGTACCCGTGGAACCGGCCGCCTTCGTCGAGCAGCACCCGGAACGCGTCGGCCACCTGGGCAGGGTCGTTCTGGAAGACCCCGCAGCCCCACGCGCCGAGCACGAGCCGCCGGTAGCCGCAGGCGGCGGCGGTCTCCAGGACCCGCTCCGCGCGCCGGGCCAGGGCGGCCGGAAGGTCCTTCGCGCGCTCGGGGGCCTGGCGCAGCACGACGCCCGCGTTCGGCGCCGCCGAGGTCAGGAAGCCGACGGTGTGGGCCGCGTCGAGGAAGCGGCCCCGGTCGTCGCGGAAGACCGGAACGCCCGGGGAGTGGATCACGCGGTCGGTGTAGAAGGGGTCGCGGTGGGCGCGGTGGTGGTCGTAGAAGTCCCGGACCGAGCGCACGCACGTGTAGAGCGCCGAGGCCCGGCAGAGCGCCTCTTCCTGCGCCTGCGCCCCGTTCAGATAGCCGCCGCCGGGATTGCGCGCGGAGGAGAAGTTCAGGACGGCCACGGGGCCCCCGTCCGCTGCCGTCAGGCGGTGCGCGGCCTCCAAGCTGCTCTCGCCGGTGACCTCGACTACCGTGGAGGTCAGCTCGGGCGGCGTCACGGGAGTCACGTCCAGTGCCGCAGGACCGAACATCCGCGTGCCGGAGCGCGCGGCGTCCACGGCATCCGCGATCACCACCTCGCGGCCACCCGGGGCGACATACCGCCCTGCCGCCACGATCTCCTCGGTCTGCTGCGCGATCCCGCGCAGTCGTGCACTCATGCCGGCTCCCCCGACCCGGACGCCATTCCGTCCCCCGTCTCACACATGAACGCATCGTGAGCTCTCGCCGACGTCCGCCGCAACAGAATTCCCTGGCACCGGCTTGGCTCCAGGGGCACTCTTGTGCGAACGGCCGACAAGGTCTTGGGTAGTACGAGCGCTGCCGACCCAGGCCGGTTCGGGCCCACCCTGATCGAGTCGGCCGGGTGGTCCACAACCGCTGGACCAGGCAGGACTTGAACAGGAGGACCTCAGCATGCCCGAGGGTGACTGTACGACGTACCGCGCGAAGTACGGCACCGCGGTATCCGAGTCCGAGGCGGAGGCGCTGGTCGCCGGCATCTGCTTCAAGACCGGACCACCGCGCGTCACCGGTGTCGAACTGGAATGGCTGATCCACGAGCCGCACCGGCTCCATCTGCCCGTGTCCCCCGCCCGCCTCGAAGCGGCCTACGCCGCACTGCGGGCCCTGCCCCTGCACTCTCTGATCACCGTCGAACCAGGCGGCCAGCTGGAGCTCAGCTCGCTTCCCGCCGCCTCGCTCATGGAATGTGTGTCCGCCGTATCGGCGGATCTCTCCCTCGTACGCGATCGCCTTGCCGCCCTGGATCTGACGCTCACCGGGCTCGGCGCCGATCCCTGGCGCCCGCCGTCCCGCATCCTGCACCGGCCGCGCTATGACGCGATGGAGTGCTACCTCGATCGCACGGGCCCCGCGGGGCGCCGCATGATGTGCTCCACGGCGTCCGTGCAGATCTGTCTGGACGCGGGGCACGAGGAGCCGGGACCGCTCGGCTACGGACGCCGCTGGCGGCTCGCCCATCTGCTGGGCCCCGTGCTGGTCGCCGCTTTCGCCAACTCGCCCTTCCAGAGCGGGCGTTTCACCGGCTGGCGCTCCACCCGGCAGGCCGTGTGGGCGTCCGTCGCACCGGGCACGTCGGGCGCTCCGCCGCTGGACGCGGAGCCGCGGGCGGCCTGGGCACGGCACGCCCTGGACGCGCCGGTGATGTTCGTCAGATCGCAGGACGGCGACGACGACGCGCCCTGGGCCGTCCCGGAGGGGCTGACGTTTCGCACCTGGGCCCGCTCCGGTGCGCCACGCCCGCCCACCCGCGACGACCTCGACTACCACCTGACCACGCTCTTCCCGCCCGTACGCCCGCGCGGCCATCTGGAGCTGCGGATGGTCGACGCCCAGCCGGGACAGCACGGCTGGATCGTGCCGCTCGCCGTGACGAGCGCACTGTTCGACGACCCGCAGGCCGCCGAGACCGCCTACCGCACCGTGAAGCCACTGGCCGAGCGCGCGTGCCCGCCGGGTGCGCCCGCGGCGCCGCGCAGCCCGCTGTGGCTGGACGCGGCGCGGGACGGGCTCACCGACCCGGAGCTGCGCGAGGCCGCGGCCGCGTGTTTCGCGGCGGCCTCCGACGCGCTGCCCCGTCTCGGTGCGAGCGCCGAGGTGTGCGAAGCGGTCGCCGGGTACGCCGAGCGGTATGTCGCGCGGGGCCGCTGCCCCGCCGACGACCTGCTGGACGGGAACCCGCACGGCGGCAGCCACCACCACGCACCCGAGCACGAGAAGGGCATCCTCCGATGACCGGAACCGTCAGCGACCCCGATGCGCTTCGCCGACGCGCCCAGGCGGCGCTGCTGGCCGCCAGGGACCGCACCTCGCTCCTCACCACGTGCGTCGAGGAGCCCGAACTGACCGCACAGCACTCGCCGTTGATGTCACCTCTGGTCTGGGACCTCGCACACATCGGCAACCAGGAAGAGCAGTGGCTGCTGCGGGCGGTGGCGGGCCGCGACGCCATGCGGCCCGAGATCGACGGACTGTACGACGCCTTCGAGCACCCCCGCTCCGAGCGGCCGAGCCTGCCGCTGCTCGCGCCCGCCGAGGCCCGCCGCTACGCGGCCGACGTGCGCGGGCGTGCGCTCGATGTCCTGGAGAGCACACCCTTCCGCGGTTCGCCGCTGACGGATGCGGGCTTCGCGTTCGGCATGATCGCGCAGCACGAACAGCAGCACGACGAGACGATGCTGATCACCCATCAGCTGCGCTCGGGCCCCGCGGCGCTCACGGCACCTGACCCCGCGCCCGCGCCGCCGTTCGGCGGCCCCGCCGAAGTCCTCGTGCCGGGCGGCCCGTTCACCATGGGCACCTCCACCGAGCCGTGGGCGCTGGACAACGAACGCCCGGCCCACCGCCGTGTGGTCCCGCCGTTCTTCATCGACACGACGCCGGTGACCAACGCCGAGTATCAGCGCTTCATCGCCGACGGCGGCTACGAGGAGCAGCGGTGGTGGGCCCCGGCGGGCTGGGACATGATCCGCGGAAACGGCCTCTCGGCGCCGCTGTTCTGGCGCAGGGAGGGCGGTCAGTGGCTGCGCCGCCACTTCGGGACCGTGGAGGCCGTACCGCCCGACGAGCCGGTGCTGCACGTCAGCTGGTACGAGGCGGACGCGTACGCCCGCTGGGCGGGCCGGCGTCTGCCCAGCGAGGAGGAGTGGGAGAAGGCCGCCCGGCACGACCCGGCGACCGACCGCTCGATGCGCTACCCGTGGGGCGACGCCGACCCCACACCCGAGCGCGCCAACCTGGGCCAGCGCCACCTCCGCCCGGCCCCGGCCGGCAGCTATCCCGCCGGTGAATCCCCGCTCGGCGTACGCCAGTTGATCGGCGACGTGTGGGAGTGGACCTCCAGCGACTTCCTGCCCTATCCGGGGTTCGCCGCCTTCCCCTACCGCGAGTACTCGGACGTCTTCTTCGGCGGCGGCTACAAGGTGCTGCGCGGCGGGGCGTTCTCCGTGGACGAGGTGGCGTGCCGGGGCACGTTCCGCAACTGGGACCACCCGGTCCGCCGGCAGATCTTCTCCGGGTTCCGCACCGCGCGCGACGCGAGTCCGACGGAGGCCCGCTGATGTGCCGTCACCTGGCCTTCCTCGGGCCGGACCAGCCGCTGGGCAAGCTCCTCGTGGACCCCTCGCACAGCCTGCTGCGCCAGTCGTGGGCGCCGCGGCACCAGCGCTACGGCACGGTCAACGCCGATGGTTTCGGGGTAGGCTGGTACGCCGACGGTGACCCGGTGCCCGCCCGCTACCGCCGCTCCGGGCCCATCTGGGGCGACCAGTCCTTCGCCGACCTCGCCCGGGTCGTCCGGTCCGGGGCCCTGCTCGCCGCGGTGCGCGACGCGACCGAGGCGGGCGCGGACGGTGAGGCGGCGGCGGCCCCCTTCGCCGCCGGGACCTGGCTGTTCAGCCACAACGGCGCGGTCACGGGCTGGCCCCGCTCGTTGGCCCGGGTGTCCCGCCTCCTGCCGCCCGAGGACCTGCTGTCCATGGAGGCGCGCTGCGACTCCGCCCTGGTGTGGGCGCTGGTCCTGCGCCGGCTGCGCAGCGGTGACGAGGAGGGGCAGGCCCTCGCGGACACCGTGACCGAGGTCGCGGAGGCGGCCCCCGGATCACGCCTCAACCTGCTGCTCACCAACGGCGAGACGATCGCGGCGACCGCCTGGGGCGACACCCTCTGGTACCTCGCCGAACCCGGCCGCCGCACCGTCGTGGCCTCCGAGCCCTACGACGACGATCCGCACTGGCGCCAGGTGCCCGACCGCACCCTGCTCGCCGCAAGCCGTACCGATGTCCTGCTGACCCCGCTCAAGGAGCCCACCGCGTGAGCCCGTTCCAGCTGACCCGCACCCTGCCCGTGGACGCCACGGACGCCGCTCTGCGCGCCGACGTCCTGCGCGGCCTCACCAGTACCCCCAAGACGCTGCCGCCCAAGTGGTTCTACGACGCGCGGGGCAGCGCCCTCTTCGACGAGATCACCACGCTGCCCGAGTACTACCCGACGCGTGCCGAGCGCGAGATCCTGCAGACCCGTGCCGCGGAGATCGCCGCGGCGACGGACGCGCGCACGCTCATCGAGCTGGGTTCGGGTTCCTCGGAGAAGACCCGTCATCTGATCGACGCGCTGGCGGACCTGCACACGTACGTACCCGTGGACGTGAGCGAGAGCGCGCTGACCGGCGCCGCGAACACCCTGATCGCCTCGCGTCCCTCCCTGGACGTGCACGCGCTGATCGCCGACTTCACCGGCGGTCTCGCTCTGCCGGGCACGCCGGGGCCGCGGCTCGTCGCCTTCCTCGGCGGCACGATCGGCAACCTGCTGCCCGCGGAGCGCTCGGCGTTCCTGTCGTCGGTGCGCACCCTGCTCTCCCCCGGTGACGCGCTGCTGCTCGGCACGGACCTGGTGAAGGAGGAGTCGGTGCTCGTCTCGGCGTACGACGACGGGGCGGGCGTCACCGCCTCCTTCAACAAGAACGTCCTGACCGTGATCAACCGCGAGCTCGGCGCGGACTTCGATCCCGACGCGTTCTCGCACGTGGCCGTCTGGAACCGCGAGCGCGAGTGGATCGAGATGCGCCTGCGGTCCCTGACCGCCCAGACGGTGAAGATCCCGGCGCTCGAGCTCGCGGTCGACTTCGACCGCCACGAGGAGATGCGCACCGAGATCTCGGCCAAGTTCCGCGAGGAGGGCGTACGGGCCGAGCTGTCCGCCGCCGATCTGGAGCTCACGCACTGGTGGACGGACGAGAGGGCGCGCTTCGCGCTGTCGCTCAGCGTGGCGCGCCAGGCCTCGTGACGGGCCGCCGGCGCTCGCGGCCCGACGCTTTCACGGCCCGCTGACGTCCAGCTCCCGGGTGATCCGGCGCGAGGCGGCCTTCGCCTCCGTCGCCGGGTCGCCCCCGGCGAGGACCTTGGACATGTACGCCTTGATGGGGTTGTCCGCCTCCACCGCGGCCCACTTCGGTGAGGCCGGTGTCGCCCGGCCCCGCGCGGCGCCCGCGGCCATCGCGGCGACTCCCTCCTCGCCCGAAACGGCGGAGGCCAGCGTCGTCTTGTTCGGTACGTAGTTCATCGTCCGGGCCAGGTCGGTCTGCCACTTCTTGCCCGCGAGCGCCTCAATCACGGCGACCGCGCCCGCACGGTCCTCCGTCTTCTCGCGTATCACGAGGTCGGATCCGCCGGTGAAGACGGCGGCCGGCTTCGCCGCGGTCTTGCCGGGGATCGGGAAGTAGCCGAGTTTCCCCTTCAGCTCGGGGTTCGCCTCCTCGATGGCGCGCGCGGTCCCGGGCACGGCGACGATCTGCGCCACATCCTCCTTGGCGAACACCCCCGCCTGCGGCGGATGCTCCTCGTCCGCGTCGCGCGGACCCTCGCCCAACGCCTGCAGCTGCCGGTAGAAGTCCATGCCCCGCAGCGCGGCGGGCGTATGCAGGCTGCCCTCCCACACGCCGCGCGACCCCTTGGCCTCCGTGGCGAGCTCGCCGCCCTCGTCCCAGATGAATCCGGCCAGGGTGTACCAGTCCTGGCCCGCCAGGTAGATCCCCTGGTCGCCACCGGAGTTGAGCCGCTCCGTGTCGGCGACCCACTGCGCGCGCGTCTTCGGCGGCTGTTCGATGCCGGCCTGCGCGAAGAGGTCCTTGTTGTAGATGACGACGCGGTTCGCGGCGTACCAGGGGATGCCGTACTGGCTGCCGTTGTAGCGCCCCGGCTCGGCGAGGCCCGGCAGCCAGTCCTTCATGCCGAGGTCGCGCGCGGACTCCAGGGTGAGGTCGTAGAGCCCGCCCTCGTCGACGTACTGGGCGACCTGGGTGTTGCCGACCTCGATGACGTCGGGCCCCTCCTCGGCCTTGAGCGCGGCCTTGACCTTGCCGCCGATGCCGGTCCACTCCTGGAGGCGTATCTCCAGGTCGACGTCGCCGTTGCGCTTCTCGAAGTCCGTGGTGAACCGCTTGATGAACTCCGCCGACGCGCTGCCCCGCGTGAGCCACACGGTGACGGTCCGCCTGTCCTCTCCGCCGCCCGGCAGGACACCGCAGCCGGGGAGCAGCGTGGTGGCGGCGAGGACGAGGGTCAGGGACATGGCGACGCGGCGGTGCGGTTTCACGTGGGTCACTTTCTGCCTGCGGACAGGGAGGGGCGGCCCGACGCGGGGGGTGAGCTGATGGCTCGAACGGGTATGGCTGGAGTTTGGTCTGTACCAATGGGTAATTCAAGGGGCAACGGCACCGAAATCCGGGATTCCGGTGCGTACACGCCGTGGATCCCCCGCGCCCACCGCCTCGCGCACCGCCGCGTGGTGGGGCACGGTGGAGTGACGTCACCCCATCACTGTGACGTCACCACACGGCGGAGAGGAACTGCCTCATGTCCGACCACACCTACCGGGTCACCGAGATCGTCGGCACCTCGCACGAGGGCGTCGACCAGGCCATTCGCAACGGCATCGCCCGCGCCTCGCAGACGCTGCGCTCACTGGACTGGTTCGAGGTCACCCAGGTGCGCGGCCACATCGAGAACGGCGAGATCGAGCACTACCAGGTGGGCCTGAAGGTCGGGTTCCGCCTTGACGACGGCGACAGCGCCTGACCCTCACCGAGGCGTCATCGCTTGAGCGGTCACCTCTGCTGAGCGGTCACCTCTGCGCTCTCACCACTGAGCGGTCACGTCCGCCCCTCGCGCTCCTGCGCGTCCTGCAACGCGGCTGACGTGCTCGCCCAGCGCGCCCGTACGACCTTGAAGCCCGCCCGTTCGGCCTCGTCGCACACCAACTCGTCGTCGTCCACCAGCATCCGGACCTCACGGGACCTGGAGATCCGCCGCAGGATCTCCAGCTTGGTCCGGCGGGCGGGCCGCCGGTCGTCGTTGCGGCGCATCCAGATGCGCCCCTCCGGGAGCCCCTGGGCCGCCAGCCACGCCACGGTGTCCTGGCGGCACCGCTCGGGCCTGCCCGTGAGGTAGACGACCTCGCACTCGCGCGCGCTCTCCAGGGCGAGGGCCACCCCCCGGGTCAGCGGCGGGTCATCCGGAGCCGCCGCGAAGAAACCCGCCCAGTCCCGTGGCCTCCGCTCCAGGAAGCGCTGGCGGTGCGCGGTGTCCGCGAGGGTGTTGTCCAGGTCGAATACGGCCAGCGGCCTGCTGTCGTCGCTCACGCGCCCAGCCTAGGCAGTCCCGCGGCGGTCTCGCCCCGGACCCGCGGCCGGGAATCCTGGCGCCGCTCAGGCGTTGAACCTGTCGTGACCTCAGTGATCGGATCAACCCGCTTCTCCGTCCTCGACCGTTCGCGCACCCGCGAGGGACACGAAGGACCCGAGGCCCTGCGCGACACCGTGCGCCTGGCGCAGGAGCTCGAACGGCTCGGGTATCACCGTCTCTGGGTCTCGGAGCACCATGCGGTTCCGGGCGTCGCGGGATCCGCGCCGACGGTCCTCGCCGCCGCGGTCGCCGCCGCGACGCGCACCATCCGGGTCGGCACGGGCGGCGTGATGCTGCCGAACCATCAACCCCTGGTCGTCGCCGAGCAGTTCGGGGTCCTCGAAGCGCTCTTCCCCGGGCGCGTCGACATGGGCCTCGGCCGCTCGGTGGGGTTCACCGACGGGGTCCGCAGGGCCCTCGGCCGGGACAAGCACGACGCCGAGGACTTCGCGGCACAGCTCACCGAGCTCCTCGGCTGGTTCCGCGGCACGTCGGACACCGGAGCCCACGCCCGCCCCACCGAGGGCATGACCGTCCCGCCGTTCGTCCTGGCCATCGGTGAGGGAGCCACCGTCGCGGCCCGCGCCGGGCTTCCGATGGTCATCGGCGACCTCAGGAGCCGCGAGAAGATGCTCCGCGGCATCGATCACTACCGCGCCACCTTCCGCCCGTCGGAGTGGTCAAGCGAGCCGTACGTGGTCGTCTCGGGCACGGTCGCCGTCGCCGAGACCCCCGAGGAGGCCCGCCGCCTGCTGATACCGGAAGCGTGGTCGATGGCGTACTCACGCACCCACGGCACCTTCCCGCCCCTGCCCCCGGCCGAGCGCGTCGAGTCGCCGCGGATGACGATGACCGAGAAGGAGCGCGGCTTCTACGAGTCCGGGCTCGTCGGCCACATCCACGGCACGGAGGAGCAGGTGGCCGACGAGCTCGAGATGCTGATCAAGGAGAGCGGGGCACAGGAAGTGCTGGTCACGACCAGTACGTACGACCGTGAGGCCCTGCTCGACTCCTTCCGGCGCCTGGCCCGGGTCGCGGGTCTGGCCGGGACCTAGAATCGTGGGGTTTGCCCCCGAGCCGCCTACGGAGTCCCCATGCACAGCCCCCACGATCCGTTCGTACGTGTCCGGGGTGCCCGCGAGCACAACCTCCGGGACGTCGACGTGGACATCCCCCGCGACGTCGTCGCGGTCTTCACGGGGGTCTCCGGCTCGGGCAAGTCGTCGCTCGCCTTCGGTACGGTCTACGCGGAGGCCCAGCGCCGCTACTTCGAATCCGTGGCCCCGTACGCCAGGCGGCTGATCCATCAGGTGGGGGCGCCGCAGGTCGGGGAGATCACCGGGCTCCCGCCGGCGGTCTCGCTCCAGCAGCGCCGCTCCGCGCCCACGTCCCGCTCCTCGGTGGGCACGGTCACGAACCTCTCGAACTCGCTGCGCATGCTGTTCTCCCGCGCCGGCACCTACCCCGAGGGCGCCGAGCGGCTCGACTCGGACGCCTTCTCGCCGAACACGGCCGCCGGGGCCTGCCCGGAGTGCCAAGGCCTGGGCCGGGTGCACGGCACGACCGAGGAACTCCTGGTGCCCGACCCGTCCCTCTCCATCCGCGAGGGCGCGATCGCGGCCTGGCCCGGCGCCTGGCAGGGCAAGAACCTGCGCGACGTCCTCGACGCCCTGGGGTACGACGTCGACCGCCCCTGGCGCGAGCTGCCGCGGGCGGACCGGGACTGGATCCTGTTCACGGACGAGCAGCCCGTGGTCACGGTGCATCCCGTGCGGGACGCGGGCCGCATCCAACGCCCGTACCAGGGCACGTACATGAGCGCCCGGCGCTATGTGATGAAGACGTTCTCGGACTCCAAGAGCCAGACGCTGCGCACCAAGGCCGAGCGGTTCCTGGCGAGCTCCGACTGCCCCGCGTGCGGCGGCAGCAGGCTGCGACCGGAGGCGATGGCGGTCACCTTCGCGGGCCGCACGATCGCCGACCTCGCGGCGCTGCCCTTGTCGGAGCTGGCCAAGTCTCTGCAGGGCGCGGCACGTTCGGAGGCGGCGCGGGTCCTGGCCGCGGACCTCCTCGCCCGCATCGACACGATCACCGAGCTGGGCCTCGACTACCTGAGCCCGGACCGCGCCACACCCACCCTCTCCACGGGTGAGCTGCAACGGCTGCGGCTGGCAACGCAGTTGCGTTCCGGTCTCTTCGGTGTCGTGTACGTCCTGGACGAGCCGTCGGCCGGTCTGCACCCGGCGGACACGGAGTCCCTGCTCACCGTCCTCGACCGGCTCAAGGCCGCGGGGAACTCGGTCTTCGTCGTGGAGCACCATCTCGATGTCATGCGCCACGCGGACTGGCTCGTCGACGTGGGTCCCGACGCGGGTGAGCACGGCGGGCAGGTGCTGCACAGCGGCCCGGTGGCGGACCTGGAGGGCGTGGCCGAGTCCGCGACGGCCCGTTTCCTCTTCGGGCGTGAGTCCGCGCCGCCGCGCGAGGTGCGTGACCCGCGCGGCTGGCTGAAGGTGGGCCCCGTCAGCCGGCACAACCTGCGCGACGTGACCGCCGAGTTCCCGCTCGGCGCCTTCACCGCGGTCACCGGCGTCTCCGGCTCCGGCAAGTCCACGCTCATCGGAGAGGTCACCGAGGAACTCGACGGCGTGGGGCGCCTGGTGTGCGTCGACCAGAAGCCGATCGGCCGCACGCCCCGCTCCAACCTGGCCACTTACACGGGTCTCTTCGATGTCGTGCGCAAGGTCTTCGCGGCCACGGACGCGGCACGGGCACGGGGTTACGGAGTGGGCCGCTTCTCCTTCAACGTGGCGGGCGGACGGTGCGAGACCTGCCAGGGCGAGGGGTTCGTGAGCGTGGAACTGCTCTTCCTGCCCAGCACGTACGCGCCCTGCCCGGACTGCGGGGGTGCCCGCTACAACCCCAAGACGCTCGAAGTGACGCACCAGGGGCGGAACATCGCCGAGGTGCTCGACCTGACGGTGGAGGCGGCCGCGGAGTTCTTCGCGGACACCCCGGCCGTGGCCCGCAGCCTGCGCACCCTCCTGGACGTGGGACTCGGCTACCTGCGCCTCGGGCAGCCCGCGACGGAACTGTCGGGCGGCGAGGCCCAGCGGATCAAGCTGGCGAGCGAGCTGCAGCGGGTCAGGCGTGGTCACACGCTCTATCTCCTGGACGAGCCCACGACCGGGCTCCACCCGGCCGACGTCGAGGTCCTGATGCGCCAGCTGCACGGCCTGGTCGACGCGGGCCACTCGGTGGTGGTCGTCGAGCACGACATGGCGGTGGTGGCCGGCGCGGACTGGGTGATCGACCTGGGTCCCGGGGGCGGCGACCAGGGCGGTCACGTGGTCGCAGCAGGGCCGCCTGGCGCCGTGGCCGAGGCCGCGGGGAGCCGGACGGCACCGTATCTGGCACGGGCGAGGGCCGGGGGCCGCTGAAGTTGGTCCGCACCAACTCCTTGACGGGAAACGGGAGTCTGCCTTAAATCAAGTACTGAACAAAGCGTCGGCGTTGATCGCTCGCCGCGTTCAGTTCTCGATGTCGATTTGTCATGCGCATGCCCTATCGACAGTTGCGCGCACGTCTCAGCCCCCACTCTCTCGCCACCCCCACGTGAAGCGATGTGATGACAGTGCATACCTCTTGGCGCCGCCGTGCGGCGCTCACCACAGCTGCCCTGGCCTGCTGCGCCACGGCCCTGACCGGTCTCCCCTCCGGAGCGTCGGCGGCCCCCTCCGCCGACTCCGCCGCCGGTTCCGCCGCGGCCGCCACCTTCACCGACAACTTCGACGGCCCCGCGGGATCGGCGGTCGACGGCGGCAAGTGGCAGATCGAGACGGGCGACAACGTCAACAACCACGAGCGCCAGTACTACACCTCGGGCAACAACAACGCGGCCCTCGACGGCCAGGGCAACCTGGTCATCACCGCCCGCAAGGAGAACCCCGGCAACTACCAGTGCTGGTACGGCCGTTGTGAATACACCTCGGCCCGCCTCAACACCTCCGGCAAGTTCACGCAGACGTACGGACATGTCGAGGCCCGCATGAAGGTGCCGCGGGGGCAGGGCATGTGGCCCGCGTTCTGGATGCTCGGCGCCGACATCGGCAGCGTGGGCTGGCCGCAGAGCGGTGAGATCGACGTGATGGAGAACGTCGGCTTCGAGCCCTCCACCGTCCACGGCACCCTGCACGGCCCCGGCTACTCGGGCTCCGGCGGCATCGGCGCGGGCTACACCCTGCCCGGCGGCGAGGCGTTCGCGGACAAGTTCCACACCTTCGCGGTGGACTGGTCACCGAACAAGGTCACGTGGTCCGTGGACGGCAACGTCTACCAGACCCGCACCCCCGCCGACCTCGGCGGCAAGCAGTGGGTCTTCGACAAGCCCTTCTTCCTGATCCTCAACCTCGCGGTCGGCGGCTACTGGCCCGGCGACCCCGACGGCAACACGAGCTTCCCGCAGCAACTGGTCGTCGACTACGTCCGCGTGACCACCAACGACTAGGCGTCGCCGGCAAGCGGGTCGAGCCGTCCTCGCTACGGGACGATCGCGTCCACGTAGCCGCCGTCCACCCGCAGTGCGCCGCCCGTCGTGGCCGAGGCCAGTGGGGAGCTGAGGTAGACCACCATGTGTGCGATCTCCTCCGGCTCGATGAGCCGCTGGATCAGGGACTGCGGGCGGTGCTTGACCATGAACTCCCGCTGGGCCTCGTCCCAGGGCAGGGCGGGGTCGACGAGCTCGTACACGAAGTCCTCCACACCGCCGGTGTGCGTGGGCCCCGCGATCACGGAGTTGACAGTCACGCCCGATCCGGCGGCCTCCTTGGCGAAGCCCCGGGAGACCGCGAGGAGCGCCGTCTTCGACATGCCGTAGTGGATCATCTCGGCGGGGGTGACGAGTGCCGAGTCGCTGGCGATGTTCTGGATCCGCCCCCAGGAGCGGTCCTTCATCCCCGGCAGATAGTGGCGGATCATGCGGACGGCGGTCAGTACGTTGACCTCGAAGTAGCGGCGCCATGCGTCGTCGCTGATGTCGAGGGCGGGCTCCGCGCCGAAGATGCCCAGGTTGTTGATGAGGATGTCCGCCCGGGGGACGGCCGCGAAGACCTGCGCGGCGCCTTCGTCGGTGGAGATGTCGCCGGGGGCCGCGAAGAATTCGGCGGCGCCGTGCTCCCCCTTCAACCGGTTGACGGCCTTGTCGACGGAAGCGGCGGAGCGACCGTTGACGGCTACCCGGGCGCCCGCCTTGGCCAGGCCGACCGCGATGGCTGCCCCGATTCCCTGGGTCGATCCGGTGACGAGGGCGGTCTTGCCGGAGAGATCGACGAGCATGCTGTGTTACCTCCTGCTGCGGTGCGACTGGGTGGCCCCAAGCGTGGCCTCCGCCTTGTCCCCCGATGTCCAGTAGATCATTCGGGCGGCTTCGGAGGCTTTGGCTGCGCTGGCGGCCTTTCTGCGAGTCTTCTCGTGGTGGTTCTTCTGTGCGTCCTTCACGGGTCAACCGTGCAGTTTCCGGTAGGCGGTCGGGGTCACTCCCACCTCTCTCCGGAAGATCGTCCGGAAATTGGCGGCCGACCCGAACCCCGTCGCCCCGGCGATCCTCTCCACGGACCAGTCCGAGGCCTCCAGGAGCCGGCGCGCGTCGAGAATCCGCTGGAGGGTGACCCACTGCATGGGCGGCAGGCCCGTCTCGCGCACGAACCGACGGATGAGGGTCCGCCGTGACAGCAGGCTGTGGTCGGCGAGCCGCTGCACGGTGATCGCGGCCCCCAGGTTGTCGAGCACCCACTCGCGCGTCGCCCGCAGGCTGTCGCGCGGCGGGGCGGGCACGTCCCTGTACTGCGGTTCGTTCGCGCCACGGGTGGAGGAGAAGACGAGGTCCTTCGCCACGCCGTCCGAGGCGGTGGCACCGAAGTCCTTCTCGACGACGTGCAGGCACGCGTCGATTCCGGCGCCTCCGCCCGCGCACGTGAGAATGGCCCCGTCCTCGGTGAACACCCGGTTCTCGACGACGTCCACGCCGGGATACGCCAGACGGAGTTCATCGGTGTGGCGCCAATGCGTCGTGGCCGACTTGCCGTCCAGGATTCCGCAGGCCGCGAGCGCGAACACCCCTGTGCAGATGGCCACGACACGGGCGCCCCGTTCGACGGCGATCCGCAGCGCCTTCAGGTATTCGTCCGGGACCGGGACGTGCGGTTCCTCATAGCCGGGCACGACGACGATGTCGGCGGACTCGACGTCGGCGAGCGAGGCACCACCGGCGCCGACATCTCCCCTCACGAGGACTCGATAGCCCGGATGCCGCCCGAAGACGTGCTCGGGGATGCTGACGTCGAGTGCGAACACACGCGGCATCACCAAAATCGCGACCACCGTCCGGCCTTCTGCGGACCCCAATTGCTCCCCCTCGTACCTTCGCGGACCTGCCGCCGGCTCTGGCACGATCCTTGCCGTAAGTGGCACAGCCGAGCCTGGCCCGCCCCTGAACTGCCTCATACCGTCGACCTCATGAGTAGCGCACAGCAAGTCGAGAGTTTCGGCGTCCCGTGGGAGAAGACCTACGGGTACGCACAGGCGGTCAGACGCGGCGACACCATCTACCTGTCCGGCCAGGTGTCCCACAGCGGTACGGAAGTGATCGCTCCCGCTCCCGTCGATGATGCCGGACGGGTCACCGACTTCTCCCGCACGGGCGAGCAATTGCGCCAGTGCTACGCCAACGCGGCGGAACTGCTGGGGCGCTTCGGCGCTTCGCTCGACGACGTCGTCGAGGAAGTCATCTTCGCCCTGGACGTCGAAGCCACCGACGCCGCGGCGGGGCCCGTGCGCAAGGACGCCTACGGGCGGCCGGACCCGCAGGTGGCGAGCACCATGGTCGGCACTCCGCGGCTGGCTTTCCCGGAGTTGCTGGTCGAGGTCAAACTCATCGCCCGGGTCTGACGGACGGCCGCTTCCTCAGGCGGCGAGGGTCCGCGTCAGGGCGGCGAGTCCGTCGCTGAAGATGCCGTGGAACAGGGCGACGACCTCGTCCTCGTCGGCGCCCACCGGTGTGAAGACGCCGGACCACTCGACGCGGGAGGTGTGTTGGCCGGGCACCTCGTGCACCGTGAGGGTGGCCACGTAGTCGGTGGCGGGGAAGGGTGCCTCGAGGATGGAGTAGCTGTAGGTGCGGGCCTTGTCGTCGAAGTGCAGGAGGCGCTCGACGATGACGCCGCCGTCCTCGCTCGTGAGCCTCCGTACGCGGCCGCCCTCGCTGGATTCGCTGGCGGGGATGAACGGAAGCCAGTCGGGCAGCGAGTCGAAGCCGCCGATGAGCTGCCAGACGCGGTCGGCCGGTACGGGGATCTCGACTGAGGTGGAGGTGGAGGCCACGGTTGCTCCTTGTGAGAGGTACGAGAGGGGTGGTCGAACGTCAGGCGGTGGGCACCGGCGCGTCCGCCGCGATCAGCTTCTCGGCGCGCAGGTCCGTCCAGAACGCGGCGGGGATCTTCTCGCCGAGCGCGGCGACGTCCTCGGCGATGCGGCTGGGCCTGGTCGCTCCGGGGATCGCCGCGACCGTTGCCGGGTGGGCGAGGGCGAACTGCAGCGCGGCGGACTTGATGCCGACGCCGTGCCGCTCGGCGAGCGCCTTGATGCGCTCGACCTTGGCGACGATCTCCGCGGGCGCCTTCTGGTACTCGAAGTGCTGACCGCCCGCGAGGATGCCCGAACTGTAGGGACCACCCACGACGACGTCGACGTTCCGCGCGGCGGCGTCCGGCAGCAGGCGCTGGAGGGCGCGGTCGTGGTCCAGGAGGGTGTAGCGGCCCGCGAGGAGGAAGGCGTCGGGCTTCGGCTCGTCCAGGTCGAGGGTGAGTTCGAGCGGCTCCACGCGGTTGACGCCCAGGCCCCAGGCCTTGATGACACCCTCGGCGCGCAGCCGGTCCAGGGTGCGGAAAGCGCCCGTACGGGCCTGCTCATAGGCTGCCAGCCACTCGTCGCCGTAGAAGTCCTGGGCGACATCATGCACCCACACGATGTCGAGCCGGTCCGTCTTCAGCCGCTTCAGGCTGTCCTCGATGGAGCGGAGGGTGGCGTCGGCCGTGTAGTCGTTGACCATTTTGTTCGGGCGGCCGTGCTCGAAGAGACCACCCTTCTCGCCGAGGTCGCGGGCGGCGGGGTCCTCGACCTCGTCCAGGATGACGCGGCCGACCTTCGTGCTCAGGACGTAGTCGTCGCGGGGGTGGCCCGCGAGGACGTCGCCGAGCCGGATCTCGGAGAGGCCCGCGCCGTAGAAGGGGGCGGTGTCGAAGTAGCGGATGCCCTGGTCCCAGGCGGCCTCGACGGTGGCCGCGGCCTCCTCGTCGGGGATGGCCCGGAACATGTTGCCGAGCGGGGCGGTGCCGAAGCCGAGCGCTCCGGGGAGAAGGTGCTTGATGCTCATGGGGGATGCGTCCTCGCGGTGGTGGATTTCCGACGGTTCCGTGGGGTTCAGGTGATCCGTCGTCCTTGCGAGTTCGAGATTAGGATCGATGCTTGAGACTGTCCAAGACTCGCTTGGACACACTTGAGTCCTCCGAGGTCTTACATGCTTGACCTGCGACAACTGCGCTATTTCGTGGCCGTGGCCGAGACGGAACACGTCGGGCGGGCGGCTGAGGCCCTGCACATCTCCCAGTCGCCGCTCAGCCGCCAGATCGCCCAGCTGGAGAAGCAGCTCGACCTCGTCCTGTTCGAGCGCAGCCAGCAGCGCATCCGCCTCACCGCCGACGGCCGGGTCTTCCTGAGCGAGGCCCGCGCCCTGCTTCGGCACGCGGACCGCCTGGAGAACCTCGGCCGCAGGCTCGGCCGCGGCGAGGAAGGCGGCCTGTGCATCGGATACGTGGGTGACGCCATGCACACCGGCGTCCTGCCGGGCGCGCTGCGCACCCTGCAGGAGGAGCGCCCCGGGATCCACGTCGCCCTCTACAGCCTCTCCGCGGCGGAACAGTTCGAGGGCCTGCGTCAGCGCAGCCTCGACATCGCCCTCGTACAGGAGCCGCCGGAGAAGGACGATCCGGATCTCCTGGCCGCGCCCCTCCTCGAAGATCCGCTGCTGCTCGCGCTGCCCGCGACCCATCCGCTCGCCACGCAGGCCGAGTTGGCGCCGGACGACCTGGACGGGCAGGCGTGGATCGCGGTCGAGAACTCCCGGGATCCGGCCTGGCGTGACGCCTTCCTCGCCTCGTGCGTGGCGTCCGGCTTCACCCCGGACATCCGCCTGGACGCCGCGGAACCGCTCACCGCGCTCGGCCTGGTCGCCTCGGGCCTCGGTCTCGCGCTCATCCAGAAGAGCATGGTGCGCGGCACGACGGAGGGTGTCGCCGTACGCGAACTGCCCTGGCACAAGGCGTCCGTTCACCTGTGGGCGGCTTGGCACGCCATCGATCTGCGGCCGGTGGTGGCGTCCTTCCGTGAGACGGTCCTGGCCGGCCGCGACCGCGACTGACGCGGCCCGCTCACCCCTGCCGGTTCACTCCCAATACGACGTACGCAGCTTGGACTTGGCCAGCTTGCCGGTGGGGGTGCGGGGCAGCGAGTCCGTGAAGTCCACGGAACGCGGCGCCTTGTAGTGGGCGAGGCGTTCGCGTACGAACGCGATCAGCTCCCGCTCCAGTTCGGGGCCGGTGGTCACTCCGCCGGCCGGGCACACCACCGCCTTGACGGCCTCCCCCATCTCCGCGTCCGGCACCCCGATGACCGCGACGTCGGTGACCGCCGGATGCAGTACGAGACAGTCCTCGGCCTCCTGCGGATAGACGTTCACACCACCCGAGATGATCATGAATGCCTTGCGGTCGGTGAGGAAGAGATAGCCGTCCTCGTCCACGTGCCCGATGTCGCCCGTGGTGGTCCAGTTCGGATGCGTGGGGTGCTGGGCGCCGCGGGTGCGGTCCTCGTCACCGTGGTAGCGGAAGGGCAGTTCGTCGCGCTCGAAGTAGACGATGCCGGTCTCGCCGCTCGGAAGAAGTGCGCCCGCCTCGTCGCAGATCCGCAACTCGCCGAGGAACCCGTCCTTGCCCACCGAGCCGGGCTTGCGCAGCCATTCGTCGGGCGAGATGAACGTGATGCCGTTGCCCTCCGTCGACGAGTAGTACTCGTGCAGGATGGGCCCCCACCACTCCAGCATCCGCCGCTTCACCTCGACGGCGCAGGGCGCGGCGGCATGGATGGCGATCTTCATCGACGACAGGTCGTACCGCCCGCGCACCTCGGCGGGCAGCTTCAGCATCCGTACGAACATGGTCGGCACCCACTGGCTGTGCGTGATCCGGTGCCGTTCGACGGCCGCCAGGGCTCCTTCTGCGTCGAAGGCGTCCATGAGGACGACCGTGCCGCCGAGCGACGTGACGACTCCGCAGAAACGCAGCGGCGCCGCGTGGTAGATCGGGGCGGGCGAGAGGTAGACGGTGTCCTCGCCGAAGCCGTACATGGCCTGGAAGATCAGTACGTAGGTGCTCGGCTCCTCACGTACGTCCCCTTCGGGCAGCGCGGGCTTGATGCCCTTGGGGCGGCCCGTGGTGCCGGAGGAGTAGAGCATGTCGGTGCCGCGTGGCTGGTGGGCGGGCGGCTGCGCGGACGCGGCCTCCAGGGCCTTCTCGTACGTCCCGTCGTCGAGGCCGAGCAGGAGCGGCGGGCCGCCCGCCAACTCCGTCACGGCGGCGCCCAGTTCGGCGAGCGAACCGGAGATGATCAGCGCCTTCGCCCCGCAGTCGCGCACGATGTACGCGGCTTCGTCCGTCGTGAGGTGGTGGTTGACGGCGGTGAGGTAGAGGCCCGAGCGCAGCGCCGCCCAGTAGACCTCCAGGGCGCGCGGGTCGTTGTCGCAGAGCAGGGCGAAGTGATCGCCCCGGCGCAGCCCTGCGGCCCGCAGATGATCCGCGAGCCGCAGGGAGCGTTCTTCGAGCTGTCCGTAGGTGAGGGTCCGTGTGCCGTCGGCGGTGACGACGGCCGTCCTGGCGGGGTCGTACGCTCCCGGGTGCATGCGGCGACGGTAGCGCCCCGCAGGGGCGCGGGGAACTGCGCGATCAGCCACAACCAACCCGCGGCCTCCCACCGCCCCTAGCGACTCACCTTCCTCGTGGCTCGCAGCCACTCCTTGTTCATGGCAGAGATGGAAGGCAAGGGGATCCCCTTGGGGCAGGCAGTGGCGCAGGCGCCAGTGAGCGTGCAGCCACCGAAGCCTTCCTCGTCCATCTGCGCGACCATGTCCAGGACCCGCGTCTCGCGCTCCGGGGCGCCCTGCGGCAGGACACCCAGGTGATTGACCTTGGCCGAGGTGAAGAGCATCGCCGAGCCGTTGGGGCAGGCGGCGACGCACGCGCCGCAGCCGATGCACTCCGCGTGCTCGAACGCGAAGTCCGCGTCGGGCTTCGGCACGGGCGCCGCGTGCGCCTCGGGGGCGGCACCGGTCGGGGCGCTGATGTACCCGCCGGACTGGATGATCCGGTCGAAGGACGAGCGGTCCACGACCAGGTCCTTGACGACCGGGAAGGCGGCGGCCCGCCACGGCTCGACGTCGATCGTGTCGCCGTCCTTGAAGGACCGCATGTGCAGCTGGCAGGTGGTGGTGCGCTCGGGCCCGTGCGCGTCGCCGTTGATGACGAGCGAGCACGCGCCGCAGATGCCCTCGCGGCAGTCGTGGTCGAAGGCGACGGGGTCGTCACCCTTGACGATGAGCTCTTCGTTGAGGGTGTCCAGCATCTCCAGGAAGGACATGTCGGACGAGATGCCGTCGACCTCGTAGGTGGACATGGCGCCGTCGGCGTCGGCGTTCTGCTGGCGCCAGACGCGCAGGGTGAGCTTCATGCGTAGCTCCGCTGAGTGGGGTGGACGTACTCGAAGACGAGGTCTTCCTTATGGAGGACGGGGGCATCACCGGTGGCGGTGAACTCCCAGGCGGCGGCGTACGAGAACTCCTCGTCCACGCGCGCCGCTTCGCCGTCCGGCGTCTGCGACTCCTCGCGGAAGTGGCCGCCGCAGGACTCGGCGCGGTGCAGGGCGTCGAGGCACATCAGCTCGGCGAGCTCCAGGTAGTCGACGATGCGGTTCGCCTTCTCCAGGGACTGGTTGAACTCCTCGCCGGTGCCGGGGACCTTCAGGCGGCGCCAGAACTCCTCGCGGATCTGCGGGATGCGCTCCAGGGCCTTGCGCAGCCCCGTCTCCGTACGGGCCATGCCGCAGAACTCCCACATGAGCTCACCGAGTTCGCGGTGGAAGGAGTCGGGTGTGCGGTCTCCGTCGACGGCGAGGAGTCGGGAGATCCGGTCGGCTGTCTCGTCCAGCACCTCACGTACCACGGGATGGTCGTCGGAGATCTCGTCGTGGTGCGGGTTGCGCGCGAGGTAGTCGTTGATCGTCGACGGCAGCACGAAGTAGCCGTCGGCCAGGCCCTGCATCAGGGCGGACGCGCCGAGGCGGTTCGCGCCGTGGTCGGAGAAGTTGGCCTCACCGACGGCGAACAGACCCGGGACGGTGGTCTGCAGGTCGTAGTCGACCCAGAGTCCGCCCATCGTGTAGTGCACGGCGGGGTAGATCCGCATCGGCGTCTTGTACGGGTCCTCGTCGGTGATCCGCGCGTACATGTCGAAGAGGTTGCCGTACTTGGCCTCGACCGCCTTCTTGCCCATGCGCTTGATGGCGTCGGCGAAGTCGAGGTAGACGCCCTGGCCGCCGGGTCCCACTCCCCTGCCCTCGTCGCACACGTTCTTCGCGGCGCGCGAGGCGATGTCGCGGGGCACGAGGTTGCCGAAGGAGGGGTAGATGCGCTCCAGGTAGTAGTCGCGCTCATCCTCGGGGATCTTGTTGGCCGGGCGGTCGTCGCCCTGGGCCTTGGGGACCCAGATGCGGCCGTCGTTGCGCAGCGACTCACTCATCAGCGTCAGCTTCGACTGGTGGTCGCCGGTGCGCGGGATGCACGTCGGGTGGATCTGCGTGAAGCAGGGGTTGGCGAAGTAGGCGCCGCGCCGGTGGGCACGCCAGACCGCTGTGGCGTTGGAGTTCATGGCGTTCGTCGACAGGTAGAAGACGTTGCCGTAGCCGCCGGAGGCCAGGACCACCGCGTCGGCGAAGTACGTCTCGATCCTGCCGGTGATCAGGTCGCGGGCAACGATGCCGCGGGCGCGGCCGTCGACCACGATCACGTCGAGCATCTCGGTGCGCGCGTGCATCTCCACGTTGCCCGCCGCGATCTGCCGGCTGAGTGCCTGGTAGGCGCCGAGGAGGAGCTGCTGACCTGTCTGGCCGCGCGCGTAGAACGTCCGGGAGACCTGTACGCCGCCGAAGGAGCGGGTGTCGAGGAGACCGCCGTACTCGCGCGCGAACGGGACGCCCTGCGCGACGCACTGGTCGATGATCTCCACCGAGATCTGTGCGAGGCGGTGGACGTTGGACTCGCGGGCGCGGAAGTCGCCGCCCTTGACGGTGTCGTAGAAGAGCCGGTGGATCGAGTCGCCGTCGTTGCGGTAGTTCTTCGCGGCGTTGATGCCGCCCTGCGCGGCGATCGAGTGGGCGCGGCGCGGTGAGTCCTGGTAGCAGAACTGGACGACGTGGTAGCCCTGTTCGGCGAGCGTGGCGCCCGCGGAGCCGCCCGCGAGGCCGGTGCCGACGACGATCACGGTGTGCTTGCGGCGGTTGGCGGGGTTGACCAGCTTGGCCTCGAAGCGGCGGGTGTCCCAGCGTTCGGCGACGGGTCCTGCCGGGGCCTTGGTGTCGACGACCGGCTCCCCGGTCAGGTAATCGGCGTACTCACGAGAGGAATTCATTGCCTAGCTCACCACTCCGGTCATGACGGCCACGGGGACGACGACGAAGCCCGCCGTCAGGACGAACGCGACGCCATTGGCGATGATCTTGAGGGCGCGGTCGCGGGTCGCCTTGCCCGCGCCCAGGGTCTGCGCGGCGCTCCACAGGCCGTGGCGCACGTGGAAGCCGAGGGCGACGACGGCGACGATGTAGATGACGTTGCCGTACCACGTGGAGAACGTGTCGATGATGTTCTGGTAGGGGTGCAGGTGCTCGTAGCCGCCCGGGTGCACGGTGCCGGTCGTCAGGTCCAGGATGTGCCAGACGATGAACAGGGCGAGGATGATGCCGCCCCAGCGCATCGTGCGGGTGGCGAAGCTCTTGCCCGCCTTCTTGTTGACGTACTTGGCGGGGCGCGCCCTGATGTCGCGGCGGCTCAGCTGGTAGGCGGAGACGGCGTGCGCGACCACGGCGGCGACGAGCACGACGCGGATCAGCCAGAGCGTCCACTCGTAGTGCATGAAGGGCTCGCCGACCGTGCGCAGCCAGTGGGCATAGTGGTTGAGCTCCGCGGGCCCGAAGAAGATCTTCAGGTTTCCGATCATGTGGGCGATGAGGTAGAGCAGCATGATCAGGCCGCTCACTGCCATCACTGTCTTCTTGCCGACGGAGGAGTCCCAGATCGTGCGCGTCATCGACGACCGTTTTCGGTCCGTCCGCGTTGCCAGAGCCATGGGACCGACGCTAAGGCCGAAGGTCCCGATCGGTCCAACAGATGGATCAGCTCATCTCGATAGCGGCTGGCTATCATCGGCCGTACCCTGCCGTGTATGCAGTTCCAGCAGCTCCTCTACTTCGTCGCCGTGGCCGAGACCAGGCACTTCACCCGGGCCGCCGAGCAGGTGCACGTCTCCCAGCCCTCGCTCTCCCAGCAGGTCCGCGCCCTGGAGAAGGAGCTGGGCGCCGAGCTGTTCAGCAGGGCCCGCGGCAACATCGCACTGACGGACGCGGGCGAGGCATTGCTTCCGCTGGCCCGCCGCATCCTCGCGGACGCCGACACCGCACGCATCGAGGTCCAGGAGCTGGCCCAGCTGCGCCGCGGCCGCATCCGCCTGGGGGCCACGCCCAGCGTCTGCACGGGTTTGCTGCCCGAGGTGCTCCGTGCCTTCCACGACCGGCACCCCGGCATCCAGCTCCTCCTGGAGGAGAGCGGCTCCCACGACCTCGTGCGGGAACTGGCGCGCGGCGCCCTGGACCTGGCCGTGGTCGTGCTTCCGCTGCCCAGCCCCTCCCCGGCCCTGACCACCGTGGAGCTGCTCCGCGAGGACCTGGTGGTGGTGTCGTCGCCGGAGGCGCGGGGGTTCGGCGGCAAGTCGGTACGGGTGGCCGATCTGCAGCGGGAGCGCCTCGTGATGTTCCGCCACGGCTACGACCTGCGGGAACTGACGGTCGCCGCCTGTCGGGCCGAGGGGTTCGAGCCGGAGTTCGCGGTCGAGGGCGGCGAGATGGACGCGGTGCTCGGCTTCGTGCGGGCCGGGCTCGGAGTCGCGGTCGTACCCCGCATGGTGGCCGAACGCGCCGGACGCGGCCTGCGGATGACGCCACTCGCCCGCCCGACCCTGCACCGCACGATCGCGCTGGCCCACCGCAGCGATGTGGCTCCGCCACGGGCTGCGCGGGAGCTGCAGCGGATGTTGTTGGAGCGGTGAGGGCGGCTACTGAGGTTACGTGTCCCCGCGGGCCGGTGGGGGCTGGGCGCGCAGGTGCTAACGGGCGCGGGCGCTGGGCAGACCGCCGGTCTCGGGATCCCGGATCGTCAGGCAGTACGTGCCACCCGCCGGGTCCCGCATGACGATCCAGTGCGGCCCCCTCCACACGGTCTCGGCGCCGAGCCGCTCGTGCCGGACCCGGTCCGCGTCGAGGTCGGAGCAGGAGAAGTCCTGGTGAGCCCCGGCGGGCCCCTCCGTGTCGAGACGCTGCAGCAGGATCCGGATCGGCAGCCGGTCACTCGGCTCGACGAGGTGGAACTCCGGGCGCGAGCCGGGGCGCGCGGACCAGCCCGTGAAGGCGGGCCAGAACGCCTTCTCCGCCTCCCACACCGCCGGCGGCACGTCGAGGCACACCTGGTCGAGTCGGCTCGTCGTACCGTCCGGAGCGACCAGCGGCTCAGGGCGGAGCTTCTCGCCCGCCCACGGCACCACGCAGAACAGCTGTCCGCCCGGCGAGCGCATAACCTCCAGGCCCTCCTCCGCGAAGACCGGGGTGGCCCCGAGTTCGCACGCCTCGCGCGCCTTGGCGACGACATCGTCCACGGAGAAGTCGAGGTGCGCGCCGCCGGGTCCTTCGACCGCCTGCGCCTTCAGGAAGGCGTCGGCGCCGTCCGGCAGCAGCGTCACGAACTGGTCGTCCTCGCCCCGGAACGCGGAGAGCCGTGTTCCGGTGACCGCCGCCCAGAAGGCATGGGCCCGCGCGAACCGGTCCTTGGGCCGGTCCACGAAGGCGTACACCCAGTTGATCACTCCGGATGACACCGTCGTACTCCTCAGGTCGTCGCGTCGGCCAGCGCCAGCTCGTGCAGCTGGTCCGGCGGGCCGGGCCTTGCGTAGTACCAGCCCTGCGCCGTGTCGCAGCCCAACTCTCGCAGCTGATCCGCCTGGGCGCCCGTCTCCACGCCCTCGACCGTGACCGCGAGGTCCAGGCTGTGGGCGAGCGCCACGATCCCCTCGACGATCTTCAGGTCGACGGGGTCGGCCGGGAAGTGCTGCATGCCCTGGGTGAAGGAGCGGTCCAGCTTGAGGACGCTCACCGGCAGGCGGCGCAGGTTGGCGAGGTTCGAATAGCCCGTGCCGAAGTCGTCGAGCGCGATGTCCACGCCCATCTCGGCGAGCCGCCGCAACGGCTTGAGCAGGTCGTCGTCGGCGCCGATCAGCGCGGACTCGGTCACCTCCAGGCACAGGGCGCCCGGTTCGAGCCCGGCGCGCTCCAGGATCTCCACGGTGTCCGAGACGAGACCGGGGTGGTTCAGCTGCATGGGCGAGAGGTTCACGTTCACGCGCAGCGGCCCGGCGTCCTTGTGCCGCGCCACCCAGGTGCGGGCCTGGCGGACGGATTCCTCAAGGACCCAGCGGCCGAGCGGCACGATCAGACCGGTGTGCTCGGCGAGCGGAATGAACCGGTCCGGGCCGATGATGCCGTGCTGCGGATGCAACCACCGCACGAGCGCCTCCGCCCCGCGCACGCTGCCGTCACCCAGGTGCACCAGGGGCTGGTACTCGATGAAGAACTCGCCGCGCTCCAGGGCGGCGGGCAGCGCGGTGGTCAGGCCGTGCCGGGTGATGGCGCGGGCGTCGGCCTCGGGGTCGGCGAGCTCGAAGCGGTTGCCGCCCGCGGACTTCGCCCGGTACATCGTGATGTCAGCGCTGCGCAGCACCTCGGCCGCGCCACGCTCACCGGCCGGGCCCTCGACGATGCCGATGCTGCCGCGCACGGTCAGCTCGCGGCCCTCGACGCGGATCGGCGTGGAGAGCGCGTGCATGATGCGCCCGGCGAGGTCGTCCACCTCGGCCTCGGTGTCGCGGCCGGTGGTCAGCGCCACGAACTCGTCGCCGCCGAGCCGCGCGACCATCTCGCCGGGCGCCGTGGCGCACGACTGGAGCCGGTCGGCGACCTCGACGAGGAGCCGGTCGCCCGCCGCGTGCCCGAGGCTGTCGTTGACGGTCTTGAAGCCGTCGAGGTCGAGATAGCAGAGCCCGAAGCGTGCGCCGTCGCCCGCGGCGAGGGCCTTCTCCAGGCGCTCGAAGAACAGGGTGCGGTTGGGCAGGCCGGTGAGCGCGTCGTGCGTGGCCTCGTAGCGGAGGCGCAGATTGAGCAGCCGGCGTTCGGTGGTGTCCTCCATCAACGCCAGTTGGTACTGCGGCACTCCGTCCGCGTCACGCAGCAGCGAGACGGTCAGGTTGGTCCACAGGGCGGTGCCGTCGGGGCGGTAGAAGGCCTTCTCCACGCGGTAGTGCTCGCGCTCCCCGCGCACCAGCTCCTCGTAGAGCTTCCATACGTGGGGCGAGTCCTCCGGGTGCGTCCACTCCGCGACGTTGCGTCCGCGCAGCTGGCTCTCAAGGCCGCCGAACATGCGGATCAGCGCGTCGTTCGCCTCCAGGACCGTGCCCGTGAGGTCGGCTATGCCGATGCCGATCGCCGCACCGTGGAAGACGGCACGAAAGCGCGCCTCGCTCGCGTGCAGGGCCTCGGCGACCGCGCTGCGGGCGTCCAGGGCGGCCCGGGATATCGCCTCCTGCTCGGCGAGGGTCCGCTCGCGCAGGGCTGCCGCGAAACCCGCGGCCACGGCGTGCTGCAGGCGCGCGGACCGGGCCCGCAGCTCCTCCTGGGGTCCGTCGTCGCCGCAGTACAGGACGAGGTAGGCGTCCACGCAGTCGAGCGTGCGGCTCAGCGCCTCGGGATCGGTGCAGTGCGTGCCGACGAGCGCCGCGCCGATCGCCTGGCCCTCGGCCGCGTCGAAGATCCGCTCGTGCAGCGCGGCACGCAACCTCCGTGCGAGCGGCACCAGTTGCAGCTCGAATTCGGGACGGGTCAGCGACGTCGCCGTCACGGGGAAGATGGCGCGGCTCCAGATGGTGGCGAACCTGCGCACTCTGTCCTCGGGGCCGTCCGGTTCCCCGCTCATGCCCTGCGCCCCACGCCGGCGAACCCGGAGAAGGCATAGGGGTCCTCCTCCTCGGGCGCGGTGTCGGGCCGCCAGCGCGGCATCGGCACGAGGCCGGGTTCCACCATGTCGTATCCCTCGAAGAACCGCGCGATCTCCTCGCGCGAGCGCATGATCAGTGGATTGCGGATGTCCTTGTAGACGCCGACGGCTTGACCGGCCTGCTCGGCGGGGATCGGCATCCCTTCGTACGAGGCGTGCGTGAGGGCGATCACGCTGCCGGGCGCGAGTGCGTCCCGCAGTTCGGCGACCGCTGTACAGGGATCGTACGCGTCCTCCACGAAATGCAGGACGGCGACGAGGAGAAGGGCGACCGGCCGGTCCAGGTCGAGCAGCCCCGCCACCTCCGAACTGCCCAGAATGTCCTGCGGTTTGCGCAGATCCGCGGCGACGACGGCCGCCTTATCGTCGCCGTCCAGGACGGCACGGCTGTGCGCCACGGCGACCGCGTCGTGGTCGACGTACACCACGCGGGATTCGGGGTCGGCCCGCCGCGCGACCTCGTGCACATTGCCGAAGGTGGGGATGCCCGAACCGATGTCGAGGAACTGGGTGATGCCCTCGTCCACGGCGAAACGCACCGCTCGGCGCATGAAGGCACGATTCGCCTGCATGATCTTGGGCAGCCCCGGCATGAACTCCATGGCCCGGCGGGCTGCGTCCCGGTCGACCTCGAAGTTGTGCGAACCGCCCAGGTAATAGTCGTAGATGCGGGACACGCTGGGCATCGTGATGTCGATGCCCTGCGGGGCCCAGGCGGGACGCTCCATCAGGACTCCAAGACGTAGGCGAGACGAGCCGGTGTTCGAAGGTGAGGCTACTGATCGTCCGCCAAGGGAGCGAGTCAAAACGGAAATTGGGCGTCCGTTCTCGGTCACTGCCTGTGGCAAGTGCCGAATTTCAACCCAAAGAACCGGTCCGTTCCTCCCCGGGAGGGGGAAAGGAACGGACCGGTAGACCGTACGCGAGGTACTTCTGACCGACCCCCCTTCGTGGCTGACTTCGTCTTCGGACTAGCCCATCGACGCCGACTGCTTCTGTACCTCTATTTCCCGTACGTCTATTTCCTGTACGCCTTCTTCCTGTACGCCTACTTCGGGGCGCCGACAGGCTTTCCGTCAGGGCCGGCGGCGTACCAAGTGCCGCCCACGCCCTGGCCATTGGTGTCGCCGGGCTTCTTGTCACCGGCGAAGGTGTACATCGGCCAGCAGTCGATGGTCTGCTGCCGCTGCCCGTCGGGGCGGTCGAAGACGACGAACCCCTTCTTCAGGATCCCCTTGGTGTCGTTCTTGGCCACGGGCGGAACCACCGGCCACTTCTCCAGACAGGCGCCGGTGCACGCGGACTTCATCGGCCAGGCGGAGTCCTTGGTGAAGCGGTAGACGGTCATGCCGTTCTTGTCGACGACGATCTCCCCGAGCTTGGGGTCCTTGCGGGTGGAGAGACCTGCCGGATCGACGGGAGCCGTCTCGCTGGGCGGTTCGGCCTCGTCGGCCGCGGGCGCGGCCTTCTTGCCGTCGGGGGCGGCCGCGTACCAAGTGCCGCCCACGCCTTGGCCCTTGGCGTCACCGGCCTTGGTGTCCTTGGCGTACCGGTACATCGGCCAGCCGTCGATGGTCAGCTGCTTGCTGCCGTCGGATCGGGTCACCTCGCCGAGCAGGGACTTGTCGACTCCGGCCGGGGCTGCCGCGCCCTCGGGGGAGGCGACGGGCCAGGTCGACGCGCAGGCGCCGTCACAGTTCGACTTGGGGGGCTGGGCCGTGTCCTTGTCGAAGCGGTAGAGCGTGAAGCCCTCGCTGTCGGTGACGACCTTGCCGAGCTTCTTGCTGTCCCACACGGCGAGCTGACCGGCGGCCTTGGCCTTCCCGGCGCCTTCTTTCGCATCGCCCGTGTCGGCGCCGTACCCGTCCCCTGCCCCGTACCCGTCCTGTTCGGCCGGGGCCTGGTTGCCGACGTTCTGCCCGTTCGGCGACTGGTCCCCCTTCTCCTGACCACACGCCGTCGTCAGCGCCAGCATGGCCGCAGCTGTCGCTACGAGTGAGGCGCTTCGCCAGGTCTTCATCGGTAACTCCCGCTGTCTGCTTGGGTGTCGCGCCGCTGAGTTTGCGTCACGCATGGCCCTAGGTACGGGTGGGGACGTCTGATGCGTTCAACCTGCGTTCAAGATTCTTTTCTGCGTCAGGCTCACGCCCGCCCGTTCGTCGGGCTCGCTCCCGCCCATTCGTCAGACTCACGCCCGCCCATTCGTCAAGCCCACGTCCGCCTGTTCGTCAAGCCCGCGCCCGGCGTCTCCTCCCTTCGGGTCACAGGAGGGCGGCATCGGCGTGGCAGGGCGACGCGCTGCCCATGATCCCTGACGTGCATGGATCCACTAGGGCCTCGTCCGGACTGGTCACACGCTTACTGGCGCTCCTGGTGCTGGCCTGGCTGCTCGGTGCGCCGGCGGCTGCCGCGGCGCCTGCCGGCGCACCCGCCATCGCGCCCGCCGACAACTGCGCCTACGCCTCGATCGGTGACGCACCCGGCGGTGACGCCGTGGCCGTCGCGGGCGACGGAGTGGTCTGCCGGGCGGGCCCCACCCGTCGTCCGAAGCCACCGCCTCCACCCCCGCCTCCGCCACCACCACCGCCGCCCGCTCCGGCCCCGCCGCCGCGCCCGGAGCCGCCCGCGCCGGAGCCACCGCCTCCCCCGCCACCGCCGCCGCCACCTCCCGCGCGGCCGACCCCTCCTGAGCCCACGCCGCCCCCGCCCCCACCCCCGCCGCCCAGTCCGAAGCCGACCCCGTCCCCCCCGGCCAAGGTCAAGCCCAAGCCGGTGAGTTACCCCTCGTACCGCATCACGGCACGCAAGGCGCCGCCCCGCAGCGGCCCGTCCCTGGTCTCACTCACCCTGCTCGTCACCGCGCCCGCGGTGCTCGCCGTCGCCGCGCTGCGGCCGCGCTGACCCGTCGGAGGTCCCATGTCGGAATGGCTTGTTCTCACCCTCGCGATGGTGGCCGCGTGCGGCGTCGTCCTGGTCGTCACCTTCCTGCGGCACCGCAGGACCAGCCCGGATTACGACGCTTCGGAGACCCCGGACGTCATCGAGTACATGACGATGATGATCGGCGTGGTGTATGCCATCGTCCTCGGCCTGGCCATCGCCGGTGTCTGGGAGGCCCGCAGCGTCGCCGAGGACCATGTGCACACCGAGGCCCAGGCGTTGCACGAGGTGTCGGAGCGTGCGCGGGTCTATCCGGACGACGTCCGTGAGCGCATCCGCACGGATGTACACGCCTATGTCAGCCATGTCGTGACCACCGAGTGGGACTCGATGACCGACCGCGGCGAACTCACCGACCGCGGCGCCCAACTCCTGGACCGGGTACGCCACGACGTCACCGACTACCAGCCCAAGTCCGACTTCGAGGCCCAGGCCTATCAGCCGCTGGTCGACCAGGTCGCGATCGCCGACGACGCGCGCAACTCCCGCGGCGACAGTGCTGGGGCGACCATGCCCGGCGTGGTCTGGTTCGGTCTCATCACGGGCGGTCTCGTCACCGTCGGCATGATCTTCGCCCTGCAGATCCGCCGTACTCCGCGCGAACTCATCCTCGCGGGGCTGTTCTCGGCCTTGATCGCCTTCCTGCTCTTCCTCATCTGGGACTTCGACGCCCCCTACAGCCGCGGCGTCGCGGCAACCCCCGATCCGTTCCGCGCCCTCTTCGACAACCTCGGGGGATGAGGGATGCGCGGCCCCGCCCTCAATTCCCGGGCGGGGCCGCGACTCTGACGGTCACTCACTCCGCGATGACCGTCGCGACCTGGGTGAGGGAGTCGATCCGCCAGTCAGCGGCTTCGACGACGGCCTGGTCGTCCGCCCACCAGTGACCCCAGGGCCCACGCCGGATGTGCGCGACCCGCAGCCCGGCGGCCTTCGCGGGGTAGATGTCGTTCGCGGGGTGGTCCCCGACGTACAGCGTCCGCTCCGGGGCGGCCTGGGCCACCTCGATCACCTTGGCGAAGAAGGCGGGGTCGGGCTTCGCCACGCCCCACTCCCCCGAGGTCGCGACGACATCGGCGGGCAGGTCGAGGCGGCGCAGCAGCTCGCCCACGCGCTCGGTGCGGTTCCCCGCGATGACGACACGCAGCCCCTGGTCGCGCAGCCCGCCGAGCGCGGGGCGCACGTCAGGGTAGAGGTCGGTCTCGGCCAAGTACTCACCGCGCCCCGCTGCCTCGCGGGCCTGATGGGCGGCGGCGACGTCTATGTCCGGGCTGAGCAGCCGCAGCGCCTCGGTGTTGTCGCGGCCCCGCGTGACGACACCTCCCACGAGCGCGGAGACGGTGTGACGGGGCACGCCGAGCCAATCGGCCCAGGACGCCCAGTAGCGGTCATCTTTGGTGAGGGTCTCCCCCACGTCGAACACGACGGTCTCAATCATCGGGCACAGCCTATGGCGCGACCACGTCCGACCGGCCGTCTGACCCGCGCCGGGAATCCCGGCGCAGTGGGGTACCCCGGTCTTCCGGGACCGGCTTCGCACGCAGGTCCGTAAACCATGCTGCGCGGCGGCCCCGTACAGCGCACTCTGGTGGCATGACCTGGCAGACACCCATCATCGTCCACCCGCCCGCTTCCGACGGCGGACGGCGGGTCACCGTGCGCGGGCGGGCCGTCGGTGTCGCGCGCGACGATCATGACCTGGTGGAGTTTCTGCGCCGCGCGGGCCTCGGCGACGCGGACATGGCCCTGGACGATCCCCACCTCGTGGAGTGGCGAGGCGGCGCGGCGCACGTGTGGGCGCCCGGCTCCTGACGGACTCACCCGCGTCGCCCCTTCGCGTCCGGGCCCGCCCCGACCGGCGGCGCCCGGTCCGGACTTCGCGCCGCGGAGCGCGAGTTGCCCCGGCCGGCCACGGAAGGGGCCGGGCACACGAGTGGCGTTCTGACCTCACCGGGCCGGCCACCGCCCCGGGACCGTGCGGATCACCTGCGGGAGGCCCTCCCCGTACGGCGGAGTACGGAGGATCGCCAGGGCGGGCCCCAGTGGGGCCCAGCTCCCTCGCTGCCCACCTCCACGGACGCAGGGTCCCGCCCCGCCTGCGCCTCTACACGCCTCGCCCCCGGAACCCCGTCACCACGCCCGCGACACCCCGCCCGTTCCCCTGTGCGGCCCACACCGTTGCCCCGTTCGCGCGACATAGATCGCGGGCGCGTGGGTCCCTGCTTAGCGTTTGCGGCATCGAGGTGCATATCAGGTGAAAGCGGAAGAAGGTCCGCGGCTGCTCCTCGGGGACCCGGAGGAATCATCATGCGCGCGATACGCGTCGCCTCGGCCGCTCTTCTCGCCGCCACGACCCTGACCCTCGGCGCCGCCACCGCCGCGCCGGCCGTCGCCGACGAGGGTGACGGCGGCAACAACATCACCTCGTTCGGCTTCCGCGTCACCCCGTCCACGATCGCCGCCGGCGGCCAGGTCCAGCTCAGCGTGGACGGCTGCGAGGGCGACGCGAAGGTCACCTCCGGCGTCTTCGACGACGCCCACATCCCCAAGGGGCAGAATTCCGTCGCCGCGATGGTCTTCCCCGACGCCAAGCCCGGCGCGATCTACGAGGTGACCTTCGACTGCAAGGGCGAGACCGGCACCACGGACCTCACCATCGCCACGGGCCGCCCCACCCATCACCCCACCTCCCACCCCACCGGCCCGGTCCACCACGGGGTCAAGGCGGGCGCGGGCGGCAGCTTCGGCGGGCTCGACCTGCACGAGATCGCCCTCGGCGGCGCCCTGATCCTGGGCACCCTCGGCACCGCGTACCACTGGACGCGCCGCCGCACCGGGGACGGCAACAACTCCTGACCCGCCCGCCGCCCGACCGGCGCGGAAGGGGGACGCGCCGGTCAGGTAGGCGGAACAGTTCAAGCCCGGGGTACGAGCACCCGGCGTACGAGCGCCCGACGTGCGAGTGACAGGCGCACCGAGGCCGGGCCCGCGGTCAGATGCCGCGCCCCGCGTTCTCCGAGCGGCGGCGCATCCAGAACACTCCGCCGCCGACCAGGGCGGCCGTCACGAGCGCCCCGCCGATCGCCATGTCGGTGCCGGTCGCCCCGGAGCTGCTGCTGCCGCCGAGACCACCGCGGACGCCGCCGTGGATCACGGTGAACGCGTCGGGCTTGGTCAGGGTCTTGCCGCCGCAGTGCACGGTGATGCTGTGGGCACCGGGGCTCGCGTGGTGGTAGACCCTGGGGTTCGCGCTGGCCGTGCCGCCGTTCATGGTGTGCAGGGGCGTGTTGGGAAAGGCGTTCGACGTGACCTTGCTGCCCGGAGACGAGCAGGACGAGCCGTCGACCGTGACCGTCAGCTGTCCCCCGCGGGGGATCACGCTCGGCATGGCGACGATGTTGGACGGGTCGGCCCAGGCCGATGCCGTCGGGGCGGCGAGGCCGACGACGGCACCCGCGGTGACGGCGACCGCGAGGGCACGAGTGGTGCGCATACGAGAAGTACGCATGTGAATCCTCCGCGGAAGGCGCCCCGGGGTAACCGTTCCCCGGTCGATCGGCGAGAGCGCCTCCCAGACAGACCCTCAGTTGCCCTGCTCAGACCCGCATTTCGGCGATCGGCCGTCCTGGTGAGGCGACACGCCGAAGCGTGAACGTACAAGCCGATATTGCCGCAGGTCACGGACCGTCAGAAATTTCCTGCCGACCGCGACTCGGATGGCGCATGCCCGGTATGGGCGCCACCCGTTCGCTTCCGCTCTGTCGCCCGTCACGTGCGCCGCGCTTAGCGTTCTTGTACGCGCAACGGACGCGGTTCGAATGCCGCGTTGAGAGGGGATCAGAGAATGCCTTCGTCCCAGCCGGCCGATGAAGAGGAATCGCAGCGGAAGCGCGCGCCGTGGGGCGTGATGGCACTCGTTCTGCTGACCGGCCTCGCGCTGATCCGGAATGGCTCAGGGGAATTCGACGTGGGTCCGCCCCAGCCCGCTTCGGCCGCCGCCGCGGACCAGGCGCCCGACGGCGCGAAGCCGAAGGTCGCGCCGCTGACGTTCTCGCCCGCCGAGCGCGTGGGGATCAAGGGCATCCGGGTGGAGGCGCCGGTCATGCCGGTCGGGCTCGACGAGGACGGCTGGGTGGACGCTCCTCCGGCGGAGGACCCGAATCTCGCGGGCTGGTTCACCGGCGCCGTGTCGCCGGGCGAGAAGGGCACGTCCGTGATCGTCGGCCATGTCGACAACCAGCAGGGCCCCGCCGTCTTCTACGGCCTGGGTTCGCTGAAAAAGGGAAATCGCGTCGAGGTCCTGCGCAGGGACCGCAAGACCGCGGTCTTCGAGATCTATGGAATCGAAGTCTTCGAGAAGGACAATTTCCCGGGCAGCCGCGTCTACAGCGACAAGGGAGCTCCGGAACTGCGCGTCATCACCTGCGGCGGCGGATTCTCCAAGCGGTCCGGTTACGACGGAAACGTCGTCGCCTTCGCCCGCCTGGTGGATGTGCGCTGACGGCGAATGCGTCGGCGGAACACGGCGCCGGGCGGGCGACATTCTTTCTACATTGCGTGGCGGCTCGGCACCGTGATCCGGTAACCCGAGTCGATCAGCTCCGGCAGATACGTCCGCAGGGCCGCGACGCTCTGGGAACGGTCGCCGCCCGCGTCGTGCGAGAGGACCACGACCCCGGGCCCCGCACCGGCCCGTACGCGCCGGACGATGGTTCCGGTGCCCGGCTCCGTCCAGTCCAGGGTGTCCACGGTCCAGGCGAGCGGCTCCATGCCGAGGTCGGCGCCCAGTTGGAAGGCGTTGCGGTTCCAGGCGCCGTAGGGGGCCCGGAACCAGGCGGGGGCTTCGCCCACTGCTTCCTCCACGACGTCGCAGGTGCGCTCGATCTCCTCGCGCATCGCGCTCCGGCTCATCTTCGGGAGGAGCGGGTGCGTCCAGGTGTGGTTGCCGATCAGATGCCCGTCGTCGGCCATCTGCCGAAGCAGGTCCTTGTTGTCGACGGCCATCTCGCCGCAGACGAAGAACGTGGCACGGACGTCGTACTTGCGCAGGGTGCTCAGGATGCCCGGCGTGTAGCGCGGGTCGGGTCCGTCGTCGAACGTCAGGAACATGCTGCGGCCCTGCCCGTCCATGCGCAGGATCGGCGCCTTGCGGACGCGGGGCAGGGCGCGCGCGGCGCGTGGCGGGCCGTTGCCGGCCATGGGCTGGAGGCGGTACGCGGAGGGCTTGCGGGCGGGCGCGGCGGGCGGGCCGCCGGCCGCGGAACCGCCGGAGGCCGTGGGCCCCGGCGTCGCCGTACGCTCCGTGCCCGCGCATCCGGCGGTCGCGACCAGACCGAAGACAGCGGCGCCGCGCAGAAGTGCGCGGCGCCCTGGAGTCATTTGATCCTTTTTCATTACTAATCCGTCGCATGGCGGAAGGCCGACGCCGGACAGCAACACCACGGCGTGCGACGAAAGCACCCGATGGGACCAGCGGAGACAAAGGGAGACAGGGGAGAGACAAGGGCTCAGCGGCGGCGGACCTTGGCCCTGGGGCGAAGCCCCGGACCCGGCCGTGGGCGCCGTCAACAGGAATCGTGCTCTCCGTTAACCTCTCGGCTGTGACTGAAGACCACTCCCATCAGTTCGAACGCGGGACCGACGGCCCGAAGGTGATCGTCGTCGGTGTCGACGGATCGGACTCCTCGCTCCGGGCCGCCGCCTATGCCGGAGGCCTCGCGCGACGGCAGCGCGCCCTGCTCGCCGTCGTCTACATCCAGCCGGTGATGGCCGCGGGCGCCGCCCTGGGCGCCCCGGTGGCCGAGGCGACCGACGAGATCGCCGAGGGGCTGATCGCCGAGATCAGGGAGTCGGCGGAGCGGGTGAAGGACATATTCGACGTGCGCTGGGAGTTCCACACCTTCCGTGGCGACCCCTACAGCGGCCTGGTCACGGCGGCAGACGACCTCAAGGCCGACGCCGTCATCGTCGGCGCCTCCGAGCAGGCGGGACACCGGATCGTCGGCTCGGTCGCGGTACGCCTCGTCAAGGCGGGCCGCTGGCCCGTCACCGTGGTGCCGTAACCTCCGGCGCCCGGACTGCTGAACCCTCACACCCATGAGGGGTGTGGCGTCTTCCGTCCCGGCCGCGCCTGCGCCATCATGATCCGCCATCAGCCGACTGCCGTCCGCGAGAAGGTGGAGCTCATGGCGGGACTCCGGATGGGGCACGGCGTTCTGCGCCGCAAGCCCATCGAACACATCGACGAGACCGAAGAGGGAGCGGGTGGCGGGCTCTCCCGCTCGCTCGGCCTCTGGCAGCTCACCGCGATCGGCGTCGGCGGGATCATCGGCGCCGGCATCTTCACCCTCGCCGGGACGGTGGCCAACGGCACGGCCGGTCCTGCCGTCCTCATCTCCTTCCTCATCGCCGGAATCGCGAGCGCGGCGGCGGCCTTCTCGTACGCCGAGTTCGCGGGCCTGATCCCGAAGGCGGGATCGGCGTACACCTACGGCTATGTGGTCCTCGGCGAGCTCACGGGCTGGTTCATCGGCTGGGACCTGCTCCTGGAGTACACGGCGATCGTGGCGGTGGTCGCGATCGGCATCTCCGGCTACTTCAACTTCCTGCTCAACGACATGGGCGCGCAGCTCCCTGCCTGGATGCTGGGCGCACCCGGCACGGGCGACGGCCACAAGGTGGACCTGTTCGCCGCGGTCCTTTGCCTGCTCATCGCCTATCTGCTGACGCTGGGCATCAAGAACGCGGCACGCTTCGAGATGGTCGTGGTCGTCCTCAAGGTCATCGTCGTTCTCGTGGTGATCGCGGTCGGGTTCTTCCACATCAACACCGGGAACTACGAGCCGTTCTTCCCCTTCGGAGTCAGCGGGGCGTTCACGGGAGCGGCCACCGTCTTCTTCGCCGTGTTCGGCTACGACGCGATGAGCACCGCCGCCGAGGAGTCCAAGGACGCCCAGCGCCACATGCCCAAGGCGATCCTCTACTCCCTGGCGATCTCGATGGTCCTGTACGTCCTGGCCTGTCTCGTCCTCACGGGCATGCAGAGCTACAAGGACATCGACCCGGAGAGCGGGTTCTCCACCGCCTTCAAGTCCGTGGGCCTCGGCGGTCTCGCCGACGTCATCGCGGTCGGCGCGATCATCGGCATCCTCACCGTGATGTTCACCTTCATGCTCGGCGTCACCCGCGTCTGGTTCAGCATGTCGCGTGACGGCCTGCTGCCGAAGTGGTTCGCCAAGACGCACAAGACCCGCCACGTGCCGACGCGGGTGACATGGATCGTCGGGTTCGCCTCGGCCGCCATCGCCGGGTTCCTGCCGATCGGCGAGGCGGCCGAACTGACCAACATCGGCATCCTGTTGGCCTTCGTCGTGGTGTGCGTCGCGGTGATCGTGCTGCGCTACAAGCAGCCCGACCTGCCGCGTACGTTCCGCTGCCCCGGAATGCCGGTGGTGCCCGCCATCGGGGTCGTCTTCTCCATCTGGCTGATCACGTTCCTCCAGTGGCAGACGTGGGCACGGTTCGCGGTGTGGTTCGCGCTCGGCCTTGTCATCTACTTCGCGTACTCGTACCGGAAGTCGGAGCTGGCCAAGACCGACCGCGTTCCCTGACGGTGCCGCTCAGGCGGCGCTCTCGATGGACTTCTGGAATTCCCGGGCCATCTGCTCCAGACCCTTGTTCTTCCACTCCGCCCAGAAGGGCTTCCACTCGCTCAGCTTCTTGCGGCCGCTGACGATGTCGTTGACCAAATCGGTCGCCTCCGTCGACATGCGGCCGTAGTGCTGGGTGTACGCGTCGGAGTAGTGGCCGACGACCGGGTTCTGGATGGCGGTCTCGATGAGCTTCTGCTCGGCTGCGTAGACGTCCTTGACGTCCTGGGCACGGGCGGTGCCCGGGAACGCCGACGCGACCAGCGCGAAGGGTGAGGTGGTCGCCGTGGTCAGTCCGCTGAACAGACCCTCGACCTGCTGCTTGCCCTTCTTGGAACGCTCCGGGAAGCCGTTCTTGTCGTACGTGAAGTCCTCGCCCTCCGTGCCGAATTCGAGGAACTCGCGCTCGGTGGTGCCGAACGGCGCGGCCAGGTAGTCGAGGACACGGAGCAGCATGCGCACCCGCTTCTCGTCGCCCTTCTTGATGGCGGTGTAGCCGATCGTGCCCAGGTGGTAGTGGTGCTTCGGCTTCTTGCCGCCCACACCGAACGGGATCAGGATCTCGGTGGCCAGGGCGGGGTCCTGTACGCGGATGTCCCTGCGCGCGTTGAAGGGGTTGGCGTGGACGGTGGCGCCGATCGAGCCCTGTGCCAGCTTGGTGTTCGCGTCCGCCATCTTGGGGTTGCCGGGGTAGAAGACCCCTGCCTTCTTCAGCTTCAGGACGAAGTTGAGGGCTTCGGTGTACTCGTCGGTCTCCTGGAACCAGGTGAGCGAACCGTCCTTGTTCTGCCGCCACTTGTTGGGGGCTCCGAAACACTGGCTCATCACGCTGGCGGCGTTGACGTAGATCGGCTCGAGGGCCCAGACCTTGCCGCCCGTGACCTCCTTGCATTTGGCGAGGAACTCCTCGGGGCTGCTCGCCGAGAAGCCGTCCGCCTTCTCCCAGATCCTCGGATTGCCGCCGTAGACCTGCCCGAAGGCGGGGTACGGGCTGGGGGCGCCCCAGATCTTGCCGTTGACGACCGCGGTCTTCCAGTGCGCTGGGGTCATCGCGGCGAGGTTCGGATAGTCCTTCACCGCGTCCCCGGAGACGTACTCCGTGATGTCCGCGCACTTGGCCTCGAGCAGTTCGGCGATGTGCTGGATGCCCTGGTTCGGCGGTATCCACAGGAGGTCGGGCAGGTCGCCGCCCGCGATGACCGCGGAGAACTTCTCCTCGTATCCGGGGTCGGTGCCCAGGATCGCTTCCAGGTCGACGCCGAGTTCCTTGTTCACCTTCTTCCAGTGGGCGTTGGAGCCCGCCGGGGCGGGCGGCTGTGTCCAGATCTCGGTGAGCACCGTGATCTTCGAACCGTCACCGGGGGTCTTCGGGACGCTGCGCACCAGGTCCTTGGGGTACGAGAGGAACCCCGCGGACAGGCCCTTCGCGTTCGGCGGCAGATCGGGCTTGACCTTGCCGAAGGGGACGTACGAGGGCAGCTTCACCTTCGCCGATGCCGCCTCGCCCGTCTTCTTCGCACCCGAGCCGCAGCCCGTCAGCGAAGTCGCTGCCGCGCCCGCCGCGACGGCGGTGGAGAGGCTCAGGAAAGTACGTCGGGACATGCCTGTCATGGGAATCTCCGCAAAGGGGGTTCGGGGAACGGGAAAGTCAGCCCTTGATGGCGCCGGTGAGCACGCCCTTGGTGAAGTACTTCTGCAGGAACGGGAAGAGCAGCAGGATCGGGATGAGCGCGATCATGACCACGGCCATGGAGATCGACTGCTGGGGCGGCATGTGGCTGACGCCGAGCTGGTCGCCCGAGATGGACTTGCCCTGGACGACGTAGGTGCGCAGGACCAGCTGGATGGGCCACTTGCCCGAGTCGTTGAGGTAGAGCATGGCGTTGAAGAACGCGTTCCAGTACGTCACCGCGTAGAAGAGACCGACGACGGCCACGACGCCCTTGGACAGCGGAAGCACGATGCGGGTCAGGATCCGCCAGTCACCCGCGCCGTCGATCCGCGCCGCCTGGTAGAGCTCCTCGGGAATGTTCATGAAGAACGCCCGCAGGACGACGAGGTTGAAGGCGTTGATCATGACGGGGAGGATCAACGACCAGTAGGAGTCGAGGAGCCCGAGCTCCTTGACCACCACGTACATCGGCACCATGCCCGGCACGAAGAGCAGCGTGAAGAGCACCATCAGGAGGATCGGCTTGCTGCCGGGGACGCCGCGCTTGCTGAGGCCGTAGGCGAGCGCGATCGTCGTCAGGAGCGAGAGCGCCGTGCCGACGAGGGTGATCAGGACGCTGACGACGACGGCCCGGGAGACGATGCCGCCGGAGAGGATCGTGCGGTACGCCTCCAGGGTCGGGTCCGTGGGGAAGAGGACGAAGCCGCCCGCCTCGGTGATCTCCTCGCGGGAGGCGAGGCTGGTGGAGAGGACCGTGAGGAAGGGCAGGATCATCACGGCGCAGATGACGGTGATGACGACGGCCTTGGCGGTCGAGCCGATCTTCGTCGGCGGCTCTTCCCAGGCGGGCCGCTCCTCGCGGGGGCGTGCCTCGCGGGTCCGCGGTGAACGCAGGGGGAATCCGAAGCTGCTCATTTGGAGCTGACCCGGACGGTGGCGGCGACGCGGCTCGTGGCCTGCGCTGCGTTGCTGGGGATGTCACACGTACTCCCTGGCCTGGCGGCACGACGGAACAGAAAAGTGGCAGCCGACAGCCGGGACGGCCGTCGAGAGCCGGCCAATTAAGAAGCCAACTTGCCGAAAGAGAGCCACATCATCGAAGCGTGACTCCCGCCCGTCAACCACCTTCCGGTCCTAGAGAGTTGGACTTTTCTGCTCGGCGCGCTCGATCTGCTCGATGTGCTCCAGTGCGAGGCGAGCTGCCCCGATTGCGGTGGATTCCTCGCCGAGTACGGAGGTTTGGACCGTCGGCCGATAGGGGCAGAGAGCGCCGAGCCGCGCCGCGAACGGCTCGCTGAGCAGGGCGCCCGCGCGGGAGATGCCGCCGCCGAGCACGACGGACTGCGGGTCGAGCACGGCGACATGGCGGGCCAGGCTGTCGGCCAGGGCCTCGGCGAAGGCACGCAGGGTGTACCTGGCCCCGCCGTCACCCGCGGCCGCCGCGGTCACCACCGCGCGGGCGGCGTTCTCGCGGGTGGGCCTGTCCGCGCCCTCATGTCCCGCGAACCAGTCGAGAAGCCGCTGGTAGCACCGCTGCCAGCCGTCCCCCGCGACCATCTCGCCCGCCGCGCCCCGGTGTCCGCGATGCAACTGTCCGCGCAGCCACAGGCCGATGCCGAGCCGGTTGCCGACGTACAGGTACACGCAGTCGCCGGCGCCCACCGACACTCCCCCGGTGCACTCGGCGAGGGTCGCGAGCTGGATGTCGTTGCCCACGACGACGGGGCCGTGGGCCGGGTCGGCGAGTTCGCGGGTGAGGTCGAGGCCCGTCCACTGGGGCAGCGAGTCGCTCTCCACCACCCGGCCCGCGGCGTCCACCATGCCGCTGGTGCCGACACCGGTCGCCAGCGGGCGCACCTGCGCGGCGGCAGGCTGGGCCAGGCAGCCCGCGATCGCCTCGCGGACGGCGTCGAGGCGCTGCCGTGCCGGGAGTTCGGGCGTGACCGCCACGCGCTGGGTGGCCACGGTGCGGCCGAGCAGGTCAGCGGCGTGCACCAGGATCTTGTGGGCGCCGATGTCCACGCCCAGGACGTGGGCGGCCTCGGCCCGGAAGCGGAATCTGCGGGCCGGTCTGCCCACACTGCCGCTGCCCGGCGTCAGCTCCACCAGGCGGCCCTCGCGCAGCAGCTGGGCCGTGAGGTCCTGGGCCGTGGGCCGCGACACACCGATGAGCCCCGCCAGTTCGGGCACGGTGATCTCGTCGCGCTCGCGCAGCACGCGCAGGGCGGCGGCCGCGTTGAGGCGGCGCAGCAGCGACGGGTCCCCGCTCATGTCTTCCCGATTCAAGGCGTCCCCCTTGACAGCGCGATCGGTTGATCTCCAGTGTGACCCGGAGCGATTGAGAAACTTACCTAATAAATAGCGCCCTTGGGGGAGCACAGATGGGTGAGACTGGTCATCCGGAGCTTGCGTGCGGGATCGGCTCCTGGGACAGCGACGTCTACGGTAACCACCGGCTTCTCGTGCGCGCGGACGCCTCCGACACCGCGGCACCCGCCGTCGCGGCCGAACTGCCGTGGCGGCGCCAGGACCCGGACCCCGGCGCGGTGGACGTGATCGTGATCGGGCCGTCCGGGGAACGCGTGCGCAACACCGTCACGGTCGACGCCACGGCCGAGAGGGGGCGCATCGCCTTCGAGCCGGTGGACGGCCCCGGCACCTACGCCGTGCACTATCTCCCGTACGCGCACACGGGCAAGCCCTACTATCCGCAGGCCGCCTACCGGCCCCCGACGCGGACCGCGGACCCCGGCTGGGTGCACCGCTGCGGCCTGCACGGCGCCGACGGATGGGAGAAGCTGCCCCGCGCCCACGCCTTCGGCTACGAGGCGGCGAGTGCGGTCGACTCCTTCGCGCCGCTCGGCTTCGCGGCGACGGAAGACGAATGCGTCCGGCTGCAACGGGCGCACAGCGGTGCCCAGTTGCTTCTCTTCGGCGAGGACCGCGCCCACCCGCTCGGCCGGTATGAACGGCTGCCCGCACGCTGGGCCCTGGCCACTCCGTTCGCCCCACTCGACGTCACGGCCGACCGCGGGGAGTTCCACGCGGTGCAGGTCGGCGTGTACGCACTCCGGGAGCTGACGGACGTACGCGGCGAGATCCGCGGGCTTCCCTTCTCCGTACGGTGCCTCAGCACGGGCGGCACCGACGCACGCGGCCAGACCTTCGAGCGACGCGTCGCGGTCGGCCAGGGGCACGCGGGGGCCCTGTGGTTCGGCGTGGAGGTGCCGGAGGAGACTCAACCCGGCCTGTACGAAGGGGAGATCGCCGTCCGCGCGGCCGGTGTGCCGGAGCGCGTGCTGCCCCTGCGCGTCACCGTCGGCCAGGACGCCGTGCCAGACGGCGGCGCCGGTGAACCGTGGCGGCTGGCACGGCTGGGCTGGCTGGACTCGACGCTCGCGCAGGACGACGAGCCGTTGGCGCCGTTCACCCCGATCGAGGTGGCCGCCACGGACGGCGGACAGCGGCTGGGGCTGCTCGGCCGCACGGTCGACATCGGCCCGGAGGGTCTCCCCCGGCGGCTGGTCTCCACCTTCACGCCGAGCGTCACGCGCGCCGACGGCCCGCCCCGCGACCTGCTCGCCGCGCCCGTCACCCTGGACCTCGGCCGACCTCTGGCACATGGGCCGCTCAGCCTGGACCGGCCGGGCCCCGCACGGGTCCACTGGTCCTCACGGGCCGCAGGGCAGGACGTACTCCTGCGCACCGAGGGCGAGTTGGAGGCCGACGGCTTCCTCGTCGTGCGCGCCACCGTCGAGGCCACGGCCGACACCGAGCTCGACGTGACGCTGGACGTGCCGGTGCGCGAAGAGGTCGCGCGGTACGCGATGGGCCTCGGTCTGACGGGCCGGGCGTGCCCGGTGACGTACGACTGGGCGTGGGACACACCCACCCGCAACCAGGACGCCTTCTGGATCGGCGATCCGGCTGCGGGGCTCCAGCTGAGCCTGCGTGACGAGCACTACGCGCGGCCGCTCAACACCAACTACTACCGCGAGAAGCCGTTGCGCACGCCGCGCTCCTGGGCGGGCGACGGGGCGGGCGGGGTGCGGCTGCGCACGAGCGAGGGGGTGCGCGACCTCTCCGCGTTCAGCGGTCCGCTCACGCTGCGAGCGGGTGAGAGCCGTTGCTTCGAGTTCCGGCTCCTCCTGACTCCGTTCAAGCCGCTCGACCCGTCGCGGCAGCTCTCCGAGCGCTACTTCCACGCGTACGCGTCGCCCACGGAGATCGCCGGGTACGGCGCGAACGTCGCCAATCTGCACCACGCCACGCCGCCCAACCCGTACATCAACGACCCGCTCCTGGGCGCGGACGCCCTGCGCTCCTACACCGGGGAGGCGCACCGGCTCGGGATCCAGGTCAAGGTGTACGACACCGTGCGTGAACTGACGCGTCACACACCGGAGTTGCCGGTGCTCGCCTCGCTGGGCGACGAGATCTTCGCACCGGGTCCCGGGGGCGGGCACGCGTGGCTGCGGGAGCATCTGGGCGGGAACTACGTGCCCGGATGGGTGGCGCCGGACGTGGGGGACGTCGCGGTCGTCACCTCCGGCGACTCGCGGTGGCACAACTCCTATGTGTGCGGCATCGAGCGGCTGCGGCGGGTGGTCGGCGTCGACGGGCTCTACCTCGACGACGTGGCGTACGACCGGACGACCATGAAGCGGGTCCGCAAGGTGCTCTCCGCTTCCGGCGAGAGGCCGCCGCTGGTCGACCTGCACTCCTGCAACCAGTACCGCGAGCCGGACGGGTTCGCCTCCAGCGCCAATCTGTACGCGGAGCTGCTGCCCTACGTCGACCGGCTCTGGCTGGGTGAGCTCTTCGACTACGAGGGCACGGACGGGGCCGCCGGGGGCGATCCCGCGTACTGGCTCGTCGAGATCTCCGGCATTCCCTTCGGCCTGATGGGCGAGATGCTGGAGGGCGGCGGCAATCCCTGGCGCGGCCTTGTCTTCGGGATGACCGCGCGGGCGCCCATGACGGACGTACGGCCGCTATGGCACGCCTTCGACCAACTCCGGCTCGTGGAAGCCGAGATGACGGGGTGGTGGACCACCGACGCGCCACCGGTCCGTACCGGACGCGCCGATGTCCTCGCCACCACCTGGGAGGGACCCGGAGGGATCGCGACGGCCCTCGCCTCATGGGCCGGGGAACCCGTGGACATCACCCTCGGTACGGCCACGGGCCCCATCAGCGCCTACGCTCCGGCGATCGAGGGCTTCCAGCCGGAACGGAAATTCGCCGCGGGCGAGGCGATACGGGTGGAGCCGGGGCGGGGGTGGCTGTTGCGGCTCGGGTGAGACGCCGTTGGAGGCGTGTGGCCGGGCTGAGATCCAGGCCGGCCACACGCCGCCGGAGCACGGGACACGCGTCCGGGGACGGCTCACCGAACGGCCGCTCCCGCTACTTGCCCATCAGCAGGCCTGCCTTCCCCGCCCCCCGGCTCAGGACGATGCCGCGGATCCGGTCGCGGATGGCCGCGACGTCAGCGCCGCGCTCCAGCGCCGCGTTCAGGTTGGTCACGCGCCCCGTGTCCGTGTTGAACCACTGAGGGATGAACTCGGCCTTCTTGACCTCCCAGCGGCCGCCGGAGGCCGCGGGCGGGGCGAACGTGAAGCGGCCCAGGGTGCCTTGGTTGCCCCGCGGGTCGTTCGCCCCCTCGTGATTGATCATGTCGCCGGCGATCTGGTCGCCCATGCCGTAGAGGACCCAGGTCCCGTTGACCTTCTCGTAGGCCTGCGGGACATGTGCGTGGGTGCCCAGGATCAGGTCGATGTCCGGGCGGCCGCCGGTGCGGGACGCCGTGAGCTGCTTGCCGAGGCTCAACTGGCGGATATCGGGGGCGTCCTGCCACTCCGTGCCCCAGTGCACCGAGACGACGACCACGTCCGCGCCGGCCTTCCGTGCGGCCCGTGCGTCCGCGATGATCCGCTCGCGTTCCATGAGGTTGACCGACCAGGGCTTGCCCGGGGGCATCGGGGCGTCGTTCGTGCCGTACGTGTACGCGAGCTGCGCCACCTTCGCGCCGCCCGCCCGCAGCCAGGCGGGCGATCTGCCCTCGGCGGCCGTGCGGCCCGAACCCGCGTGCTTGACGCCTGCCTTGTCGAGCGCGCCGAGGGTCCGGCTCACCCCCGCGGCGCCGTCGTCGAGCGTGTGGTTGGAGGCGGTGGAGCAGGCGTCGTAGCCGGTGGCCGCCAGGGCCTGGGCGATCTGGGGCGGGGACTTGAAGCTGGGGTAGCCGGTGTAGTCGCCGTTCTCGCCGTAGACCGTCTCCATGTGACAGATCGCCAGATCCGCCTTGGACACGACGGGTTTGACATCCTTGAGCATCGGCACGAAGTCGTAGCCGTGGCCGCCCGCGTCGGCGCTGGCCCGGTCGATGATCGAGGAGTGCGGGAGCACATCCCCGGAGGCGACGAGCGTGAAGGCGCGCGGGGCGTCCTGGCCGCCACCTGCCGCCGACGGGGCGGGGGGCGGAGCGTCCCGATTTCCGCCCTGGGTGTCCTCCCGCTGTCTGTCTTCCCGCTGTCTTTCGCCGCGCTGCTCCGTATTCCGTTCCTGTGTGGGCTCCGTATTCGCCGTACAGGCGGTGGTCCCGGCGAGAGTGGCTCCGATCATTGCTGCGGCCAGAAGGGCTGTTCCCTGGGGTGTGCGGTGCGTCATCGACCATGCTCCGTGAATGGGGGATATTCGGCGAAACGAATCCACATTCGGACACAAGGTCGAGTCAAGCAGCAATGCCGTCATAGTCCCCGAAACGGACTTAAATCATCCAGCCATGTGACACGAAGAACAGAGGGGTCCCTACCTGCGACGAAACCGAGGCCTGGGTCAAGCCTCCGTAAAGCGCCTTGCTCGGAGGCCCCTTCGGGTAATCGGCTGTCCTCATCCGTGTTCCGGATTGGGGGCCAGAGGCCGGCGACGCGCACGGATCGGAGGAAGGCGAGACGGGATGCTGCACGAGAGCCGAGGAAACACGGAGGGCCCGAGTGATGGCGAACTGGCCGTGCCGATGGCGTGGTTGTACGCCGAGTACATCGCGGACGAATTGCTGCGTACCGGCGATTTGATGCCGCCGACATCTTTCGAATACCGCGCGGGGCGTGATGCTCTGGCCCTGACTATTTTCCTTTCCGACACGAATGGCGAGCTTTCGGGCATCCGCGTGGTCTCCCAGCTGGAGACCTGGCTGTCCCTGACGGCGTACGACCAGCCGTGGCTCGACTGGGTGGGCGAGCGGATGGCCCTGCTCACGGCGGACGCGGTCGCCTCCGGCGAACCCGCGCCCGACCTCCTTCTGGCCGACCTGGCATGGCGATGGCTCGAGGAGACGGAGCTGCTCGCGCCCGATCTGGACGCGGTGCCGGGCGGCGGGTCGCCGTGCGGTGAGGACGACGGACCCAAGGTGTGGACGGCGGCCTGGCGCCTGGGGCTGCCGCTGGGACACCTGGCGATCCATCTGTTCTGACGCCCCGGCAGAGACGTTCCGACACCGCCACGGAGTCGCCCTGATACCCCGTGCGAGTGTTCGCGTCCCGTGTCTTGAGTGATTCGACGGTCCGCTGCGTACGGGAGGGCAGGCAACACCCCCTGCCCGTCCCGTCACGCAAGGAACGCCATGAGGCCCCTGGAGCGGCACCGCGACGCCGGCGCCTACGCGCTCGGTCTCCTCGACGCGGCCGACACCTTCCGCTTTGACGACCACCTCATGGACTGCGCCGAGTGCCGGGCCCTGCTGACGGAACTCCGTCCGACAGCACAGCAGTTGGCCGCCTACGAGCGTCTCACGCCACCCCACGTCGAGCCGCTGGCCGTGCCCGGCCCCGGCCTCGGCGAACGACTGCTCGCCGAGGCCGTGCGGCTGCGCAGGGTTGGGCGCAGGCGGTGGCTGTGTGCGGTCGTGGCAAGCGTCGTGCTGGCGCTCGCGGCTCCCGTGACCGCGGCGCTGCGGGCCGAGGGGCCCGGCCCGGATCAGATCACCGCCCGCGACGGCCGGACCGGAGTCTCGGCGACCCTGACCGTGCGGGGCCGCGACTGGGGCACGGACATCGGGCTCCGAGTCCGCGACCCTGAGGGCCCCCACGTCTGCGAGCTCGTCGCCGTCGGCACGGACGGCTCCGAGCAGACGGTGACGACATGGAAGGCACCCGCGGGCGAGTCGTCGGAAGAACTGTCGACGCAAGGCGGCGCGGCCCTGCCCCGCGAGGACATCGCCCGCTACGAGGTGCGCACCACCGGCGGACAGCGTCTGCTGACCTTACGAAGCCCCTGAACCCGCCCGCGTGCAGGGCTACTTCAGCAACCGGGACATCCTCCGGTCCGCCAGCAGCTTTCCGCCCGTCTGGCAGGTGGGGCAGTACTGCAGCGATGAGTCGCTGAAGGAGACCTCGCGGATGGTGTCGCCGCACACGGGGCACGTCTCACCGGCGCGGCCGTGCACGCGCAGACCGCTCTTCTTCTCCGCCTTGAGGCGGCCCGCCGCGACTCCGTGCGAGCGCTCCACCGCTTCGGTCAGCGTGCTGCGCAACGCCGCGTACAGCCCATGGACCTCGTCCTTCGTGAGGCTCGACGTGAGCTTGAACGGAGACATGCGGGCCGCGTGCAGGATCTCGTCGCTGTACGCGTTCCCGACGCCCGCGAGCAGGGTCTGATCCCGCAGCGCGCCCTTGATCTGCCGGCGTTCGTCCGACAGGAGCGCGGCGAAACGGTCCTCGTCGAAGTCCGGGGCCAGCGGGTCGGGGCCCAGGCGCGCGATGCCGGGGATCGTCGCCGGGTCGTCGGTCACGTACACCGCGAGGCGCTTCTGTGTGCCCGCCTCCGTCAGGTCGAAGCCCTCCCCGTCCTCCAGGGCGACCCGCAGCGCGAGAGGGCCCTTGCCGGGGCGTGGCGTGCCGTCGGGGAGGCGGTCCTTCCAGTGCAGCCAGCCCGCGCGGGCGAGGTGGGTGACCAGATGCAGGCCGTCCGCGTCCAGGTCGAGGAACTTGCCGTGCCGCGCCACGGCCGTGACGGTGCGCCCCTCGAGGGCGGTGAGCGGCGGGTCGTACGTCTTGAGGACACTGATCGCCACGGGCAGCACCCGCACGATCTCGTGGCCGACGAGGTGGTCGGTGAGGAAGGCGCGCAGCGCCTCGACCTCGGGAAGCTCCGGCATCCGCTCACTCCTGTCCTGATTCCGACGGTGTCATCCGCTCGCCCCTGTCTGGTTCCGGCCGTGTCATCCGCTCGCCCCTAACCCTCGTTCTCCCGGGCGGGCACGATGAACTCGCACCACACGCATTTGCCGGTGCCACGCGACTCGACACCCCACACATCCGCGAGCATGTCCACCAGCAGCAACCCGCGCCCCGACACCCCCGATTCCCCGGCCTCCCGGCGGCGCGGCAGTGCGCTGGAGGAGTCCTCGACCTCGACGCGCAGGCGCCGTTCGTTGCCGCTGACCACCCGCAGGGTCACGACCGCCGCGCCATCGGTGTGCATCAGTGCGTTGGTGATCAACTCGTCCGCCACGAGTTCGATCTCGTCGGCGCCGTCCCCGGCGCCCCAGGCGCGCACCGCGGCCCGGATCATGTGCCTGGCCTCGGCCAGCGCTTCCGGGTCGCCCGGGCCCACGTGCTGCTGGAGGCGGCCGCCGGACCGGGGGGCGTCGACCATGTGCCGGCGCAGGAGAAGCAGCGCCGCGTCGTCCTCGCCGCCCCGCTCGTCCACGATTCCGCAGAGCCGGTCCGCGAGATGCTGGAGGTCACGCGGCCCCGAGCAGGCAAGCTCGCCGAGGGCCCGCAGACCGTCGTCGAGGTCGGCGCCCGGCGCCTCGACGAGGCCGTCGGTGAACAGCAACAAGGTCTGTCCCGCGTCGAGTTCGAAGGTGGTGACCGGATACTCGAGACGGCCGAACTCCGCCGAGAGCCCCAGCGGCAGACCGCCCTCGACCGGCACCCTGCGACAGGTGCCGTCGGTCCGTTGGAGGAGCGGGTCGATGTGTCCCGCCCGCACCAGCTGGACCACGCCCGACGACAGGTCGGCCTCCGCGTAGAGACAGGTGGCGAAGCGTTCGGTGTCCAGCTCGTGCAGAAAGCCGGAGGCGCGGGCCATGACGGTGGCGGGCGGGTGCCCCTCGGCGGCGTAGGCGCGCAGCACGATGCGCAGCTGGCCCATGACGGCGGCCGCATGGGTGTCATGGCCCTGTACGTCGCCGATGACCGCTCCGACGCGGCCGCCGGGCAGCGGGATCACGTCGTACCAGTCGCCGCCGATGTCCCGGCCGAGCGCCGCCGAGCGGTAGCGGACGGCGATGTCGGCGCCGGGCACGCCGGGGATGGTGCGCGGCAGCATCGCCTGCTGGAGGCCCTGCGCGAGGTCCTTCTCCTGCTCGTAGAACATGGCGCGCTGGAGGCTCTGGGCGATGCCGCTGCCGAGGGCGACCAGGACGTTGCGCTCCTCCTCGGTGAAGCCGGTCTTGTCCTGGTAGAGCAGGCCGAGCACGCCGATCGGCTTGGCCTGCGCGATGAGCGGCAGATACGCGGCCGAGGTGATGCCCAGTTTGTCTATGTGCGGCCACAGATCCGGGTACGAGGCGGCGAACTCCGCCGCCGTCTCGATGAAGCGCGGCGAAAGCGTGCGCACGGCGTCGCTCATCGGGTACCGCTCGTCGATCCGCGTGAACTTGGTGCCCGGCACGAAGCTGCCCACGGGCCCCTCCGCGACAAGGCGGATCCGCCCCGCCTCGACCAGGCCCATGACCAGGTTCGACGCGCCCAGGTGGGCGAGGCCGTGGGTGTCCTTGAGTACGTCGATGACGTCCCGGACGGTACGGGCGTGCGCGAGGGCCGCCGTGGTGCCCTGCACGATGCTCGTGCGGCGGCGGCGGTCCTCCTCCTCGTCGGCGCGCTGATGCCGGGCCGTGCTGTCGCCCAGCTCCTGGGTGGCGTCGCGGACGATGCCGACGATGCGGTGCGGCCGGCCCGCCCCGTCACGGTGGATGAACCCCTGGGTATGGGTCCAGCGCAGCCCGCCTTCCCGCAGCCGGATGCGGAAGTAGATGCCGTAGGTGCGGCTGCCGTCCTTGAGCGCGTGCGAGACATAGGCGTCGAGACGGTGTGCCTCGACCGGCGGCACGCGTACGCCGAGGCTCGTCGGGTGGCCGTCGTACTCGTCGGCCCGTACGTCGAAGACCTCGTGGCCCGCGGCGTCGAGATGCATCAGGCCGCTGTCGAGGTCCCAGTCGAAGCAGCCTGTGTGGTTGGCCGCCAGGATCGACCGGGGATCCGCTGGCCAGTCGTCCGGCAGTGGCGTGGGCGTCATGACACTTCATGATTCTTCGCTGTCGGGACCGAGTGCGCACGCTCAGCCGCCGGGCGTGGGCGTCGGGCAGCCCGGCGGGATGTCGGTCGGGATGCCGGTGGGCGGCTCCGTGCCCGTGGCGGAAGGGAGCGTCGGGCAGTCCGTGGAGGTGGTGCCCAGGTCGCCGGGCGAGTCGCTGTCACTGGGCGTGTCACTGTCGCCGGGCGAGTCGCTTTCGCTGGGCGTATCGCTGTCGCTCGGGGTGTCGTCGTCGCTGGGCGAGTCGCTGTCGCCCGGGGTGTCGCTGTCACTGGGCGTGTCACTGTCGCTCGGAGTGCCGCTGTCACTGGGCGAGTCGCTGTCGTCCGGGTCGGTCGGGGTCGGCGTGGTGGGGGTGGGTGTCGGGGTCGGGTGCGGGTGCGGGGGCGGCACGGTGTGGTCGTGGCCGCCGTCCTCGTCGCCGGTCTTCCGCTCGATCCAGGTGTTGTCGACGATGTTCACGAGGGTGATGTTCACGATGATCTTCGGTGCCGGGGTCACCACCACGACCTGCGCCGGACGGTAGCCGGACCACTGTTCGCCCTGGTGGCTCGGGGTGCCCTTGAGCGCGACCGGCGGCTTCAGGGGGTTCCCGCAGGCGCACCGCACGCGGGGCAGCCCCCGGTTGTCGACGAGGACCGCGGTGCCCGTCTGCAGCACGGACTGGAAGCTGGTGGCACCGCCGTCGCGGTAGCCGTGGTTGGTCACGCGGGTGTCGGCCCGCAGCACGACCGGCGTCAGACCGCGCAGGAAGCCCGGGATCTCCGCCTGGGAGATGCCCGACGCCTGGGCGAAGGCGCGGCTCTTGCCCTGGTCGGCGGTGAGGAAGCGGACCTGGGCACTGACGTCGCAGCTGCCCAGCGAGTGCGTGCCGCCGTACAGACCGGGCGTGCCGCCGGAGAGGGAGCGCACGCCCTGGGCCGTCGCCGAGGACGTACCCGTCGGTGACGGCTGCGGCGAACGGGTGACGGATGAGGGTGTCGCCGTGGACGTCGCGGTGGAGTCGGTGAAGGGATCGGGGCCCTGGGCGGCGACCGGCTGCATGAAGAGCTCGGCGCCGCCGTCGGCGGAGTTCTTCCCGCCTCCGCCCGAGCATCCCGCGACGGCGAGGGCCACGGATATCGCGAAGGCCGTCACATGCGTCCTGGTGTGCCTGGTGGTCACACGCACCATGCTCTCCCGCCTGTTATCGGGCACTTTGCCTCATTCTCTGAGGCAGTCGGAGCCGGTGCGCAAGCCGAGGAGGGGCTCCGGGCCGGTCAGGGCGCAAGATGGTTTCGTGGAGTGGTTCACAGCGGATCAGTACTGGCTCGGCCGCCTCGTCTTCCAGCGGGCTCTCGCCGCGCTCTATCTCGTCGCCTTCCTGGGCGCGGCCCTGCAGTTCCGTGCGCTGATCGGCGAGCGCGGCATGCTGCCGGTACCGCGCCACGTCGAGCGCGTGCCCTTCCGCAAGGCGCCGAGCCTCTTCCAGCTGCACTACTCGGACGGTTTCTTCGCCCTCGTCGCGTGGTCGGGCTGCGGCTGCGCCCTCGCGCTGCTCGCGGGCGCCGACGGTCTGCTCCCCCTGTGGGGCGGCATGCTGCTCTGGCTCGTGCCATGGGTCCTGTATCTCTCGATCGTGAACGTGGGGCAGACCTGGTACGGCTTCGGCTGGGAGTCACTGCTCCTGGAGGTGGGCTTCCTCGCCGTGTTCCTCGGCAACGACGAGACGGCGCCGCCGGTGCTGATCCTCTTCCTGCTGCGCTGGGTGCTGTTCCGCGTCGAATTCGGGGCCGGGCTGATCAAGGTGCGCGGCGACGCGTGCTGGCGCAAGCTCACCTGCCTGTACTTCCATCACGAGACCCAGCCGATGCCGGGGCCGCTGAGCTGGTTCTTCCACCATCTGCCGAAGCCCGTCCACCGGATGGAGGTCGCGGCGAACCACTTCACCCAACTCGTCGTGCCCGTCCTGCTGTTCACGCCGCAGCCGGTCGCGACGGCAGCGGCCTGCCTGATGATCGCCACCCAGCTGTGGCTGGTGCTCTCGGGCAACTTCTCCTGGCTGAACTGGCTGACGATCGTGCTCGCCGCGTCCGTCGTGGACTTCGGCGGCGCGGGAGCTCCGCCGACGGCGCCCGCTCCCCCGCTCTGGTACGAGGTGGTCGTCATCGCGGCGACGGCCCTGATCCTGGGCCTGAGCTACCGGCCCGCGCGCAACTTGTTCTCGCGCCGGCAGATCATGAACTTCTCCTTCGACCCGCTCCATCTCGTCAACACGTACGGCGCGTTCGGCAGCGTCAGCCGCGTCCGTCAGGAGGTGGTCATCGAGGGCACGGCGGACACCACACCTCGCCAGGAGTCGGAGTGGCGGGAGTACGAGTTCAAGGGCAAGCCGGGTGATGTGCGCCGCTGGCCGCGGCAGTTCGCGCCGTACCACCTGCGGCTCGACTGGATGATGTGGTTCGCCGCGCTCTCCCCCGCCTACGCGCGCTCGTGGTTCGGCCCGCTGGTGGAGCGGCTCCTGGACGGCGACCGGGACACGCTGCGGCTGCTGCGCCACGTGCCCTTCCCGCCGGAGGCGCCTCCCGCGTACATCCGCGCCCGCCTCTACCGCTACCGCTACACGACCTGGCGCGAGCTGCGGGAGACCGGCGCCTGTTGGGAGCGGACGTATGTGCGGGAGTTTCTGCCGCCGACGCGGGTGTCGTCGCCCCGGTGAGTCAGAGGCCGTAGACGCGGGTGGCGGTCCCCGCGAAGAGGGCGGCGCGTTCACCTTCGGTGAGCGAGTCGGTCAACCGCTGTGCCACGTCCACGACTTCCGCGTGCGTGGCTGCCAGGGTGCAGACCGGCCAGTCCGAGCCGAACATCAGCCGGTCGGGTCCGAAGGCGTCCAGGACGGTGTCCGCGTAGGGGCGCAGGTCGTCCACCGTCCACGTCCTCGGGGCGGCCTCGGTCACCAGGCCGGAGAGTTTGCAGACGGTGTTGGGGAGCGCGGCGAGCGAGCGGACGGCCGCGGCCCAGGGTTCGAGCGCGCCGGAGGCGACGGGCGGCTTGCCCAGGTGGTCCAGGACGAAGGTGAGCCCGGGATGCTCCCGCGCCGCCTCGACGCAGGCCGGGAGTTGGTGGGGCAGGACCACGAGGTCGTATGCGAGGCCCGCCGCGCCGACCGCGGCCAGGCCCCGACGCACGTCGGGCCGCAGCAGCCACTGGGGGTCGGGCTCGCCCTGCACCTGGTGGCGGATGCCCACGAGGTGCTGGCCGCCCGGGAGTTCACGCAGCCGCCGGAGGGTGTCACCGACATCGGGGCGGGTGAGGTCGGTCCAGCCGACGACGCCCGCGACGAGGTCGCTGTCCGCCGCCAGGGCGAGGAACTCGGGGGTCTCCTCGGCGACGGTGACCGTCTGGACGAGCACGGTCGCGGTGACGTCAGCGGCGCGGGCCTGGGGCAGGAGGTCGGCGAGGGAGAAGGTGCGGCGGATCGGGGCGAGTTCGTCGCCGGTGATCCATTCCTGGTCGCGTACGGAGAGGTCCCACACGTGGTGGTGGGAGTCGACGATGTCCGGGCGCACGGCGGGTTCCACCGTCACGGCAGCTCCCACACGACGGGCAGTCCCGCGTCGGCGCCCTCGGCCGAGTAGTCGTGGACGACGTCGAGCAGCTCGGCCATGCGCGCCTGCCAGGCGACGTTGACCGGCAGCTTGTCAAGATGGGCGAGCAGCCGGGCGTAGTCCTCGCACTCCAGGACGTGGAAGAGGTCGCTGCCGCTGCGCCAGATCGTCCAGGAGGTGGCGCCCGCCGCGCGGATGGCGGCGACCAGTTCGGCGGGCACCTCGCGGTGTGCGGCGTCGTACTCGGCGACGCGGTCGGCACGGACCTTGGTGTGCAGGGCGATTCTCACGCGGGGGCCTCTCCGGGGACGGGTACGTGGGCGGGCAGCAGTCCTTCGGTGCGGGCTTCCTTCCAGAAGTCGTCGGGCACGGCCGCAGCGAACTGCCGTGCGGCGTCCCGAACTTCGTACGGTGAGCGGGCGCCGACAATGACGGTGGTCACCGTCGGGTGGGCCAGGGGGAAGGCCAGGGCTGCGGCGCGCAGTGTGGTGCCGTGCCGCTCCGCGATCGTCCGCAGACAGCGGGCACGGTCCACCAGATCCCGCGGCGCGGTCGTGTAGTCGTACGTCGCGCCGGGCCTGGGATCGGCGAGCAGACCCGAGTTGAACACGCCGCCGATCACGACCGCTCTGCCGCGCTCGTGCGCGGCCGGGAGCAGCTCGGTCAGGGCGCTCTGGTCCAGGAGCGTGTAGCGGCCCGCGCACAGCACGGCGTCGACGTCCGTGTCACGGATGAAGCGGGTGAGCATCGCCGTCTGGTTCATGCCCGCGCCGATCGCGCCCACGACGCCTTCGGAGCGCAGCCGCTCCAGGGCCGGATACCCCTCGCGGAAGGCCTGCTCGGCGTGGTCGTCGGGGTCATGGAGGTAGACGATGTCGACGCGGTCGAGGCCGAGCCGGGTGAGGCTCGCCTCCAGGGAGCGGTGGATGCCGTCCGCGCTGAAGTCCCAGACCCGGCGGTGTGTGGCCGGGACGGCGAAGCCATGGGCGAGGTCGTCACCCGCGGTCCCCCGCACCGCTTCGAGGAGGCGGCCCGCCTTGGTCGAAAGCGTGTACGTGTCCCGGGGGTGTGCCCGCAGTGCCGCGCCGAGCCGCCGCTCCGACAGGCCGATGCCGTAATGGGGGGCGGTGTCGAAGTAGCGGACGCCCGCCTCCCAGGCGGCGTCGATCGCCTCGGCGGCCTCCTCGTCGGTGACCCGCGTGAAGAGGTTGCCGAGGCCGGCGGCGCCGAAGGACAGCTCGGTCACCTCGACGCCGCCGGGTCCCAGGGTGCGCCGCGCCAGGCCGCTCACCGGCCCGCCGGGCGCAGCCGCAGGCCCTGCATGCCGCCGTCGACCGCGAGCGCGGTGCCGGTGGTCGCACCGGACAGAGGGCTCGCCAAGTAGGCGATGGCGCCCGCGACTTCGTCCGCCGAGACGAGGCGCCCGGTGGGCTGGCGGGCCGCGAGCGCGGCACGCTCGGCCGCGGGGTCGGGGGCGGCGTCCAGGAGGCGGCCGACCCACGGGGTGTCCACGGTGCCGGGATTGACGCAGTTGACGCGCACCCCTTCGCGTACGTGATCGGCGGCCATCGCGAGCGTCAGGGAGAGCACCGCGCCCTTGGACGCCGAGTAGAGGGCCCGCTGCGGCAGGCCGGCCGTGGCGGCGATCGAGCAGGTGTTGACGATCGCCGCGCGGGTGGAGAGGCGCAGGTGTGGCAGGGCGGCGCGGGTGGTGCGCACGATCCCGAGGACGTTCACGTCGAGCACCTTGTGCCACTGGGCGTCGTCGTTGTCCTCGACGGTGCCCTGCGCGCCGATGCCCGCGTTGTTGATCAGTACGTCGAGTCCGCCGAGCTCGTCCACGGCGTCGGCCACGGCTTCGCGCACCGAGGCGTCGTCGGAGACGTCGGCGCGGTGGCCGGTGAGCGGCTTCTCCACAGTGGTCGGGTCCAGGTCGAGCACCGCGACCTGGGCGCCTCGCGCGGCGAGCAGCTCGGCGGTGGCCCGTCCGATCCCGGAGGCGCCGCCGGTGACCAGGGCCTTCAAGCCCGCGAAGTCCTGGATGTCCTGGGCGTCAGTCATGCGGCTGCTCCTTTGCCCTGAGCGAGGTCGGCGGCCCAGAAGGCACCGCCCGGATAGGTGAACTCGGCGAGGGACTCGGCCCGCATGGTGGCCGAGAAGCCCGGCGCGGTGGGCGCCATGTAGTGGCCCTCGCGCACCACGACCGGGTCGACGAAGTGGTCGTGGAGGTGGTCGACGTACTCGATGACACGGTCCTCGGTGGTCCCCGCGAGAGCCACGTAGTCGAACATCGAGAGGTGCTGGACGAGTTCGCACAGGCCGACGCCACCGGCGTGCGGGCAGACCGGGACGCCGAACTTGGCGGCAAGCAGCAGGATCGCGAGATTCTCGTTGACTCCGCCGACGCGTGCCGCGTCGATCTGCAGCACGTCGATCGCGCCCGCCTGGAGGAGCTGCTTGAAGATGATGCGGTTCTGCACGTGCTCGCCGGTGGCGACCTTGACCGGGGCGACGGCCTTACGGATCGCCGCGTGACCGAGGACGTCGTCGGGGCTCGTCGGCTCCTCCACCCAGTACGGGTGGTACTCCGCCAGGGCGCGCGTCCACTCGACGGCCTCGCCGACGTTCCAGCGCTGGTTGGCGTCGATCGCCATGCGGATGCCGGGCCCGATCGCCTCACGGGCGGTACGGCAGCGGCGTACGTCGTCCGACAGGTCCGCGCCGACCTTCAGCTTGATCTGGGTGAAGCCGTCGGCGACGGCCTGCCGGGCGAGGCGGGTCAGCTTCTCGTCGCTGTAGCCGAGCCAGCCGGGCGACGTCGTGTAGCCGGGGAAGCCGCGTTCCCGCAGCAGGGCCGTGCGTTCGGCGGCTCCGTGGCGGCCCGACCTGAGCATGTTCAGGGCCTCTTGCGGGGTGAGGGCGTCGGCGATGTAGCGGAAGTCGATCTGGGACACGAGCCACTGCGGCTCGGCGTCCGCCAGGAACCGCCACAGCGGCTTGTGCGCGCGCTTGGCCGCCAGATCCCACGACGCGTTGACCACGGCACCGATGGCCATGTGCATCACGCCCTTCTCGGGCCCGAGCCACCGCAGTTGGCTGTCCCCGACCAGGTCGCGGTTCAACGTGCCCGGATCGGCGCAGAGTTCCTCGACCGACCGGCCGAGCACGTGATGACGCAGCGACTCGATCGCCGCGACCTGGACGTCATTGCCGCGCCCGATGGTGAAGGTGAAGCCGTGCCCCTCCAGACCGTCGTCCGCGTCGGTACGAAGCACCACATAGGCGGCGGAGTAGTCGGGATCCGGGTTCATCGCGTCGGATCCGTCAAGGTCCCGCGAGGTCGGGAACCGTACGTCATAGGTGTCGACCGCGGTGATGCGGGCGGTGGTCGGGGACACAGGAGGCCTTTCCGGAAAGGGGCAAGGAGACGGGGAACCCGGAGCGGGGTCAGTCCTGTGCGCGGCCGGTGGTGACACGCGCGATCATCAGGGCGACCAGGATGATTCCGCCGTAGATGGCCTGGATCCAGAAGGACGGCACCTGGGCGAGGGTGAGCAGGTTCTGTACGACGCCGAGCAGCAGGACGCCGGTGAGGGCGCCGAACATGGTGCCCTTGCCGCCGTCGAGGCTGATGCCGCCGATGACCGCGGCCGCGAACACCGTGAAGATCATGTTCTGGCCCTGGTTGGCGTTGATCGCGCCGACGTAGCCGGTCTGCATGAGCCCGCCGACGGCGGCGAGGCACCCGGCGACGACGAACACGCCGAGCATCACGCGCTCGACGCGGATGCCCGCGGCGCGTGCCGCGTCCGGGTTGCCGCCGATCGCGTACAGGGAGCGCCCGACGCGGTGGTACTTGAGGACGAAGCCGGCGACGCCGAAGGCGATCGCGGCCAGCCACACCGAGAGCGGGATGGTCAGGAACGTCGAGGTGGCCAGGGTGTAGAAGGCATCGGGCATGCCGAAGAGCGTTTTGCCCTCGGTCGCGCCGACCAGCAGCCCGCGCAGCACGATCAGCATGGCGAGCGTGACGATGAATGCGTTGAGCTTGAGCTTCACCACGAGGATGCCGTTGAAGGCGCCGATGACCGCGCCGACGACGACGATCGCGAGGAGCGCCACCGCGGCGGGCATCTCGGTCCCGAATCCGGCCTGTGCGGCGGGCAGCACGAGCAGCGCGCCGACGGCGGGCGCGATGCCGACGACCGATTCGAGGGAGAGGTCGAACTTGCCGGTGATGAGGACGAGGGACTCGGCGAGCACGACCATCGCGAGGGCTGCGGAGGCTCCCAGGATCGAGATGAGGTTCCGCTCCGTGAGGAACGAGTCGTTCACCAGGGTGCCGAGCAGCATGAGGAGCAACAGAGCCGGGACCAGGGCCAGTTCGCGTGCGCGCCTCAGCAGCACGGAGCGCGCCTGGGCGCGGGCGTTGTCGGTCTTCGCGGTCAGGTCCGGTGCGGTCGAGGCCGACGGGGCCTTCGTGTCAGCCACGGTCATTCACTCCTTCTCGAGCTCCTTCGGTTTCTTCCACGCCCTCGATCGAGGCGATCAGATCGTGGTCGGCGAAGCCCGCCCGGTGCTCGGCGACCACCCTGCCGTGGAAGAGGACCAGGACGCGGTCGCAGCGCCGCAGGTCGTCCAGTTCGTCGGAGACGACGAGGACGGCGGTGCCGTCCTCACGGGCGTTGTCCATCCTGGCGAGCAGTGATTCCTTGGACTTCACGTCCACGCCCGCGGTGGGGTTGATGAGGACGAGGAGGCGGGGGTCGGAGGCGAGCGCCCGCGCCATGACGACCTTCTGGGCGTTGCCGCCGGAGAGGTCGGACACGGGCTGGTCGGGTCCCTCGGCGTGGATGTCGAGGCGGTCGATGAGTTCCTCGGCGAAGCCGCGCTTGCGTGCGGTGCCGACGAAGCCGTACTTCCCGAGCCGGTCGAGCACGGTCATCGTGGCGTTGTCGCCGATCGTCATCCCGGAGACCAGGCCCTGGTCGTGCCGGTCGCGCGGTACGCAGCCGACTCCGGCCCGCAGCGTGGCGGTGACATCCCCGAACGGCAGCTTCTGGCCGTCGAGTTGCGCACTTCCGCCGGTCGGCGTGTGCAGGCCCGCGATGGTCTCCGCGAGGTTGATCTTGCCGCTGCCGCTGGAGCCTGCGAGGCCGACGACCTCGCCCTTGCGGACGGTCAGGTCGACGCCCGTGTACGAGTCACTGGTGAGGCCTCTGACGTCGAGCATCACCGGGGCGTCAGCGGGGACCTCGGTCCGGGCCACGGACTCCTCGGCGGCCTCCTTCTCCCGCAGGGCCTCACCCGCCATGGCCTCGACCAGGGCGGCGCGGGGCAGGTCGGCCACGGGCGCGGTGGTGATCCAGCGGGCGTCGCGCAGGACCGTGACGGTCTGGCACACCTCGTACACCTCCTGGAGGTGGTGCGAGATGAAGAGAAAGGTGACTCCCGACTCCTGGAGCGCCCGCATGCGCGTGAAGAGCCGCTCGATCTCACGGTTGTCGAGCTGCGCGGTGGGCTCGTCCAGGACGATGAAGCGAGCGCCGAAGCTGAGCGCCCGCGCGATCTCCACCATCTGCCGGTCCTCGACCTTGAGGTCGGCGGTGCGGGCGTCCGGGTCGACACGTACGTCCCAGGTGTCGAGCACATCGGCGGCCTGGGCGCGCAGCTTGCGCCAGCTGATGAAACCGCCGCGGCCTGCGGGCTGCCGGTTGATGAAGAGGTTCTCGGCGACGGTCAGATCGGGCACGACGGTCGGCTTCTGGTAGACGCAGGCCACCTTGCGGCGCCAGGCGTCGCGGTCGGTGAGCGGCGGGGCGGGCTCGCCGTCGAAGAGGACGGTGCCCGCGTCCGGGGCCTGGAGTCCGGTGAGGATGGTGACGAGGGTGGACTTGCCCGCGCCGTTGCGGCCGACGAGGGCGTGGGACTCACCGGGCAGGACGGTCAGCTGCCCGTCCTGCAGCGCGACGGTGGGTCCGTACCGCTTGACGATGCCGGTCGCCTCGACGAGCGCGGTGGGCGCCGTCGGCCCCGACGTGGAGGGCTTGGTCATCGGCGTACTCATGTGACCGTGTTGCCCCACAGCTCGGAGTCGTCCACGTTCTCCTTGGTGACCAGGGGCGCGGGCAACTGGTCCTCCAGGATGCCGCTGGGCAGCTTCACGATGGTGGAGTCGTGGTCGGTCGGACCGGGCTTGAACTTCTTCCCGTTCATCGCGGCCTTGATGTAGTACATCCCGTACTTGGCGTACGCGTCGGCCGGCTGCGAGACCGTGGCGTCGATCTGGCCCTTGCGGATGGCGTCGAACTCCTGCGGGATGCCGTCGTTCGAGATGACGGTGATGTGGCCCTTCTCGCCCGTCTTCTTCAGCATCTTCTTGGACTTCAGGGTCTGCAGGGTGGGCGCGAGATAGACGCCGCCCGCCTGCATGTAGATGCCCTTGATGTCGGGGTGGGAGTTGAGCAGCGTGTCCAGCTTGGAGGCGGCCGTGTCCGACTCCCACTTGGCGGGGATCTCCAGGACCTTGAGATTGGGGTACTTCTTCTTCACGCAGGTGCGGAACGCCTCGGAGCGCTCGCGGCCGTTGACGGAGGCGAGGTCTCCCATGATCTGGACGACCTTGCCTGTCTTGACCTGCTTGCCGAGGTAGTCGCAGGCCTTCTCGCCGTACGCGACGTTGTTGGCCCGCACCACCATCGCGACCTTGCCCTTCTCGGGGGCGACGTCGACGGCGACCACGGGCACGCCCTTGCGCTCGGCCTGGTCGAGACCGGCGGAGATGGCCGCGCTGTCAAGGGGCGCGACGACGAGCCCCTTGACCCCCTGGTTGAGCTGGTTGTTGATGTCGGTGATCTGCTGCGAGGGGTCGCTGTTGGAGTTGACGGTCTTCATCGCGTCGACGTCCTCGGACTTCGCCATCTTGGGCACGTAGTCGTTGTACGACTGCCAGAACGGCGAGGTCAGCAGGGGCAGGATCACCCCGACCTTGCCCTCCCCGCCGCCCCCGCCGTCCGCGGGCGCGGCGCTGTCCTTCGTGCTGCCGCATGCCGTGAGCACGAGGGACGCGCAGGCCGCGGCGGCGGCGATCCGCACCCCGCCCGAAGTCCCCGCCCTGCTGGTCCTGTTGCGCACTGTTCTGCCGGCCATCTGACGGCTCCTCATCAAGCGTGGGTCGGGAGTCCTGGCGACTGTCCTGGTGACTGTCCGGATGGACTGTCCCAGCGACCGATGGGCGAATATTTATCAGACCACTTGGCGCTCACAACACCCCTCGACGCCAAGTTTTCCTGCTTTCAGGCCGTAGTGGTCCGACCACATCTCTGACTAGACTGCGGCGCACTCGGCTAGTGGAGGAGCGTTACGTGGACCAGTCCGCCCCGCAGAAGGGCACCGTGACGCAGCGGGCCATCGAGCAGATCAAGGCGATGATCGGCGAGGGCCGGCTCGAGCCCGGCCAACGCCTGCCCACGGAACGGGACTTGGCCACGCAGCTGGGCATCTCACGGAGCTCCATGCGCGAGGCGATCCGTGCGCTCACGGTGATGGGGGTCCTCGAGGCCCGGCACGGCTCGGGCATCTACGTCACCCAGCTGGAGGCCGGGGACCTCCTGGAGACCTTCGGCGTCGTCGCCGACCTGTCACGAGGGCCCCGGCTCGTGGAGCTCCTCGAGGTACGCCGGGTCCTCGAATCCACGGCGACGGCGCTGGCGGCGGCGCGGATCTCCGCCGACCAACTGGCGAACGTGGAAAAACACCTGGAGGCGATGAACGCCACGGAGGACCCGGAGGAGATCCTCTCCCACGACCTGGCGTTCCACCGGACGATCGCCCTCGCGGCAGGCAACGACACGATGGCGGCCATCCTGGAGGGCCTGTCGTCCCGCACGTTCCGCGCACGGGTCTGGCGCGGCTACCAGGAAGAGGGCGCCTTCGAACGAACCCGCCGAGAACACGCCCGAATCCACCGGGCGTTGGCCGCCCGCGACCCAGAGGCAGCGAGGGCCGCGGCGGCGGCGCATGTGGGGGAGGTGGAGGAGTGGATGCGGGCGCAGGTGGACGGGTAGAGGCCGAAGCGGTGCGGGGCGGCGCACCTCCGCCACGGCCCTAGCCGATGAGGGTCCTCTTCGGGCGGACCACGCAGAACTCGTTTCCCTCCGGATCGGCGAGGACCGTCCAGGACTCCTCGCCGCTCTGACCGACCTCCGCCCTCCGCGCGCCGAGTGCGAGGAGGCGGTCGATCTCGGCTTCGCGGTCCTCCGCGTCGGACGTCAGGTCGAGGTGCAGTCGGTTCTTGACGACCTTGCCGTCCGTCACCGGCATGAAGCAGATGCCCACCGGCGCGTTCTCGGCGGGGCCGATCACGATCTCCCGCTCGCGCTCGGACAGAATCCGCCAGCCCAGCGCCTCCGCCCAGAAACGGGCCAGGGCCGGCAGGTCGTGGGCGTCGATGACGATGTGGTGCAGGGAGACAGGCATGTGGACCAGTGTGCGCCGTGGCGCGCCTGGCCGCGACGGAACGGAGGCCGGGCGGGCTTGTCGACCAGCCCGCCCGGCTCCTGAGCAGCCGTCCCCTGCCGTTCAGTCAGACATCACGCCCGGGTGAACCGCAGCGTCACCAGCTCGAACGGCCGCAGTGTCAGGGCGACTCCGTCGTCCGAGCGCACCGGGGCCGGCGCGTCGGCGAGGGGGCGCTCGAGGAGGTCCGTCACCTCCACGGAACCGACCGGGAAGCCCGGCGTCAGCGTCGCCTTCGCCCGCCCGCCCCGCGACTCGTGGAAGCGGACGACCACGTCACCGCTGCCGTCGTCGGCGAGCTTGACCGCCGTGACGACCACGGCGTCGTTGTCGAGGGTCACCAGCGGGGCCACCTCCGCGCCGCCCGGGACCTGCCGCTCGGGCAGGTTGATCCGGTAGCCCTCCCGCACCGCGTCGCCGATCGCGGCGCCGGGGACCAGCGCGTGCCGGAAGCGGTGCACACCCTGGTCCGTCTCGGGGTCGGGGAAGCGCGGGGCACGCAGGAGCGAGGCGCGGACCGTCGTGGTCGTGCCGGAGTCCGAGGCGCGTACCGTGCGGGTCACGTCATGCCCGTACGTCGAGTCGGTGACCAGGGCGACACCCCAGCCCGGCTCCTCCACGTGCACGAAACGGTGGTTGCACGCCTCGAACTTGGCGGCCTCCCAGCTCGTGTTGGTGTGCGTGGCCCGGTAGAAGTGGCCGAACTGCGTCTCCGAGGCGTACCGCTCCGCGTGGATGTCCAGCGGGAACGCCAGCTTCAGGAACTTCTCCGTCTCGTGCCAGTCGACCTCCGTGTCGATGTCCAGGCGCATGGAGCCGGGCGACAGGGACAGCGTCTGCGTGAGCCGCGAGTCACCGAAGGTCCGCGTGACACGCACCGAGACGCCGTCCTCGCCGGTCTCCACCCGGTCCGCCTCCGTCAGGTCGGTGACCGTGTTCCGGTAGAACTCGTCGACGTCCCACGCGTCCCACATGTTCGGGAAGTCGGCGTGGATCTGCGGCAGGTTCGCCGCCTGGCCGAGCGCGACGGTCTCCCGGTCCGCCACGACGTCGTACGCCGAGACGATCAGACCGCGCGCGTCGATCTCGACCCGCAGCAGGCCGTTGTCGAGGACGTAGCCGCCGTCGGCACGGGAGGCGATCGCCGACTGGCCGTCGATCGCGGCGGGCCGCGCGCCGCCTGCCGGGACGCCGTCGCGGGTGTGCGGGGTGGAGTTGAAGACGAGGGCGGTGTCCGTGCCGTCGCTCTCCCCGGCGAGCGCCCGCTGAGCCGCGTCGATGATGCCGTTCAGCTCCTCGGCGACCTTCGCGTACGTCGCGCGCGCCTCCCTGTGCACCCAGGCGATGGACGAGCCGGGCAGGATGTCATGGAACTGGTGGAGCAGCACCGTCTTCCAGATGCGGTCCAATTCCTCGTAGGGGTACGAGAATTCGGGCGCCCGCACGGCTGCCGTGGCCGCCCACAGCTCCGCCTCCCTCAGCAGGTGCTCGCTGCGCCGGTTGCCCTGCTTGGTGCCCGCCTGGCTGGTGAGCGTGGCGCGGTGGAGCTCCAGGTACAGCTCGCCCACCCAGACGGGGGCGTTCGGGTACTCCGCCTCCGCCTTCTCGAAGAACGCGGCAGGGGTCTCCCACTCGACGGTCGCCGAGCCCTCCAGGTCACGGAGGCGCCCCGCCTTCGCGATCATCTCGCGGGTGGTGCCACCGCCTCCGTCGCCCCAGCCCGTCGGGGCGAGGGAGTGCCGGGCGACTCCCTTGTCCTTGAAGTTCTTCGCCGCGTGGGCGATCTCGCTGCCCTTCATCGAGCAGTTGTAGGTGTCGACGGGCGGGAAGTGCGTGAAGATGCGGGTGCCGTCGATGCCCTCCCAGTTGAAGGTGTGGTGCGGGAAGCGGTTGGTCTGCGACCAGGAGATCTTCTGGGTAAGGAGCCACTTCGAGCCGGCCGCCTTGATGATCTGCGGAAGCCCTGCCGCGAACCCGAAGGTGTCCGGCAGCCACGCCTCGTCGTTCTCGACGCCGAACTCGTCGAGGAAGAACCGCTTGCCGTGCACGAACTGCCGGGCCATCGCCTCCGAGCCCGGCATGTTCGTGTCCGACTCGACCCACATGCCACCGGCGGGCACGAACCGCCCGTCGGCGACCGCCTTCTTGACCTTCGTCCACACCTCGGGCCGGTGCTCCTTGACCCACGCCCACTGCTGCGCCTGCGACATGGCGAACACGAAGTCCGGCTCGTCCTCGATGAGCGCGGTCATGTTCGACGTCGTACGCGCGACCTTGCGCACCGTCTCGCGCAGCGGCCACAGCCACGCGGAGTCGATGTGCGCGTGGCCGACGGCGCTGATGCGGTGGGCCGAGGGCTCGGCGGGGGTGGTCAGGACGCCTTCGAGCTCGGCGCGTGCCGCGGGCGCGGAGCCGTTCACGTCCTGGAGGTCGACGGCGTCCAGGGCGCGGCCGATGGCGCGCACGATCGCATAGCGGCGTCCGGAGTCCTCGGGGAGCTCCTGCATGAGCTCGCCGAGCACTTCGAGATCGATGACGAGCTGCCACACGGTCTCGTCGAAGACGGCGAGGTCCATGCGGGCGAGCTTGTACTGGGGCTCGCTGCCTGCCGTCTCCTTGTCGCCGAGCTGGGTGGGCAGGAAGGGGTGGTAGTCGAGGATGACGGGGTTGGACGCGGCCTCGATGTGCAGGTGAACGTCTTCGCCGCCGGCCGCGGGGGCGGCGATGCGCACCCACTGGTTACGGGGGTTGAGGCCCTTCACCGGGGTGCCGTCGGGGCGGTAGACCAGGCCCTCGCACTGGAAGCCGGGCATGTTCTCGTCGAAGCCGAGGTCGAGGATGGCCTCGACGGTCTTCCCCGCCCATTCCGTGGGCACGGTGCCGGTCACCTGGAACCAGCTGGTGGCCCAGGGGGCGCCCCAGGCGGCCCCGACCCGCGTCGGCTCGGGGTGCGCCGCGAGCCCCTCCGCTACGGGCACGGGCTCACCCGGGGCGGTCCATACGGCGATGTCCAGGGGGACGGACTCGGGGTAGACGGCGGGGCGGATGCGCTCGTCGAGGACGCGCTTGAGGCGGGCTTCGATGAGGGTGCGGTCGTCGTGCATGTTCTCTCCGAGGGTTGGGCTGTACGGAAGTCTTGCGTGCCGTCATCACCGGCTTCGCCGAGTTCGTCCTCAAACGCCGGACGGGCTGAAAATCCAGCCCCTCCGGTGTGTGGAGAGCGGGGGTCCGGGGGCGGAGCCCCCAGGTAGGCCCCCCGCGCCCAGCGGGCTTTCGGGAAGGGGACAGATCTTGTTCCTAGCCAACCTCCCCCGGCCGCACGACCTCCACGATGCCCCGCGAAGCCAGGTGCTCCTGATCCCCGGCCCGGCCGGCCAGCACCGCCGTGGGACGGACCCCATCCCTCACCAGCCGCATGAACGCCTCGAACACCGCTCCCCCAGGAGCACACGCGGACCGCGCCGCGGTGGAGTCGTCCACGACCACCGCGGTCGTCCGGACGGCAGGCGCGTACTCCCGCCCCCGCCACTCCTTCGCGAGCCGAGCCAGCACCTCACCCCCCGGCTTGACCTTCCCCTCATTGGTCAGCAGACCCAGGCTGTATTCGAGTTCGGGGAAATCGGACAGCGAACGCGATACATCGTGCGAGCACCACCACGTCACCCCCCACACATCCGCACAGTCGAGCGCCGCCTGAACCGTCGCCTCGGTGAAGGACGCCGCGTGCTCGGCCGGGATGAGAGGAGCGGGCGCGCCCACTTCCTGGAGCCACACGGGACGGTGCGGATCGTCCGCGAACGCCTTGGACAGCTCGATCATGTACGCCGCGTGCTGCGCGGTGGCGACCCCCTCGCGCCCGTACCGCTGAGCCGTGCCGTTGAACACCCAGGAGTGCACGGCGGTCGCACCGCCGAGGCGCGCGGCCTGGGCGGGGGTGAAGGGCTGGTCGTCCTGGTACCAGGCGGCGTCGTACTCGGCGTGCAGATGCAGCTTGCCGGGCGCACCCTCCTCGCATGCGGCGAGCACCCGCCGCAGCCACTCCCCCGCCTGCTCCTGCGTGATGCGGTCGGGGTCGGGGTGCGGGCCCGACGAGAACTGGTTGACCTCGTTGCCGATGGTCATGCCGATGAAGTTCGGGCGGTCGGCGAGCGCGGAGGCGAGCGTACGCAGGTAGGCGACCTCCCCCTCCACCACGTCGGGGTCGGTGAAGATGTTCCGCCGGTGCCACGTCTGCGTCCACGCGGGCAGGAAGTCGAAGCTGGACAGGTGCCCCTGGAGCCCGTCGACGTTGACGTCGAGTCCGCGCTCGGCCGCCGCGTCCGCGAGGGCGACGAGCTGCTCCACGGCGCGCGGCCGGATGAGGGTGCGGTTGGGCTGGAAGTACGGCCAGATCGGGAAGACCCGGATGTGGTCGAGGCCGAGTGCCGCGATGGCGTCGAGATCGGCGCGCACGGCGTCGATGTCGAAGTCGAGCCAGTGGTGGAACCACCCCTGGCTGGGGGTGTAGTTCGCGCCGAAGCGCGGCGCTGCGGAAGGCTCACGGGTCGTACGAGACATGCGAATCCTGGTTCTCGGTGGTGCGGTGGGGGGCGGTTCGGACGCCGGCTCAACCCTTGACCGCGCCCTCGCCCACCCCGCGGAAGAAGTACCGCTGGAGACAGGCGAAGAGCACGATCAGCGGCAGCACGGCGATGACCGTGCCCGCGGCGACGAGCCGTTCGTCGTTGGCGAAGGTGCCGTGCAGATAGTTGAGGCCGATGGTCAGGGTGAACCGGTCCGGGTCGCTCAGCACGATCAGCGGCCAGAGGAAGTCGTCCCAGGCGCCCATGAAGGCGAAGATCGCCACCACGGCGAGCGTGCCCTTGACCGCGGGCAGGGCGATCCGCAGGAACCGCTGCCAGACATTCGCGCCGTCGACGTACGCGGCTTCCTCGATCTCGTACGGCAGGTTCAGGAAGGCGTTGCGCATCAGCAGGACGTTGAGCGCGGAGACGCAGCCGGGCAGCAGCACACCGATGAGGGTGTTGTTCAGGCCCAGCTCCCGCATGGTCGTGAACTGGGCGATGATGATGCCCTCCACGGGGACCAGCATGGCGAGGACGAACACGATGGTGGCCGCGCGGCGGCCCCGGTAGCGCAGGCGGGCGAGCGCGTAGCCGGCGAGGGTGGCGCCCACGCAGTTGGTCACCACGTTCGCGGCGGCCACCTTCAGGGAGTTGAGCGCGTAGTCCCAGACGGGGATGGTGTCGGCGACGCGTTCGTAGTTGTGGAAGGTCGGGCTGCTCGGCAGGAACTCGGGTGGGGAACTGAAGATGTTCTCGTGCGGGCCCTTGAGGGAGGTGGACAGCTGCCAGAGGAAGGGGCCGATCATCAGGGCCAGTACGGCGAGCAGGAGGCCGTAGCGCAGGATGATCTCCCACACGGGCATCCGGCGGCCGTTCTCGTCGGTGATCCGCCCGCGCCTGCGGGTGCCGCCCTTCCCGGCCTTGCTCTCCGTCTTCCGCGGCGCCTGCTCGGTCTCGCGTGTGTCCGTCGTGATGCTCACGCGTCCTCCTTCCGGTCCGCGCGCAGCACGAGCAGCATCAGCGCGACGGTGACGACGAAGACGACGACCGAGATGGCCGACGCGTACCCGACGCGGCCGGTCAGGCCGGTGCCGACGCGTTGCACCAGCATCACCAGCGTGGTGTCCTCGCCTGCCGGGCCGCCGTTGGGTCCGGCCATCAGGTAGACCTCGGAGAACACCTTGAAGGCGGCGACCGAGGACAGCGCGGCCACAAGCACCATGGTGGAGCGCACGGCGGGCACGGTGACGGTGAAGAAGCGGCGGACGGAGCCCGCGCCGTCCACCGAAGCGGCCTCGTGGAGTTCACGTGGCACGTTGGCGAGCGCCGCCAGATAAATGATCATGTAGTAGCCGAGGCCCTTCCAGACCGTGACGGTCATGGCGCTCAGCAGGAGCAGCCACTGGTCGCTGAGGAAGCCGACCGAGCCCACGCCCACGGCCTCGAGCACCGCGTTGACCAGGCCCCGTTCATCCAGCATCCACACCCAGATCAGGCCCACCACGACGATGGACGCGACCACCGGCGTGTAGAAGGCGGACCGGAAGAAGGTGATGCCGGGGATGTGTTTCTGGACGAGCATCGCGAGCAGCAGCGGCAGCAGGACGAGCGCGGGGACGACCCCCACCATGTAGAGCGTCGAGTTGCGAAGCCCGATCCAGAACATGTCGTCGTGCAGCAGCTCACGGAAGTTGTCCAGGCCGACGTACTCGCCCGGGATGAGGGTGCGCTTGTCGGTGAAGGAGTTGATGAGCGTGCTGACGAACGGATAGAGGATGAAGATGCCGACGATCAGCAACCCGGGGGCGGCGAACAGCCAAGGGCTGGACGGCAGTTGCCGCCTGATGCGTCTGCGCGGACCGTCGGCGGCGCTGCGGGGAGCGGTGGCGGCGCTGGAGCTTTTCATGGTGGTGGTCCCGTGTCGTCTTCTCAGCTCTGCTGGAGCAGCCGGTCGCAGTTCTTGACAGCGTTGTCAAGCGCTTCCTCGGGGCTCTCCTTGCCCTGCAGGGCCTTGCCCACGCTGTTGCGCAGCTCGATCTTCATCTGCTCGCTGAACAGCACGGGCGTGTAATTCACCGCGGTCTTGATGGACTTGGCCGCGGCGATGCGCACGCGCGTGTCATCCGTCCCGTCCTCCTTGGTGAAGTACGGGTCGTCGAGCGAGCCCTCCGTGCTGGGGAAGATCGCGACCTTCTTGGCGAAGGACATCTGGCGCTGGGCGTCCGTCACGTAGTGGGCGAAGGCCACGGCGGCGGGCGTCTGCTTGGTGCGGGAGTTCACCATCACCCCCATCACGTACATGTTGTCCTTGCCGGTGTTCGTGATCTGCGGGGTGATCCCGATGTTCTTGTAGAGGGAGGGCGCCTCCTTCTTGAACTTGCCGAGATCCAGCGCGCTTCCGGGGTTCATGGCGACGGCCTCGGTGAGGAACTTCTTGCCCGTCGACTCGGGCGTCGCGTTGAGCGCCTGCCCGTCGAGCGCCTTGGCGTCGTACAACTCCTTGTACTTCTTGAGGAGTTCGACCCCCTTGGGCCCGTTGAAGGTGAACTTGGTCCCCTCCTTGTCCATCAGAGGAACGCCGTAGCGCCCGAAGTCCTCGATGGTGGGGATGTTGGCGAGCGTGGCGGTCCTGCCCTTGCTCTTCTTCGACAACTGCAAGGCGGCGTCGAAGAGTTCGTCGTACGTCTTCGGGGGCTTGTCGGCGTCGAGCCCGGCGTCCTTGAAGATCCGCTTGTTGTAGAAGAGCGGGCCGGTGTTCAGGTACCAGGGGAAGGCGTACGTCCCCTCCGTGCCCGGTATCTGGTGGCTCTTCCACGCACCCGGCAGGTACTCCTTCTCGTACTTGCCCGCGGCCTTGTCGAGGTCGAGCGCGAGACCGGCCTTGGCGAGCGGGGCCACCAGGTCGGGCGAGACGTTGACGACGTCGGGCAGCGTACCGGCCGCGGCGTCGGCGCTGATCTTGTCGGCGTAGCCCTCGCCGGGCTGGTCGACCCAGTTCACCTTCGTGCCGGGGTACTTCTTCTCGAAGCCGTCGACGACGCCCTCGAAGTACGGCTTGAAGTTCGCCTTCAGGTTCCAGGTCTGGAAGGTGATCTCGCCCTCGATCTTGCCGGACGCGTCGGTCGAACCGCCGCCGTCGCCGCCGTCGCCACAGGCGCTCAACGGCAGGAGCACGGCGAGGACGGCGGCAGCGGCGGCTGCCCTTCTGGGGATGCGGGGGTGGTGGGAGATGCGCACGGTGAAACGGCTCCTTTGCTCGGCCCAGCGTGAGGCAGACCTTGCATGGGACTCCGGCAAAAAGTCAATGGATTCGTTGAATGATCCTGGTCGGCCACGCCTCAGCCTCCTCAACTGTGCAGGTCAGAGCGGTGTGTTCAACTCCTTGCGGGGATCGACTAATGCGCTTTAGAGTGTGCGGGCTCAAGCGCATTAGTTGGAGCGCCACAGGAAAGGGGCAACACCGGTGCAAGGCAAGCGGTCCCCGGCACGACGGCCGACCATGAAGGACATCGCGCGCCGCGCCGGAGTCTCCGAGAGCGCCGTTTCGTTCGCGCTCAACGACCGGCCGGGCGTCTCCGACATCACCCGCGACCGTGTCCGCAGGGTCGCCGAGCAACTGGGATGGCACCCGAGCACGGCGGCGCGCGCACTGTCCGGCGAGGGTGCGGCGACGGTGGGCCTCGTGGTGGCGAGGCCGGCCGGGACACTGGGCGTCGACTCGTTCTTCCTGCAGCTGATCTCGGGCATCCAGGAGGTTCTGGCGGAGCGTCAGCTGGGCCTGCTCTTCCAGGTGGCCGAGGACGTGACCGCCGAGTGTGCCGTCTACCAGCGGTGGTGGGCCGAGCGCCGGGTGGACGGCGTCCTGGTGGTGGACCCGCGCACGGACGATCCGCGCCCGGCGCTCCTCGACGAGCTGGGGCTGCCCGCCGTGGTCACGGGCGGCGTACCGGACCCGGACGCGCACCACCCCGGGCTCTCCACCGTATGGGCGGACGACGCGGGCGCGATGGCGGCGATCGTGGACCACCTCCACGCCCTCGGTCACCGCCGCATCGTGCACATCGCGGGGCTGCCCGGCCTCGCCCACACCGAGCGGCGGATCCGCACGCTGCGGGCCGAGGCCGGGCGGCGCGACCTGTCGGAGGTCCGCTCGGTGACCACGGACTACTCGGACACGGAGGGTGCCGCGGTGACCCGGCGGGTGCTGTCCGCCGCGTCACCGCCGACGGCTCTGGTGTACGACAACGACGTGATGGCCGTCGCGGGGATCGCCGCGGCGGCCTCGCTGGGCTTCTCCGTCCCGGGAGACATGTCGGTGATCGCGTGGGAGGACTCGGCGCTGTGCCGCATGGTGCACCCCTGGCTCACCGCTCTGTCACGCGACACGGTCTCCTTCGGGCGTACGGCGGCGCGCGAACTCCTCTCCCTCCTTGATGACGGCCCCGCGGCCACGGTCCAGGTGCCGCTGCCCACGCTCATCGAGCGGGAGAGCACGGGCAGGGTGACCGAGGGCGCGGGGAGGGCGGCCGGGGGCTGAGTGGCCCGGCCTGGCGGCGGCTCTGTCGTACCCCGCCGTTACGGTGCCGGTATGGCGGACATCTACGAACTCACGATGGCGCTGGACCTGCGTGACGATCTCTCCGAGGGGGAGGTCGCCGAACTCCGGTGGCACCTCGGCCTCGGCCCCCGGCCGACGGCCCTGACCGTGGTGCGCGAGTTCCCCGTCGTGGTGGAGGACGCCCGGGGAGAGCTCGTCACCGAGGACGACCCCGCACCGCTCCTGGGATGCCATGACACGGCCCTCAAGGTGGCCGGAGCCCTCACCTCCGTACTGCTCCCCCGCGAAGGCGGCTGGGCGCTGACGGCCCGGCAGGAGATCCACCCGGACGCGTTCGATCGCGTCGGCGAACTGCTCACGTGGCTCGCGGCCAGGGCCGAGGGCCACCACGCGCGGCTCGACGGGTCCGTCCGCGTCGGCTGGACGAGGTTCTACGAGCAGGACGAGCCCCGTCCTCTGGTGGTGCGCGACGGCGGTGTCGACTGGCCCTCGTAGACACCTCAGCGCCCTAACTCGTCAAGCGGTGGCGGAGATTGGGGTGGGGTATGCGGTCTGTTCGTCGAACAGCTCGCCTGCCTGGAGGCAGTGGTAGAGCTGGCCGAGCATGCGGTTGAAGAGGTTGCGTTGAGCGGCTGCGTGCCAGTCTCCAACCTCGCGGCGTCGCCGGTAGTGTGCGTTGGCCCCAGATGATGCCCGGAGTGCGGCGAAGGCCCAGAGGTAGCCCGCGTGGTTGAGGCGGTCATTCTTGACCCAGCGGCGGGTGATGGACGACTTCTTGCCCGAGGCCCGGGTGACGGGCGAGGAGCCAGCGTAGGCCTTGAGTCCGCGGGCGTCGGCGAAGCGGGCGTGGTCATCGCCGATCTCGGCGAGCACCCGGGCGCCGAGCTGGATTCCGAGTCCGGGGAAGCTCAGGATCACGTCAGCGTCCGGGTGCTGGGGGAAAGACTCCTCGACCGCCTGGGCGAGGTTATCGGCGGCGGTGCAGGCGGCTTCCAGCTGGATGAGGAGGGCGAGCATCTGCTTGCCGAGCGCGCCCTCGACCAGCGGCGGCTGGTGGGCATAGTCCGCGCGGAAGACTTCGCGGATCCGGTCGGCTTCGGTGTCGATGCTGCGTTTGCGGCCGGCCCGCTTGAGTGCGGCCTGGAGTTGTGTGCGGGTCAGCCGTGCGGCGCGGGAGGGCGTCGGGGCGGTCTTGAGGAGCTCGCGAGCTTCGGGGCGGCAGAGCCCGTTGGTCCAGGTGGCGAAGGCGTCCAGGGCGGCGGGGTAGTACTCGCGGAGCAGGGAGCGGAGCTGGTTGGAGATCTGCTGCCGGTTCCAGAGAGCGTCCTGCTGGGCGCGGGCCAGGACGGCGATGGCTTGGCCGAGGTCGCTGTCGTTCGGCAGGGGGCGGTGGGCGTGCATGTCGGTGCGCAGGATGTTCGCCAGGACCAGGGCGTCGCCGGGGTCGGATTTCTTGCGGGAGACAGACGTGCGGTCGCGGTAGCGGGCGGCGGCCATCGGGTTGATCGCGTAGACCTTCCGTTTGCCGGTCCGCAGCACTGCGACGAGCAGGCCGCGGGAGGTCTCGATGGCGATCGGGATCGGGTTGTCTTCGGTGTCGCCGTACTCGGCGAGCAGGTCCAGCAGGAGGGTGTAGCCAGCGGCGTCATCGGTGATGTGCCGCTTGGCCAGTAACTCCCCGGCGTCGTTGACCAGGGCAACGTCGTGCGTCTTCTCTGCCCAGTCGATTCCGCAGTAGATCACGGTGTTCCTCCCCAAGCGTTCGGGTGTTTGCGCTGGTCACGAGCGCATGCGGAACCACGCGGCTCCCTAATCCCAGGACTCGGTCCCTTGGACTGGTCCTCCACCTCAGTAGCCGTTCGTGGCACCAGCTCACCCCACGGGCCCCGGTCTATGCGGGAGCTCAGACGGCTCGGGCATCACAAGAGGTCACCATGCGGCGGGCTCGCACCACCAACACCAACGAGTGATCAAGTAGTCGGTGTTGACGCTTGACGGGGCCGGACGTTGCGCGCTCTACGAGGAGGCCTCAAAGCCCTGTGCCAGTTAGGCATCCGTCCGGCACCGACAAGCGCCAACATCGACCTGCTGGTGGTGGTGTCCCGCAGACGCCGAACACCGCATGATCTACCGCTAGGCATCATGGCCGGTGTGTTGTGAGCATCCGTCCGGCGCCCACGGCACCGCCGCCACCGATTGCGTACCAAGATCGCGCACCCGGTCTACGTTGAGGAATCAGTGACCCGGCTGCCCCTAGATGTCACGATCCGGTACTCGAACATCCCGAGGAACACCCGCTCCATCGGAACGTCCATAACTACGGATTAGGCGCCGGTCAGGCCTTGTCGTACCAGGAGAACGCCGCGATCCGCCAGCCCTCAGGGGTGCGCACGAACTGAATGGTCTTGGTCCCGCCGCCTTCGAACGGCGCACCGTCCAATGTCCCGGATTTGCGGTACTCACCGAAGCGCGAGGCGATGTCACCTTCGATCTCGGTCCGTTCGGAGGTCTCCCACTCGGAGAACTCCGTCAACCGGCCCTCGGACAGGAGCCGTTCGCGGGGCTCGACGAACTCGTCCACCGTGTAGACCGTGAACTTCGGCCCGGTCGAGACGATCACGCCCCCGGGGAGCATCAGACGGCGGATCCGGGCCACATCGGCGGCCCGGCCGCCCCGGTTGTCGAAGGCGCCGAAGAACTCGGCGGTGATGGCGTCGATCTCGTTCTTGGACATGGCCGCGACGGTAACACCGGCGCGGCTCAGCCCACTTGAAGCTTCCGAAGAGGCTCGCTACACCCGCGACCGGTACAGGCCGAACTCCGCGAGGCGTACCGCCCCGCGCGACCCCGTCACCCGAAGCCGCCACTCCCGTGCCCGTACCGGCGTGGCAAGGGTCAGGACCCGGCTCGCCCCCACCGTGTCCACCTGGGACACGAGCGTCCACCCGGAGCCGCCGGTGACCCGCGCCTCGATCACCGCGTGCTCCAGCCGCTGGCCCTGCCGGATCTCCTCCCCCAGCCGGATCCGGTCGACGTCGCGCGCCTCGCCCAGGTCGACGGCGAGCGTTCCCCGGGAGGGCGCCGGGCACGCCCAGGCCGTGTCCGGGTCGCCGTCGACCGCGTGCGCCGGGCGCCGGCCGTCGCCGCGGGCCCGCGCACCCCGCGCGAAGTCCTCGGGCAGCTCGCGCCCGATCCGCTCGCGGAACTCCCGCAGCCGCGCCACGTCCGCCTCGGGGAGCAGGCCCCGTTCGTCCGGCGGAATGTTCAGGAGCAGCACGGAGTTGCGGCCCACCGAGCGGAACCAGATGTCCGTCAACTGCTCGACGGATTTGGGCTGTTCGTCCTCGTGGTAGAACCACCCCGGCCTGATCGACACGTCGCACTCCGCCGGCCACCACTGCACGTACTGGGCGACCCCCCTCGCCTCGGCGAGCGCCTGGCGGCTTCCCTGGTCGGGGGCGTCGTACTGCAGGGCATAGTCGATGCTGCCGTTCCCCGAGTCCTTGACGGGGACGACGCTCCACTCGTTCTCGCGCGCCAGACCGCCCTCGTTGCCGACCCACCGCACGTCGGGCCCGCGTACGGCGACCGTCGCGTCCGGGGCCAGGGCACGGATGACCGCGTACCAGCTGTCCCAGTCGTACGTCTCGACCTTCTCCGGCGGGATGCGCCCCTGCGCCCCGTCGAACCACACCTCGTCGATGGGCCCGTACTCGGTGAGGACCTCGTACAACTGGTTGAGCATGTGTGCGCCGTAGTCGGTCGCGTCGAGCGTGAACGACTGTACGGCGGCGGCCTCCGCCCGGTCGTCGCCCTCCACCGGCGTGGGGATGGTGCGCCGTGAGCGGGCGCTGCCGTTGGCGTAGACGCCGTGCAGGTACTGATTCTCGTCGGCGGGCGAGACGTAGACGCCCACCTTGATCCCGTGCCGTCGCAGCGAGTCGGCGAACGAGCGCAGCACATCGCCCTTGCCGCCGCGCCAACTGCTGCTCACCACACTGTGCTTGGTGTAGCGCGAGGGGTAGAGCACGAAGCCGTCGTGGTGCTTGACGGTGAGGATGGCGAGCTTGAATCCGCCGTCGCGCAGGGCCCGCGCCCACTGGTCGGTGTCGAGTCCCGTCGGCTGGAACACGTCGGGGTCCTCGTCGCCCGTGCCCCATTCGAGTCCGGTGAAGGTGTTGACCCCGAAGTGCAGGAACGCGGTTTGCTCAAGGCGCTGCCAGGTGATCTGCCGTTCCGTCGGCCGGACTTCAGCGGCCTTGGCGACGACTTCTTCCGGGGAGTCCTCGGGGCTGATCGGGATGCGGTAGGGCGGTTGCGGGGTGGCGGTGGCGGCCGTGCCGACGGAGCCGGGCGTCGCGCGTGCGAGGGAACTGCTCGACGCGGCGACCGCCGTGGTGACGGCGGCGGTCACGAAGATACGTCTGCTGACAGTCATGGGTGCGGGTCTCCCTGTCGGGGTTCGGGTCGAAGGCGTCGGGCGGTCGGGTCAGCCTTCGGTCAACGCCCAGCTCGCCGGACGCCGTTGATCCGCCGGGTACTGCTGGAGCCGCCCGTCGTCGGTGACGTACACGGACATCTGGGTGATCGCGTTCGTCAGCCGGTAGCCGTCCGCCGTCTTCGTCAGCTGCCAGCGCTGCAAGGTGTTCGCCGGGCCGCAGGACCCCCGCGTCACCGAACTGCCCGGCTCAAGGGGCACGTTGAGCGTGAGCTTTCCGCTCCGGGTCTCCAGGCAGGTGCCGTCCGCCGTGGACTTCAGCGTGACGTAGCCGTCGGCGGTGCGCTTGATCTCGTACGCGGCGGGCTCGGCATGCCCCTTGCTGTCGCGCAGGGTGTACGTCCCGTCGGCCACCGGCGCCTTCGTCAGGTCCCGCCAACCGGGCGCGTGCCCTACCGACTTGGCGCGCGCGACGAATTCGGCGTACGTCGCGTCCGGGTGCGGGGAACCCCAGGTGACCTGGGCGACGTGACTGAGCGGCATCGCCATGGAGGCCGCGACCTCGTTCTCGGTCTCGCCCCGGCCGTTGTCCGGCCACAGGCTGATCTTCGCCCCGGTGATGCCGTCACGTGACGCGAGCTTCTCGCCCTCGAAGCTGCGCGGGTCCCACGCCTTGTCGTACAGCGCCTCGGTGTCGGTGTGGAAGCCTCCGCGGACGAGGTAGAGCGCGTAGGCGGCGTTCTGCAACGGGTGGCCCTGGGCGATGAGCTGGCTCGGCTTGGTCTTCACGTCGAGCCAGTGCTCCACGCTCGTCCCCGCCGCGACCGGCACCGTGTTCGCGCCGGTCAGGCCGTCGTTCCAGATGCGCAGCTGCTTGCCCTCGCCCTTCGCGTACGCGTGCACCCGGTTGACGAAGTCGACGAAGGCGTCCTGCGGGGTCGCGTTCTCGCCGTACTTCTTCTTCGCGTATTCGAGGATGTGGGGGTACTTGGCGAAGTCGGAGCCGAGCATGTACTCGTCGGCGCCCATGTGCCAGGACTTCGCGGGGAACACCTCGGCGTACTCGTCGATGAGGCTCGTGTAGTACGCGAAGGCCTCGTCCTTGGTGATGTCGAGGCGTGACGGCTGCGGCTTTCCGTCCGAGTCGGTGAGCTGGAGATCGGTGCGCTTCTCCAGCCACGGGTCCATGTGGCCGGGCGAGTTGATCTCCGGAATGATTGTGACGTGGTACTTCTCGCCGAGGGCGACGATGCGGCGTATCTCGCTCTTGGTGTAGTAGCCCCAGCTGTTGGCCTCGGGGTGCTTCTCGCTCTTCACCTTGAGTTCGAGGAGCAGCTGGTTCTGCTTGTTGTACGCCATGTCGCGTACGAGGTTCTCCAGCCAGGGCGTCGAGATGTGGATGTAGCAGGCGCAGACGCCCACCCCGCGTTCCTCGTACCGCGGCACGTCCACGGTGCGCCCGGCCGGTACGCGGTGGCTCCGGGCCAGGAGTTGGAGGAGGGTGCGGGTGCCGTAGAAGGCGCCGGCCTCGCTCGCGCCGGTGATCTCCAGGCGTTCGCCGGCGCGGAGTTCATACCCTTCGGCTCCGAGGGCCTTGCGGGCGGGAGCGACGTCGATCACGATGTCGCCGTCGCGTGGGGTGCCGCCGGTGACCGGCACCCGGCCCTCGCCCGCGGCGCGCAGATCGTCGGCGAGGGTACGGGCGACTTCGCGGGCCGCCTGCCCGTGCGCGACGAGCCGGGTGTCCGGCCCGTAGGCGTAACTTCCCTTCCCCGGCGTCCAGTCGGCCAGGGCCGGGACGGTGCGGGGCACGTCCGCGGCGGGCCGCGAGGTCCCGGCGGCCTGGGCCGCCGGGACCGGCGCCGCGAGCAGCAGCAGGGCCAGCGCGGCGCCCCGCAGTCTGCGGAGCCGCGCGCGGGGCGGCGCGAAGATCATGCGCATGTCAGTCATGACATCCGATGATTCAAGCGCCCCCGAAGGGTGTCAATGCATTGCTCGCAGCGGGGACTTGGACATTTACGCTGCCCCGCAGCGACTCATCGGATGAATGCTGAGCCCAGGCCAGTCGCAGGTCAGCCGGGCCAGGCGCCCGTCAGCCGACGCGTCGCGACAGCGCCACCACGGTCGACAGCCGCCTTGACCAAGGCGAAGATCGCACCCTGCAGCGTGGCCGCGAGCAGGATCTCGCCCCAGTCCCGGTCCTCGTCGGTGGCGTCGGGCGCGTCCTCGTCGTGGCCGACCACCTTCCACGCCTGCTTGAACAGTCCGCCCGCCGCCACACCGGCGAGCGCGCCGAGCGCCATGCCGACCGGCTTGTACGCGATCTTCGAGGCCTTCACCGTGCGCTCCCGTGCTTCCGCTTGCGCCGCACCAGCACGTAGGCGACCACCAGCGACGCGCCACCCGCGAGGAAGGCGGTACGGCGATTGCGGACCTGCTCGGGCGCCTTGTCGTGCCACACCTCATGGGCCTGTCCGGCCACGGCCTTCACCTGCCCGGTGGCGGCGACGGCCTTGTCCTTGACCTGGTCGGGCACCTTGTCCTGCAGCACATGGGCGGCCTCGGAGGCCTTGGCCCTGGCCTGCTCGCCCAGCTCCGCGGCCTTGGTGGCGGTCTGCCCCTTGATCGCGACCGCCTTCTCCTGCGCGCGGGCCTTGACGTCGGCCTTGGCAGCCAGCGCCTCGACCGTCTCCCCCAGGTCCTGCCGGGTCTGCTCGACCTTCGCGCGCAGCTCGCCGGGGTCCGCGGCGTGCTTGTCGTCGGGCTGGTTCATCGCTGTGCACTCTCCTTGATCTCTGCGACGTCGGCCTTCACGCCGTCGATCGCCTGCTCGGGCATCGGCGGGGCAGCCCGGCCGACCTCCTTCTTGCCGGTCAGTGCCAGTACCGCGGCGATCAGACCGAGGACAGCGGTGACGATCAGCCCCGCGGCCCACACCGGAAGCGGCACGGCGAGCGCCGCGATCGCGGTGGCGACAAGCGCCTGCAGGGTCAGGAAGCCGACGAGACCGGCTCCGCCGAACAACCCGCTGCCCTTGCCGTAGCGCCTGGTCTTCTCCTTCATCTCCGCCTGTGCCAGCCGCATCTCGCCGCGTACCAGCTCCGTCAGCTGCTGTGAGGCGCGCTGCACAAGATCGCCCACCGGCTCGTTGTGGGGGGCGGTCTGTCCGGCGCTGTCACGGCCGGTGGAGTGCGGGCCTGTCTGGGCCATCGTCATCAACCTCCTGTCTGTTCAGCGGCCGAGTACCCCGATCTTCGGCATCGGCACATGGTCGAGGGCCGCGGTCGTCGCGGACGGCGTCACCCTGGTCACTCGTCCAGGTGGCGGCGGTCCTCTTCGTCCCACGCGCGGGTGTCGCGTGGCGGTACGTAGGGCTCCTCCTCGGGGGGAAGCCCGCCGGCGATGGCACGCTGCCGGGAGAGCTCCGCGTCAAACTCCAGGCCGAGCAGGATCGCGATGTTGCTGAGCCACAGCCAGACCAGAAAAATGATCACTCCGGCCAGCGCGCCGTAGGTCTTGTTGTAGGAGCTGAAGTTCCCGACGTAGAAGGCGAATCCGGCCGACGCGATCAACCAGATCACCAGGGCGATCACGCTGCCGGGGGTGATCCACTTGAACCCGCGGCCCTTCACGTTCGGCGTCGCCCAGAACAGCAGCGCGATCATGGAGGTCACCAGCACGACGAGCACCGGCCACTTCGCGATCGACCACACCGTCAGCCCCGCGTCCCCGACCCCCAGGGCCGAGCCCACGGTGCGGGCGAGACCGCCGGTGAACACCACGATGACCGCGCTGACGACCGCCAGCAGGAGGAGCACCACCGTCACGCCCACCCTGACCGGGAGCACCTTCCACACGGGCCGGCCCTCGGGCATGTCGTAGACGGCGTTGGCGGTGCGGATGAACGCCCCCACGTACCCGGACGACGCCCACACGGCCAGCACGATGCCGACGACCGCCATCAGCGAGCCGATGCCGCCCTGACCCTCCAGCTGTTTCACGGCGTCGCCGATGATGTCCCGCGCCGAACCGGGCGCGAGCTTCTCCAGGTTCTCCAGAAGCCAGTCGATCGCCGACTTGCCGACCACGCCGAGCAGGGAGACCAGTACCAGGAGCGTCGGGAACAGCGACAGCACCCCGTAGTAGGTCAGTGCCGCGGCCCGGTCCGTCAGCTCGTCGTCCTGGAACTCCTTGACGACGCCGGTGAGCACCGCTCGCCAGGACCGCTTGGGCAACTGCGTGGGTTCTTCCGGCGCGCGGTCCACGTCGCGGTCCACGTCGCGCTCTGCATCCGATGTTCCGTCCATACTCCCCGGAGTAACCCGCAACCGCCGGGCCATGCGCGAGCGGGCCCACCCACCTGCGTGGTCGAGTAGATCGCATGTTCGGTTTTTGAGGCAGTCGGCCGGCCGGGCACGGGAACGCCGCGCGCCCCCGGCCGGAC
>NZ_JBSGYY010000015.1:0-224551 GCF_053610705.1 Streptomyces sp. NPDC054872 | reverse complement strand
GGTCCGGACGGCCGGGCGCGTGGGGCCCGTTGCCGGGTCCCCCGGCCGTCCGGACCGGAGTCGTGGTTGAACGTAGCATCGTCGCAATGTCTTGCGAAAGGTTTTGCGGCGCGTGAACTCGCGGGATCTCGCGTCCGACGTCCAAGTGTGCGCGGAGGGTTGACCGGGGTTCTCGAGGGTCGTACGGTCTCGACCGAAAACGGCGTTGAAATGTTTCTGCAACATCCTTCAACGGCCTTACGGGCACGGCGCGTTGCCAAACAAGGTCACACCTCACTCATGCAGGAGGCCCTCATGGCTGGCCGGAAGTCCAGAGTCCGCAGACCCGTCGCCGCCGCTCTCGCCCTGGTCGCGGGAGCCGCGGGCAGCATCGTCGCCGGAGCCCCGCAGGCGCAGGCCGCCCCGCCCGGCGGCAAGGACGTCACTGCCGTGCTCTTCGAGTGGAAGTTCGCCTCGGTGGCCAAGGCGTGCACCGAGCGGCTCGGCCCCGACGGCTACGGCTACGTCCAGGTGTCCCCGCCCCAGGAGCGCATCCAGGGCGAGGCGTGGTGGGCCGCCTACCAGCCCGTCAGCTACAAGATCGGCAGCAGGCTCGGCGACCGGGCCGCGTTCAAGAACATGGTCGACACCTGCCACGCGGCCGGGGTCAAGGTCGTCGCCGACGCGGTGATCAACCACATGACGAACGCCTCCGGGACCGGCTCGGCGGGGTCCTCGTTCACCAAGTACGACTACCCGGGCACGTATTCGGGCGCCGACATGGACGACTGCCGCTCGGACATCAGCAACTACCAGGACCGCTGGAACGTCCAGAACTGCGAACTGGGCGGCCTCGCCGACCTCGACACCGGTGAGGACTACGTCCGGGGGCGGGTCGCGGCCTACCTGAACGACCTGCTGTCCCTGGGCGTCGACGGCTTCCGGGTCGACGCGGCCAAGCACATACCCCTGGACGACCTGAGGAACATCAAGTCGCGGCTCAGCAACCCCGGCGTCCACCTGAAGCAGGAGACGATCTACGGAGCCGGCGAGGCGGTCTCCCCGAGCGAGTACACCGCCACCGGTGACGCCCAGGAGTTTCGCTACGGCTGGGACCTGAAGCGGGTCTTCAACAACGAGAAGCTCGCCTACCTGAAGAACTTCGGCGAGGGCTGGGGCTACCTGCCCAGTGGCTCGGCCGCCGTCTTCGTCGCCAACCACGACACCGAACGGCACGGCCAGACCCTCAACTACAAGGACGGCGCCAACTACACCCTCGCGCACGTCTTCATGCTGGCCCTGCCCTACGGCGCACCGGACGTGCACTCCGGCTACGAGTTCAGCGGCAACGACGCCGGATCACCCAACGGCGGCCAGGTGAAGGCCTGCTACAGCGACGGCTGGAAGTGCCAGCACGCCTGGCCCGAGATCAAGAGCATGGTCAAGTTCCGCAACACCGCCCGCGGGACCGGCATGACCAACTGGTGGGACAACGGCAACGACGCCATCGCGTTCGGCCGCGGCGACAAGGCCTACGTGGTCATCAACCACGAGGGCTCCTCGGTCGACCGCACCTTCCAGACGTCCCTCGCCGCGGGCAGCTACTGCGACGTCCAGAGCGGCAGGAGCGTCACCGTCAACGGCTCGGGCCAGTTCACCGCCGCCGTGGCGCCGAACACCGCCCTCGCCCTGCACACCGGCGCCAAGAACTGCTGAGCGCCGCCCGACGGTCGCACCCCCCTGAGGCCGGCCGCCCGGCATTCGCTTCCCCGCAGCCGGGCGGCCGTGCTCCCGTACCCCCTCTTCCTGCTTTCCCTGAGCGCACCATCATCACCCGCAAGGAGAAACACCCTTGACCGGCTCCCCCCGCCGCACCCTCGTCACCACGGCCCTCGCCCTGCTCGCCGCGGTCGCGCCCCTGACGCCCTCGGCCAGCGCGGCACCCCGGGCACCGGCCGACGCCGACGCCCCCGCCGCGCTCGACCTGTCCGCCTCCCGGGCCCAGTGGATCGACAGGAACACCCTCGCCTGGGAGGTCCAGGGCGACGCCGCCTCCCAGGAACTGGTGTACGCCCGCGACGGGAAGCTCGCCGTCAAGGACGGCGAACTCACCGGCGAGGGGCGGCGGATCCGCCTCACCCCGGCCGATGGCGGCCTCACCGACGCGCAGCGCAAGAAGTATCCGCACCTGAAGAACTACGCCGCCTTCACCGTCGACCCGCGTGACCGCGACCGCATCCGCCACGCCCTCACCGGCCGGCTCGTCGCCACCCGCACCAGCGCCGACGGCACCCTGCTGACCGCCACCGGCGTCCAGACCCAGGGCGTCCTCGACGATCTCTACAGCGCCACCGCCACCAAGGCCGCCCTCGGCCCCCAGTTCCGCGACGGGCGCCCCACGCTCGCCCTGTGGGCCCCCACCGCCCAGTCCGTGAGCCTCGAACTCGACGGCAAGCGCGTGGCGATGCGGCGCGACGACGCCAGCGGGGTGTGGTCCGTCGCCGGCGCGAGGAGCTGGACGGGCAAGCAGTACCGGTACGTCGTGAAGGTGTGGGCGCCCAGCGTCCAGAAGGTCGTCACCAACAAGGTCACCGACCCCTACTCCACGGCGCTCACGGCCGACTCGCGACGGAGCCTCGCCGTCGATCTCGGCGACCCGAAGCTCGCCCCAGAGGGCTGGGAGCGGCTGCGGAAGCCGAAGGCCGAGCCCCTGCGCGACGCGCAGATCCAGGAGCTGCACATCCGTGACTTCTCCGTCGAGGACAGCACGGCGCGCCACCCCGGCAAGTACCTGGCCTTCACCGACACGAAGTCCGACGGCATGAAGCACCTGAGCAAGCTGGCCAAGGCAGGCACCTCCTACGTCCATCTGCTGCCCGCCTTCGACATCGGCACCATCCCCGAGCGCGAGGCGGACCAGGCCACACCCGACTGCGACCTGACGGCTCCCGCCCCGGACTCCGACGAGCAGCAGGCCTGCGTCACCAAGAGCGCCGCCAAGGACGCCTACAACTGGGGCTACGACCCGCTGCACTACACGGTGCCGGAGGGCAGCTACGCGAGCGACCCCGCCGGGACCCGGCGCACGGTCGAGTTCCGGCAGATGGTCCAGGGGCTCAACAGTTCCGGCCTGCGGACCGTGATGGACGTCGTCTACAACCACACCGTCGCCAGTGGCCAGGCCGACAAGTCCGTGCTCGACAAGATCGTGCCCGGCTACTACCAGCGGCTTCTCCCCGACGGCTCGGTGGCCACCTCCACCTGCTGCGCCAACACCGCGCCCGAGAACGCCATGATGGGCAAGCTCGTCGTCGACTCGCTGGTCACCTGGGCCAAGGAGTACAAGGTCGACGGCTTCCGCTTCGACCTGATGGGCCACCACCCCAAGGCCAACATCCTGGCCGTCCGCAAGGCCCTCGACGCACTGACCCTCAAGAAGGACGGCGTCGACGGGAAGAAGATAGTCCTCTACGGCGAGGGCTGGAACTTCGGTGAGATAGCCGACGACGCCCGCTTCGTCCAGGCCACCCAAAAGAACATGGCGGGCACGGGCATCGCCACCTTCTCCGACCGAGGCCGCGACGCGCTGCGCGGCGGCGGCCCCTTCGACGAGGACCCCGGCGTCCAGGGCTTCGCCAGCGGCCTGTTCACCGACCCCAACGCGTCCAAGGCGAACGGCACACCTGCCGAGCAGAAGGCCCGCCTCCTGCACTACCAGGACCTGCTCAAGGTGGCGCTGACCGGCAACCTCGGCGCCTACACGTTCACCGACTCCGCGGGGACGCGGGTCAAGGGCTCCGAGGTCGACTACAACGGCGCACCGGCCGGCTACGCGGCCGCCCCCGGCGACGCCCTGTCCTACTCCGACGCGCACGACAACGAGTCCCTCTACGACGCCCTCGCCTTCAAGCTGCCGGCGGACACCACGGCCGCCGAGCGCTCCCGCATGCAGGTGCTCGCGATGGCGACCTCGACCCTGGCCCAGGGCCCTTCCCTGTCCCAGGCCGGCAGCGACCTGCTGCGCTCGAAGTCCCTGGACCGCAACTCCTACGACAGCGGCGACTGGTTCAACGCCCTGCACTGGAACTGCGAGGACGGCAACGGCTTCGGACGTGGTCTGCCCCCGGCCGCCGACAACAAGGACAAGTGGGCGTACGGGAAGCCCCTGTTGGCGTCCGGGAAGCTGACCCCGGGCTGCGCCGAGATCAACGGAACCTCGGCCGCCTACCAGGACCTGGTGAAGCTGCGCGCCACCGAGCCCGCCTTCTCCCTGGCCACGGCCGACCAGGTCCAGTCGCGCCTCTCGTTCCCGCTCTCGGGTACGTCCGCCGAGACGCCCGGCGTCATCACCATGGAGCTCGGGAACCTCGTGGTCGTCTTGAACGCGACTCCGCAGGCACAGGAGCAGCGGGTGCCGGGCCTCGAGGGCACCGCGTACGGGCTGCACCCCATCCAGGCACGGGGCGCCGACCCGGTGGTCAAGTCGGCCTCGTACGAGAGGAGTTCGGGCAGCTTCAACGTTCCCGCGCGAAGCGTCGTCGTCTTCGAGCGGGGCTGAGCACAGAGTCCGCCACGCCGCCCCCTAGGACACAGACACGAGCCGGTAGGCATCGCCTTCGGTGATCACGTGGCCTGCGGTGGGGGGCGGGAAGTGGCTGCCCAGCAGGAGAGTCGAGGTGCCGGAGAGTTCGCCCAGGAGCTGATGGCGGGTCCTGGCCGCTGCCGCGGGGTCGATGTCGACGCAGCTGCCCAGGTCGGGGTGGGTGAGCTGGACGGGGTGGTGGATGCAGTCGCCGGTGATGAGTGCGCTCTCGCCGTGGCTGCGCAGTTCCACCGCCACCTGGCCCGGTGTGTGGCCCGGGGTGGGGCGCAGACGCACACCCTGTGCGATGTCGGCGCCCCCGGCGGGGACGTCGACGAGGTCGAGCAGGCCGGCCTCCTCGATGGGGTGCACGGAGTCCCGGAACATCTGGCGTCGGGGCTCGTCCATGTCGACGCCGGCCCAGTAGTCCCATTCGGAACGTGCCGTGACGTAGCGGGCATTGGGGAAGGTGGGCACCCAATCATCCCCTTCGGCGCGCGTGTTCCAGCCGACGTGGTCGGTGTGCAGATGGGTGAGGACGACGAGATCCACCGTTTCGGGGGAGAAGCCGGCCTGCGTCAGGCGCGTGAGGTAGTCGCTGTCGAGGTTGTCCCAGGCGGGGTTGGCCCGCTGCTTGCCGTTGCCGATGCCGGTGTCCACGAGCACGCGCAGGCCGTCGACCTCGACGGCGAAGCTGTGGCTCGCCAGCCGCAGGACGCGTTGTTCGTCCGCGAAGTCCGGTTGCAGCCAGGGGGACCGGGCGACGATCTCCGGGGTTGCTCCCGGTAGCAGCCACGGGCCCGTCTGCGGGGGGAGGTGCACCTCGTCGACGCGGTGGACGGTGAGGTCTCCCACCGTCCAGGACGGGGTGACGGGCAGGGGGCTGGAGGTGGCGTGGTGTGCGGCGGGCGTGGCCATGCGGTGATCCTTTGTCGGCCGGGGCGGACCCGAAGCTGGGAGCCCGGGAGGGGGACCGAAGCTAAAAGCAACGGGTTTGCGTTAATGCAGCGTAGGTCCTATCGTCTCGTTAAAGCAAACGGTTAGCGTTTGGGTTTCGCCGGGCGGATCGTCGCCCCGGCGCAGCGCCGCCACGAGTCGAGAGGCCGCACATGAGCACCGCCGGATTCACCCCCCAGGAGGCCGCCCGCGGGGCGCTCCGCGCGGGACTGCCACTGGAAAGCGAACGTCACGAGGAGGTGGCGGCGACCGCCACGTACATCCAGTCCGTCATCGCCACGCTGCGCGAACTGGACTTCGGCGACACGCCGCCCGCGATCTCCTTCACGGCAGGACAGGAGGGCACCGATGCAGCCGTTTGAGCTGTCCCTGGCGGATGCCGCCCGTTCCGTCGTCGCGGGAGAGCTCTCCCCGGTGGAGCTCACCGATTCCGTCCTCGACCGCATCGGGGCCGTGGAAGAACGCCTCCAGGCGTACGTCACCGTCGCGGCGGACTCCGCGCGGTCGGCGGCGGCCCGGGCCGAGCGCGAGATCGCCCGAGGGGAGACGCGCGGTCCGCTGCACGGGATACCCATGGGCCTGAAGGACCTGATCGACGCCAAGGGCGTGCCCACCACGGCGAGTTCGCGCGTCAGGACGGGCCATGTCGCCGCACGCGACAGCGCTGTCGCCGCTCGGCTTTCCGAGGCCGGTGCGGTGTTGCTGGGAAAGACCCACACCCACGAGTTCGCCTACGGGCTGACCACCCCGCAGACGAACAACGCCTGGGACCACGGTCGCGTCGCGGGCGGATCGAGCGGGGGTTCGGCCGTCGCCGTCGCGGCGGGGGAGGCCACCTTCGCGCTGGGCACCGACACCGGCGGATCGATCCGCGTGCCCGCGGCGCTGAACGGCGTGGTCGGCCTCAAGCCGACGTACGACCTGATCTCGCGTCAGGGGGTGACCTCCCTGTCCTGGTCCCTGGATCATGTGGGCCCCCTTACCCGCACGGTGCAGGACGCGGCGCTCGTGCTCGCTGCCTTGACGGAGCGGAACGGGGGACACCCCGCTGCTCCGGGAGCCGAGGTCTTCCCGGAGGGCGACCTGACCGGGCTGCGGGTGGGAGTGCCCGGCAACTACTACTTCGAGCGGATCAGCCCGGAGGTCGAGGAAAGCGTGCGCCGGGCCATCGGGCAGCTCCAGGCGCTCGGCGCCGAGCTCGTCGAGGTCGAGATCCCGATGGCGCGCTACATCCAGGCCACCCAGTGGGGTCTGATGGTCCCCGAGGCGACCTCGAACCATGAGCGGACGCTTCGGGCGGTGCCTGATCTGTACACGGCGGAGGTCCGCGTGCTGCTGGAGGCGGGCGAATTGGTGTCCGCCGGTGACTACCTCCGGGCCCAGCGCGCGCGAGCACTGATGCGCGAGGCCTGGACGCGGATGCTCGGCCACGTCGACGTGATCGCGGCTCCGGCGGTGCCGATGACCGCCGCCAAGGCCGGTCAGGAGAGCGTGGAGTGGGCGGACGGCACGGCCGAGGCCGTCTCCGACAGCTACGTCCGTCTCTCCGCGCCCGCCAACATCACGGGAGTGCCGGCGCTGACGCTGCCCGTGGGCCAGGATCGCGCGGGCCTGCCGATCGGCATGCAGTTGATGGGGCGCCCGCACGACGAGGCGACCGTGCTGCGGGTCGGGCGCGCCTACGAGGTGGCGGACTCCGGTGCGGCCACCGGCGTCGGGGCGGGGCGCCTTGCCCCCATCGTGGCGTGATGCGTGACCCCGGCTAGAAGCAACGAATTCGCGTTAAGGCGTTAAGGTGGAGCCATGAGTCCCAAGCCCATGGTTCGGCCCGGAGGGCGCAGCGCCCGCGTCCAGGAGTCAGTCCACACGGCGGTCCGCGAGCTGCAGACCGAGCTGGGGCGCGACGCGCTGACCGTCCCCCTCGTCGCGGCTCGCGCCGGGGTGACGCCGTCGACGGTCTACCGCCGCTGGGGCGACCTCCAGGAACTCCTGTCCGACGTCGCGGTGGAACATCTGCGCCCCGAGGAGCTCCCGGCCGATCTCGGCGCCCTGCGGGCGGACCTCGGCGCGTGGGCCGAGCAGTTCCTCGACGAGATGGCGTCCCCGCCCGGGCGCGCGTACATCAGGGACGCTCTCCTCGGAGACCCGGACGGGAGCAACGCCGGCCAGTGCTCCGCCTACGCCGCCGAACAGATCGACATCGTCCTGGCGCGCGCGGCGGAGAGAGGCGAGGCCGCCCCGGACACGGAGCGGGTCATCGACCAGGTCGTGGCGCCGATGATGTACCGCATCCTCTTCCGCCCCAGCCGGCTGGACGCCGCTTACGCACGCGCTCTCGTCGACCGGGCCCTCTCGGCATCCTGAGCCCGCATCCGCATCCCTCTCTGCTGCCGTCAACAACCGGCAGAAGCATGAAGGCATCCGACGATCAGAACCCGTGCCCAAGGGGTCATCCAGGCGCACTTCCGATCGCCAAGAGGGTCCTCCTCGTCGGCTAACTGTCGCCGATCGCGGGAATATGCCGCCGTGAGGTACGGACCACTAGCGTGTGGGCCGCAGCTGTTCCCGTCGGGCCGTTCTCGGCCCCGGAGGTGAGAGATGGCGGATGCCGATTCGGCGTCGGTCGGAACAATCCCGGTCCAGCATCTACGGGCGGGGGACCACGCTTTCGTCAGCTATGAGGATGACGACGCCGGCCGCGACGTGGTGTCCGCCTTCGCGTGGGCGGGTCTGGTCAAGCGCGAGAAAGTGATGGTGTTCGCCGATCCGCACCTGGACGACGAGCAGGTGTGGGGCCGCATCGACGCCCTGGGCGCCCTGCTGGGACCGGCCCGGGACCACGGGCAGTTGGTGCTCAGCAGCATGCGCGCCCTCATCCACCCCCAGGACGCGTTCACCCCCGCCCGCCAGTGGGAGCGCATCACGGAAGAGACCGACCGGGCCCTGGCCGAGGGCTACAGCGGGCTGCGCACTTATATCGACATGCACTGGGTGGGGCACCTGGGCGCCGATGTCGAGGTGATGATGCACCGCGAGTCGCACGCCCAGCATCTGTTCACCGATCGCCCCTACACCGAGATCTGTGCCTATGACCGCCGCTGGTTCGCCCCTGACGTCCTGACCGCGATGCACGAGGCGCATCCCTGTCGGCTGCTGCCCCGCCTGGGCGCTCTGCACGCGGAACAAGGGGACGGACTGGTGCGGTTGGTCGGCGAGGCGGACCTCGCCACCCGGGAGGAGTTCATGGCCGCCGTGCGCCAGGGGCTCAGGCGCGGCGCGGATTCCCGCCGACCGCTCACCGTGGACCTGACCGGACTCGTGTTCCTCGGCGTCGCCTGTGCCGTGGACCTGCTGCGGCTGGTCCTGGAACATCCGCACGGCCCGGTCCAGGTCACCTGTTCACCGACCCCGGCCCGCATACTGCGCCGAGCAGGCGCCGGCCAGGTGCCCCACATGGTGATCAGCGAGGTGGACCGCTGATGACGAGTACGTCGGACCCGCGCGAGGTCCCCCCCGTCACCCTCCTGGAATCACGCTTCACCCAGGACGATCTGCCCCGGCTGCGGATGCTCGTGGACCAGTACGCCGACCACCAGGGACTGACCGAACCACGGCGCAGCGATTTCATCGTGGCCCTGGACGCGGTGGCGGTCAACGCGGTCGAGCACGCGGGCGGCAGCGGCACGCTGATCCTGCAACGCAGCAACGGCCATCTGGCCTGCCACATCCACGACTTGGGGCCCGGCTTCAGCCCCGATGTCATCCCCGAGCTGGCTCCCGGCCTGGACGGCCACCCGGGCGGCCGGGGTCTGTGGCTCGCCGGCCTCCTGACCGACGAGCTCACGATCTCGGCGGGCCCCACCGGAAGTAGAGTGTCACTGACCGTGCGCCTGCCCGAACACGGGTAGCCCGAAGCCCTTGTCCTGCACTCGACCGACGCGCCAACGATCCGCTTCGGCACACCGGCGGGGTGATCGTCAGCCGTGGGACCGGCGGCGCCGCAGTTTGACGGTGTAGTTCGTCCGCGTGGAGGGCTCTCCGTCGGGGGCGGTCAGGGCGTGCTCGTGGGTGTCGCAGACGAGCACGTCCCACTGCCCGGCCGGCAGGTCGAGCGAGGCGAGGACCTTCTGGGGGCTGGGGAAGTCCACATCCGGGTGTGCTCCCGTCTCCCAGGCGGGAAAGCCCATGTGGCCCACGATCAGGAGGGTGCCGTCCTCGGTGACGGCCGCGGCGGCGTCACGCAGGATCTGCTCGCGCGGCATCTCGTGCAGGGAGTGCAGGAACTGGGCGGAGACCAGGTCGTAGCTGCCGGCCGGGAAGGAGACGCCCAGGTCGTGATGCTGCCATTCGACGCGGTCGGCGACCTGCGCCCCGGCCGCGTGCTCGGCGGCACGGCCCAGGGCGACGCGGGAGATGTCGGTGGCGGTGACGCGCCAGCCCTGCCGTGCCAGCCAGATCGCGTCGCTGCCCTCTCCGCAGCCCAGGTCCAGGGCGGTGCCCGGGGCGAGCCCCTCGGTCTCGCGGACGAGGGCGGCATTGGGCTCGCCGCTCCACAGGCGGCCGCTCTGGTTGTAGCGCTCGTCCCAGAACGCCGCGGCCGAATCCGCGGCGGTCGGGGTGTCGGCGCCATCGGTGCGGGCGCCGTCGGCGTGGTCGGTGGTGTGGTCGCTCATGCGGGGCTCCTTCTGCTCTGCGGCAACCCTGCGCGCGGCGAAGGGAGCTTGACAAAGTTATTTGCCGACCCAGCAAATGGAGGGATGAGCGACGACGCCCGACTCACGGATGTGCTGACCGCCGTCGGACCGCGGCTGCGGGCGCTGCGGAAGGCGCGGGGCGCCACCCTGGCCCGGCTGAGCGAGGAGACGGGGATTTCCCTGAGCACGCTCTCGCGCCTCGAGGCCGGGCAGCGGGAGCCCACCCTGAAACTCCTGCTGCCGCTGGCCAAGGCGTACGGCGTACCGCTCGACGAGCTGGTCGGCGCGCCGCGGACGGGCGACCCGCGCATCCACCCGCGGCCGTTCACGCGGCACGGCAACACCTGGGTCCCGCTCACCCGCTACCTCGGCGGCATGCACGCCTACAAGCAGGTCATGCCGGTCCCTAGGAACGGCTCCCGGCCGAGCACACGCCCCGAGCAGGGCATGCACGAGGGCTACGAATGGATCTACGTCCTCTCCGGGCGGCTGCTGCTCGCCCTGGGTGAGCACGACCTGGTGCTCACCGCGGGCGAAGCCGCCGAGTTCGACACCCGCACCCCGCACGGCTTCGCCAACGCCGGCGACATCCCCGTGGAGTTCCTCGCCCTGTACGGGGCCCAGGGCGAGCGCATGCACGTACGCGTCAGGCCGGGCGGCGACGAGGAGGGCGGGGCCTAGCGCGCTTCGGTGGGGCGCGGTCAGCCGGTGCGGAGTGCGGGGTCGCTGGTGCCGGGCTCGCCCGTCTCGACGTGCCCGGCGAACCTGCGCAGGTAGGCGCTGTCGCTCTCGGACCGGACGCTGAGGTCGTACCAGCGTTTGCTGTGGCCGAGGTCGACCGAGTGGGACTGCCGTCCGCCTGCCGCGACGGTGAGTCCGGTGCTCTTGCCGCCGTAGGCGTTGGTGATGGTCAGGCGGCAGGCGGCCTCGGCCGGGTTGGTGATGGTGAGCTTCACGCGCCCGGTGCTCCGGTCGTGGCGGCAGGTGATCTCCGGGCTAGGGGTGGCGGCGGTGCCCTCGTACGTCCGCAGGTAGCCGTTGGGGCCGTGCACGCTCAGCTCGTACGTTCCGGCGGAGGGGCCCGTGCTCCAGGTGTCGGAGATCTTCTTGCCCGCCGCGGCGGTGTAGGTCCAGGGCCCGTCGTCGCGGTTTCCCGAGGTGACGAGGAAGCACGCGCCGGTCTTGTCGCCCGGTGCGAAGGTGAGCTCGATGGTGCCGTCGGAGGGCTTCACGGCTGCGGTGACCAGCGGCGTGTAGGGCAGGGGCCGGGTGGGCCGTGCGCCCTTCTCCTGCCGGGGCAGGGCCGGGGAAGCGGGTGGCGAGGGGGTGTAGCTGTCGTGCCGTTCCTCGTCCGGCGGTGCGTAGCCGTCGGTGCTCGGCAGGTCCGCGCGCCCGGTGTGCTTGCGGCCGAAGTCGAAGGCCGAGGTGAGGTCGCCGCAGATGGCCCGGCGCCAGGGGGAGATGTGCGGCTCGTGGACGCCGAAACGGCGTTCCATGAACTGGATGACGGAGGTGTGGTCAAAGACCTCGGAGCAGACGTAGCCGCCGGTGGACCACGGTGATACGGCGAGGGTGGGGACCCGCATGCCGAGCCCGTAGGGGCCGGCGCTGTAGTCGCTGTCGCCGGGGAAGAAGTCGAGCCCGGTGTCGACGGTGGAAGCGCCCCGGGAGGAGTCGGCCGGAGGGTAGGGCGGCGGCACGTGGTCGAAGTAGCCGTCGTTCTCGTCGTAGGTGATGAACAGGGCCGTCCTGCTCCACACCTCGGGGTCGGACGTCAGGGCGTCAAGAACCTGCGAGATGTACCAAGCGCCGTAATTCGCGGGCCAGTTGGGATGCTCGCTGAACGCTTCCGGAGCCGCGATCCAGGATATCTGCGGGAGTTTCCCGGACTTGACGTCCGCGCGGAGGTCGTCGAGGAGGTGACCGCTCTTCCTGATGTTCGTTCCCTTGCGGGCCTTTTCGTACAGGGGGTCGCCGGGTTTCGAGTTCCGGTACGTGTTGAAGAACATCAGCGAGTTGTCGCCGTAGTTTCCGCGGTAAGCGTCCTCCAGGACGCCCCACAGTCCTTCCTCGGTGAGTCCGTCGCCGGTGTCCTGGTAGATCTTCCAGGACACCCCGGCCTTTTCCAGGCGCTCGGGATAGGTGGTCCAGTCGTAGCCGACTTCCTCGTTGCCGAGGACCGGTCCGCCGCCCTTGCCGTCATTTCCCGTATGCCCGGAGTAGAGGTAGTAGCGGTTGGGGTCCGTCGCGCCGATGAACGAGGAGTGGTAGGCGTCGCAGACCGTGAAGGCGTCGGCCAGCGCGTAGTGGAAAGGGATGTCGTCCCTGGTCAGGTAGGCCATGGTCCCGGAGGTCTTGGCCGCGATCCAGTCGTCGTACTTGCCCTCGTTCCACGCCTGATGACCGGTTTCCCAGTCATGGCTCAGCCCGGCGATGAACTGCATTCCCAGGTCGTCGGCCTCAGGGTGGTAGGGCAGGACTTCCTCGCCGCCGCCGGACTGGTGCCATACGGGCTTTCCGCTCTCCAGGATCAGCGGGCGGGGGTCGCCGAATCCCCGGACGCCGCCCAGCGTCCCGAAGTAGTGGTCGAAGGAGCGGTTCTCCTGCATGAGGACCACGATGTGCTCGACGTCGTCGATCGATCCCGACCGGGTGGCGGCGGGGATGTCCACGGCACGCATGATGCTGGCGGACAGAGCCGCGACGCCGACGGTGCCACCCGCAGCCTGGAGGAAGCGTCGACGGTTGAATGCGGGCATGGAGCTGTACCTCTGAAACGTGGGGGATAGAGGGCCGGTCACCGTAGACCGGCTCGCCCACACGACGTCAAATAGTGCGGGGAAAAGGTGAAGGACCGGGGATATTTCACCTTCAGGGGCAACGCGGCGGGCCTACCGGGCATCGCCGCGCGCCCGTAGCCGAGAGCAGAACCGGAGGACCAGAAAGCCATGACAGACGCAGTCGACGCCCCCGTCATCCTGAGCGACGTACCCGGCTCCTTCTCCAGGAGCGTGCTCGCCGAGCGGCACCCCGCGCTCATCAAGAAGGTGCGTGACGCCTTCCCCTACGGGCCGGGGCAGCATCGCGCCCTCGACGCACTGCTGACCCAGGCCACGGAGGGCGTGATCGAGCCGCCGGAACCCGAGGCGCACGACCGTCACCTGTGGGAGGAGTGGGGCCGCGAGTACGTCGGCCTGTCCTGGTTCGACGTGCCCTTCCTGTGGGCCGAGAGCTACTTCTACCGCCAACTCCTCGCGGCCGTCGGGTATTTCGAGGACGGGCCCTGGCAGGGGATCGACCCGTTCCGTCCGTTCAAGCAGGCGGAACTCCACACCGGTGAGGCCGACGAGGAACTGGCCGCGCTCGACCGGCTGGCCCCGCGGCCCCTCGACGAGCAGCGTCAGGCCCTGCTCCTGGGCTCGCTGTGGGGCAACCGCGCCGACCTGGGCTTCGCCGTGGGCGGCGGCGGGGCCGGAGCCGCCGACGCACGCCTCGTCGCCGACGACTCCGAGCTGCTGTGGTCCCTGCTGCCCGAGGGCGGCGCAGCGACGCTGTGCCTGGTCGCGGACAACGCCGGACGCGAGCTGCTGCCTGACCTCATCCTCGCCGACCACCTCCTGCGCCATCGACGTGCCGAGCGGGTCGTGCTGCACGTCAAGCCCTACCCGTACTACGTCTCGGACGCCATGACCGCCGACGTCATCGACTGCCTGCGCCGCCTGAACGGCGCGCGGGGCGCCGCGGCAGAAGTGGGCGAGCGCCTGTGGACGGCCATGGGCAGCGGCCGGCTCACCGTCCGCGGCCACGTCTTCTCCTGCGCCCCGCTGCCGTACGCGCGGATGCCCGACGACCTGCGCCAGGAGTTCGCCGAAGCCGACGTGACCGTCATGAAGGGCGACCTGAACTACCGGCGCCTGGTCGGCGACCGGCTGTGGCCGGCCACCACCCCCTTCCAGGAGGTCACCGCGTACTTCCCCGGACCCGTGGCGGCCCTGCGAACGCTGAAGTCCGACGTGATCGTCGGACTCGACGAGCGGACCGAGGCGGAACTCGTCGCCGCACACGGCCACGGCTGGCGCACCAGCGGCACCCACGCCCTCATCCAGGCACGGCGGTGATCACAAAGCTTTGCCATTCGCTCAGTCGGTCGTTATCGTTTCCAGGGTCCTGTTGTCTCCGATAGAGGTGGACGTTGCGCATCTGAGGTTCGCGAACATCGCGCCGTACGGCCCTCGCCGTACGCCCGTCACGCCGCAGTCGGCCCTGCCGCCCTGCCCGTGGCCCCGCGTGGATGCGACCTCGGTGCATGAGCCGTCCCTCTGTCTTCCGGACCGCCGCACCCCTTTTTCCGGTCGGTCGCCGCGTGGTGCTCGCATACGACGCCCCCTGCCCGCGCCTGCGACTGCGAGATCCACCATGTCTGTACCCACCACCCCCAGCACCTCCCTGACGTGCTCCGCCCTGTCGTTCCGGTGGCCGGACGGCACGAGCGTCTTCGACGGCCTCTCCGTCAGCATCGGCCGAGGCCGCACCGGGCTCGTCGGCACCAACGGCGCGGGCAAATCAACCCTGTTGCGCCTGCTGGCCGGACAACTGCGCCCGGCGCAGGGGTCGGTGACCGTCGGCGGCAGCCTCGCCTATCTGCCGCAGAACATCACCCTCGACACGAGCCTGCGCGTCGACCAGGCCCTGGGCATCGCCGATCGGCGTGCCGCCCTGCGTGCCATCGAATCCGGTGACGTACGCGAGGAGCACTTCGAGACGATCGGCGACGACTGGGACGTCGAGGAGCGGGCCCTGGCCCAGCTGGGGTCCCTGGGCCTCGGCGACATCGGGCTCGACCGGACCGTGGGTGAGATGTCCGGCGGGGAGACCGTTCTCCTGCGCCTGGCGGCGCTGCTCCTGGAGCGCCCGGACGTGCTCCTCCTCGACGAACCGACCAACAACCTCGATCTGTTCGCGCGCCGCAGGCTCTACGAGGCCGTCGACTCCTGGCGCTCCGGCATCCTGGTCGTCGTCAGCCACGACCTCGACCTGCTCGAACGCGTGGACCGCATCGCCGAACTGCGCGCCGGATCGGTGAGCTGGTACGGCGGCGGCTGGTCCGCCTACGAGGAAGCGCTGGCCACAGAGCAGGAAGCGGCGGGGCGGATGCTGCGGGCCGCCGAGGCCGACGTGCGCCGCCAGAAGCGCGAACTGGAGGAAACCCAGGTCAAGGTGGCCCGCCGGCAGCGGCACAGCAAGAAGATGGACGCCCAGCGGCGCGCCCCGCGCATCGTGGCGGGGGAGAAGAAGCGCTCAGCGCAGGAGTCGGGGGACAAGCTCCGGGGCCTGCACGAGGAGCGGCTCAACGAGGCGCGCGAGCGGCGCGAGGAGGCCGCGGACGCGATCCGCGACGACGCCGAGATCCGCGTCAGCCTCCCGCACACCGCCGTCCCGGCGGGCCGAACGGTACTGAGCGTGCGCGAACTGCGCCCCCGCTTCGGCAAGTTGAAGGAAGGCAGCCTGCATGTGCAGGGGCCCGAACGCATCGCTCTGGTGGGACGCAACGGCGCCGGCAAGACGACACTGCTTCGCACCCTCACCGGGGAACTGGCCCCCATGTCCGGTGAGGTCAGGACGTCGGTGCCGCTGCGATTCCTGCCGCAGCGTCTGGACGTCCTGGACGACGCTCTGAGTGTCGCGGCGAACGTCGCCCGCCTGGCTCCCGGGCACACCGACAACCACATCCGTTCCCAGCTGGCGCGCTTCCTCTTCAAGGGGGCACGCGCCGAACAACTGGCGGGCACCCTCTCGGGCGGCGAACGGTTCCGCGCCGCGCTCGCGGCGATGATGCTCGCCGCTCCGGCCCCTCAGCTCCTGATGCTGGACGAGCCGACGAACAACCTGGACCTGGCCAGTGTGCGTCAGCTGACCGGCGCCCTGGAGTCGTACGAGGGTGCGCTCCTGATCGCCGGCCACGACCTGGCGTTCCTGGAGTCGGTCGGCGTCACCCGCTGGGTGCTGGTCGGGGAGGAGCTGGTGGAGACCACCGCGGAGGAGGTACGCCACCTACTGGCGGCGCCGGGCCAGGCCGACGCGGGAGAACCCTCGTCGTAGGGCCTGGGCCGTGACCAGGTCGAAGTGGGCCGCTCAGCACGTCGTCCAGGCGGAGGAGTTCGTGGCCGTTCGCCCGCGGGATCAGGAACGTACCGTCCGGCGCCGTACGGACACTCCCACCGCGTCCTGCTGCTCCACGTCGCTGTCCGTCGCCGCGTGCAGAGGGACGAAGACGATCATCCAGTAGAAGCCGAACAGCCAGCGGCCGGTGAGCCGGACGAGCCCGGGGCGCCGGCCGTCGCGGGCGCGTACGACCCGCAGCCCCGTGATCAGTTTCCCGAGACTGACCCTGGCGGCCTGAGTGAGCAGGACGTGGTTGACGAAGGACACCCCGACGGCCACGCCGAGCGCCAGCCCCCACACCGTGGGGGACTGCGGCCGCAGTTCGACCACTCCGTCACTCACTCTCACGCCGGCCGCGGCCCCGGCAGCGATGCCGCACACCAGGGCGAAAAGCGCGTCGATGACCGCTGCCGTGACTCTGCGCGCCTGCGAGGGGAGCGCGACACGGGCGGGGGTGCGGGTGGGGGCGTGCTGCTGGTCGACCACGGCTCTGTTTCCGGTCTCTTCCCTGTCCAGTGTCCGAACGGGCCGGCAACCGCTCGGCCCGGCCCGCACGCTACTGCCCGGGATCGCGCACCTGTCGAGCGGGGCGGCGGGCGGCTCCGGTGACATCGTCCGAGCACCGGACACGCCCCCGCCGGGACGGGCCCGGCGGGGGCGGCGCAAGACTGAGCGTGGTCAGTCGTGCAGGGCCACCAGGACCACGGCGGCCGAGACGGCGCCTAGGGCCACCGCGGCGATGCCGTGGGAGAGGCGGTGGGTGCGCGGGACCGGCAGCAGGTGGTCGACGGCGAACCTGCCGGGGCCGGCGAGGGCGAGGCTCACGGCAGCGGTGAGCAGGACCAGGTCGTACTCGATGCCGGACGGGTTGAAGAAGCCGTTGCCCCACTTCATGGCGATGGCGTTGAGCATGATGCCGACGATGCCCGCCCCGGCGAGCGGGGTGAGCAGGCCGATGGCCAGACCGAGGCCGCAGAGCGTCTCCGTCAGACCGGCGACCGTGGCCATGGTCTTGGGGGCGGAGTAGCCGTCGCTCGCGAAGAAGCCGGCGGTGCTGTCGAGGCCCGCGCCGTTGAACCAGCCGAAGAGCTTCTGGCTGCCGTGCACGGCCATGGTCAGACCGACCGCGCAGCGCAGCAGGAGCAGGCCGATGTCACCGCCGTACCGCGCGGAGGCGAGCGGGGAGTCGGGGCCGCCCGGGGCGGCGGTGTACGTCCTTGTGGAAGTGGAAAGGGGCATGCGGATCTCTCCTGTTGTCGATGAAGGCGACGGGGTGCTGCCGACCGGCCCGGTCGGCGGGGTGCGGGTGGAGAGATCCCGTCTACGTTCTGATGACCTGGGTTCTGTAGAGGTCGACGGACGTCGCGTCCGGGGGAGATGTGCCGGGCAGGGCAGGGGCGTCGTCCGGCGGCTCGTAGTGCGCGGGGGCCGTCGCGAAGGCCGGTGAGCTGGTCCGCTCGGGAGCGGGCAACGCCCCGCGCGGCGTCCTGTTCTCGCCCTCGTGACAACCGCGGCCGGCGTCGCGGGACCGGTCACGGCCGTTGTCACGGCTGTCGGCCGCGCGCTCGGCGTACGGGCCGAAGCCTACGGCGGTCGCGCCGCGGTCCTCGGCGACGGCGGCGACCGCGGTGCCCGACGGCCCGTCGATCCCGAGCAAGGGGACAAGGAAGAGAAAGGCCATGGCGAACAGGGCCGTGCGCACCGCACCGCCCTGGGGTCGCCTCTCCCGTGTCGCCATGTCCGAGTGATGGTAGGCCAGAGCCGGCGGCGGGCACAGGAGGGAAATGAGGCACGTGCCGTGAACAGGGTCGTACCCGTCGGCGGACGGGCAGCTCGTGAGCCGCTCCCGCCCTTACCGCCGGGTGCAGTTGATGTCGTGGGCGGGCAGGACGCCGGTGCGCAGGTAGTCGTTGACCGCGCGGTCGGCGCAGGGGACGGGGCGAAGGCCCCCGAGTCCGCGGCCGTAGACGCCGTGGGAGCGGATGTCCGCGGTGATCAGGCGCGAGCCGGTCAGCTTGCGGTGCAGGGCCTGGGCACCGTCATAAGGGGTGTTGTTGTCGCGACGGGCCTGCAGCATCAGTACGGGTACGTCGTTGGCGACGGCGGTGCCCGGTTCGCGGGGCTCGCCGGGCCAGAACGCACACGGGGCGATCATGCCGTTGACGTAGGGGCCGAACACGGGCTGGGTGCCGCGGCTGCGCTCGCTGCTCCGCCAGTACGTCTCCGGGTCCTTGGGCCAGCCGCCCGCGGGCCAGCCGCCGTCGCCGCACATGAAGAGCGCACCGCCCACCATGCTGTCCGCCAGGTCGGGCGAGGCGAGCAGGTCCAGCATCGCGGCGAGTTCGGGGCCCGGTTCGACGAGCTTCCCCGCCGCGGCGTCGACCAGGTCACGCACGATCGCGGCCAGCGTCGGATCGTTCTCCTCGTGCTGAACGGGCTGCTTCAACAGCAGTCTCAGGACAGGGGCGTTGAGGCGTTGCCCCGCGACGCCGACCGGCCGGCGTTCGGCCTGTACGAGGAGCTGCTCGACGCGCGCCCGCACCTGAGAGGCCGTGCGGCCGAGCCCGTAGACGTGGTGGCGGCGGGCGGTCCAGGCGGCCCATTCGTCCAGCGCTTCCTCGGCGGGTTCGCCGGAGCTCTGGAACAGTTCGTACTGGGTGGCCGCCGGGTCCGTCGAGGAGTCGATGACCATGCGGTCGGTGCGGCGCGGGAACATCTGCGTGTATACGGCGCCCAGATCGGCCCCGTAGGAGATGCCGTAGTACGACAGCTTCCGCTCGCCGAGGGCTGCCCTGATGACGTCCATGTCCCGGGCCACGTTCCGGGACGACGCATGGGGCAGCAGTTCCGCGTTGTCTCCGTGCTCCTGGCAACGCCGCGCCGTGTCCCGCGCGCCGCGCACCGACGCGTCGAAGTCCGCACGGGGTGACGTCGAGGGTCCGGGCGGGGTCGGCGGAGCGGCCGGTCCGCAGGTGATCGGGGAGCTCTCGCCGAGGAAACGCGGGTCGAACCCGATGAGGTCGTAATCGTCCGCCACCCCCTTGAGCGCGGGCCGCAACGCGAGGGTGTGAGCGATCCCGCTGCCACCGGGCCCACCGGGATTGGACAGCAGGATCCCGCGCCGCTGGGACGAGGCCTTGGCCTTGATGCGTGAGACCGCGATCTGAAGGGTGCGCCCGCCGGGAGCGGAGTAGTCGAGAGGAACGGTCACCTCGGCGCACTGCGCCTCCGCGGCGTTCAGCTCCTCCTGCGCCTTCGAGCACGGCCCCCAGCTGAGCCGCTGCTGCTGATGAGCAGAGAGGGGGCGGCGGCCGGCAGGGGAGGACTCCGCCACCGAAGGCACCGCTCCGCCAAGCAACCCGGCCAGGCCGAGACCGACCGTGAGTAAAGGGGTGAGGCCGCGCATCGTGCTCCTAAGGATCAACTGGCACAAGAAAGAGGGACGCGGCCGACGCTATGAGCTCGGAAGGCGGCGGAACATCAGGTCACCCGGCCGATGCCTGCGGGGGTTAGCCCCCGCCCCGCAGCCGTTCCCGCGGCCGTGCTCATGAGCACGGCCGCGACCCCCGGAGAGTGACGCGCGCCACCTGGCTGGGCACGGGCGGGTCATTGCTTTGTATCCTCGGCGGGCAGTGCCGATGCCCCCGGCACCGACCCGTGCAGCTCACAGGCCCGGGCAGTGCCGACAACGTAAGGACACATGATGACCACCGAGCTGAGCCCCGACGCCGTGACCGGGCTCCTTGAGCGGGCCCGCCAGGACTACCAGGACCTCGCAGGACGCGGGCTCTCGCTCGACCTCACGCGCGGCAAGCCGTCGCCGGAGCAGCTCGACCTCTCCGAGGACCTGCTGAGCCTGCCGGGCGGGCGGCACACCTCCGCCGACGGCACGGACGTGCGCAATTACGGCGGTCTGCAGGGTCTCGTGGAGCTCCGGGAGATCTTCGCCGACGTGCTCCAGGTGCCGGCGGGCCAGCTCCTCGCGCTCGGCAACTCCAGCCTCGAGCTGATGCACGACTGCCTGGTGCACGCGCTGCTGAGCGTGGTGCCGGGTGCCGAGTCGCGCTGGGTGGACCAGGAGCGGATCGCCTTCCTGTGCCCGACCCCCGGCTACGACCGGCACTTCGCCCTCTGTGAGCGGTTCGGGATCGACATGATCCCCGTGCCCATGACCGCCGAGGGCCCGGACATGGACGTCGTGGAGCGGCTCGTCGCCGAGGACCCGTCCGTCAAGGGCATCTGGTGCGTCCCGAAGTACAGCAACCCCGACGGTGTCTGCTACAGCGACGAGACCGTCGCCCGCCTCGCCTCGATGCAGGCCGCCGCGCCCGATTTCCGGATCTTCTGGGACAACGCGTACGCCGCCCACCACCTCACCGCGGAGCCCGTCGAGATCGCCGACCTGCTCGCCGCCTCCGCTGCCGCCGGGAACGCGGACCGTGTCTTCGTCTTCGGCTCCACCTCGAAGATCACCGCGGCGGGTGCGGGCGTCGCCTTCTTCGGCTCGTCGCCCGCGAACCTGAAGTGGCTGCTCGCCAACAACTCGAAGCGGTCGATCGGCCCGGACAAGATCAACCAACTGCGGCACGTCATGTTCCTGCGGGACGCCGACGGAGTGCGCGCGCACATGGAGCGCCAGCGCGCCCTGCTCCAGCCGAAGTTCGAGGCCGTGGCCCGGATCCTCGAGGCAGAGCTCGGCGGGACCGGTCTCGCCCGCTGGACCGACCCCAAGGGCGGCTACTTCGTCACGCTCGAAGTGACCGACGGCTGCGCCAAGGAGGTCGTACGCCGTGCCGCCGAGGCGGGCATCGTGCTGACCCCGGCCGGCGCCACCCACCCGTACGGCGACGACCCGCGCGACGCCACCATCCGCATCGCGCCGAGCTACCCGAGCCTGGCGGAGCTGGAGCAGGCCATCGCCGGGCTCGCCGTGTGCGTGCGGCTCGTGGGCTACGAGCAGCAGGTCGCCTGACGCCAAGGACCCTTGGCTCCGAGGACGCCTGGCCGCAAGGGCCGGGCTCCGAGGACGCCGGGAGCTGCGGGCCGCCCGTTTCCGGTCCTCGGCCCTGGTCACGCCCGTCCGGTTCCGGCCAGTAAACTGCGCGCGCTCAGAAGCGTCGCAGGAGGCGAGGGGGAACCGTGGCACACGGGGGACATCAGGGCTGGGGCCCGGCGAACGGCCATCCGCAGGGCGGCGGCCCCTATCCGTACGACCCGCAAGGAGGCGGCGGCCCGAATCCGTACGGGCCGCCGCACCCCGGGCCGTATCCGCCCCCGCAGCCGTATCCGTACCCGCCACAGCCCGTCCGGCGGCGGCGTTCCGGGTGCGCGCTCTTCTTCGTCTCGCCGCTCATCCCGTTCATCCGCTCGGCCCGCCGCCGTGCCGAGGCGATCTTCAACCAGCCCGGCGCCGGCCACGTAGCGGACCCGCTCGTGTCGAAGGTGCAGTTGGGGCGCGCGATCGTCGGCGCGGCCGCAAGCTTCGGCCTGATCTACGCCTATGGCGCGGACGACGGCTGGAGCGGTGTCGCCAACGACGGCGTCGTGAAGCTGATCCTCGCCCCGCTGCTGCTGATCTTCACCGGACCGCTGGTCATCCTCGGTTTCATCCGCTACGCGCCCGCCGAGCAGCGGCGTGTGCTGCGCTCCCGGCTGCGTGCGCCGCTCAAGGCCGTGGCCTGGTACGTCGGCATCCTGGCGGGAGTCGGCCTCGTGCTGGCGGGCAGCACCCTGGTGCTCAAGCAGAACCACGGCACGCTCGTGAACGGCCTCATCGCGCTCGCGCTGCTCATCGGCCTCGTCTGGCTGCTGCCCTTCCTGCTCTTCGCCTCCGCGTACGCCGCCCGCTATGCCTTCAACACGTCCAACGTGCACGCCGCTCTGCCGGCCGCGCTCACCGTCGTACTCGTCTGGGAGCTGATGCTCTTCAGCGTCGCGCTCGACGGCGGTCTGCCGCACGGCCCGCCGGCAGCACAGTGGTGCGCGGTTCTCGGCGGCCCCGTGACCGTGACCGCGGTGGCCCTGTGGGAACTGCGCCGGATGCGCACCCGCCACGGCGTTCGCATCCGCCCCTGAGGACGACGGCTAGCGGTCGGCCGGGTGGAGAACCATCTCGCGCTCCCTCTTGGCGGGATCGCCCTTCATCGGGACGGTCACCCCGGAGGGCACGAACCCGAAGCGGCGGTAGAACCGCTCGGCCCGCGCGTTGTCCTCGTGCACGTACAGGCGCACCCGCGCCACGTCCGGCACCGACCACGCCCACCTGACCGCCGTCGTGAAGAGCGCGTCGATCACTCCGCTTCCGCGGTGCTCGGGACGGACGAAGACACCGATGACATGCGCCTGACGCTGCTCGATCGCCCCGCCGAACACGTCCTCGGTGTCCGCGTCCTCGATGAGCACGGCCACCGTGCCGCTCCAGGTCCCGTCCCCGGCCTCGGCCACGAACTGGCGCACGCGCGTCCCGTCGGCCGCCCCCTCGGCCCGCTGCTGCCAAAAGGAGTCCGGTTCGGCGGCGGCCTGTTCATACGTGTCGAGAAAGGCGATCGGAGCCACCGGGTCCTTGAGCGCACAGAGCCGCAACTCCTTGACCTTGGCCCACTCGTCGGCGCGTATCGGACGGACGGTGTCACTGGAAACCTGATTCATGTCGCCGCACCCTACGCGACCTTGCTGCGGGGTGCTCCTGCATTTCCGCAGGTCACCGCTCCGTGAGGCCGGCGGGGGACTGGGCGGACCGGGCGGAACCGTTGCCTGCGACGCGTCGCTACCGGTTGGAGCTGCGAGGGCCGCCGTACTGCTCGTCGGTGACGGGTTCCGCCCACCGGGTCTCGGGGGTGTCGTCGCCGGTGCCCTCCCACATGGCGATGTGTTCCATGAACCGGTCGGGGGCGGCGCCGTGCCAGTGCTCCTCGTCGGGCGGGCAGCTGACCGTCTCACCGGGGTGCGCTTCGAGGATGGTGCCGTCGCGGGTGCCGATCAAGGCGACGCCGGAAACCATGTGCAGGGTCTGGCCCACGGCGTGGGAGTGCCAGTTGGTACGGGCGCCGGGGGAGAAGCGGACGAGGTTCGCGCGCATCCTCGACGGTTCCTGACCGGCGACGATGACGTCCCACCACACGTCTCCGGTGAACCATTGGGTCGGTGCCTTGCTGGTGGACTGGGGCTTGATGAATTCCATGGGGTTTCGGGTTTCCTGTCGATTCGATGGCGTCGTTGCGGAAGCGTGGCGGCCCAGGACACCGAGGCCGGGCCGCGCGAACGGGGTCACGGCTTGAGGAGTGCCTTGATCGCGCGCCGCTCGTCCATGGCCTGGTAGCCCTCGGCGACCTCGTCGAGGGGCAGGGTGAGGTCGAAGACCTTGCCGGGGTCGATGGCGCCGGTCAGGACACGGTCGATCAGGTCGGGCAGGTAGCGGCGCACGGGCGCGGGCCCGCCCCGCAGCCCGACGTGCGAGAAGAAGAGCTCCTGTCCGTCGACGGCGACGTCGTGCGGGACGCCGACGAATCCGACGTTGCCGCCGGGCCGGGCCGTGTGCAGGGCCTGCCGCATCGCCTGGGCGGTGCCGACGCACTCCAGGACGCTGTCGGCGCCGATGCCGTTCGTCAGGTCCTTGACGCGGGCGACACCCTCGTCGCCGCGCTCGGTGACGATGTCGGTGGCGCCGAATTCCAGGGCGAGCCTCTGCCGGGACTCGTGGCGGCTCATCGCGATGATCCGCTCCGCGCCCATCTCCTTCGCGGCGATGACACCGCACAGGCCGACCGCGCCGTCGCCGACGACGACGGCGGTGGAGCCGGGCCTGACCTCGGCGGCGTCGGCGGCCCACCAGCCGGTGCCCATGACGTCGGAGACGGCGAGCAGGCCGGGCCACAAGGCCTCGTCGGGCGTCTCATCGGTGGCCACGAGGGTGCCCTGGGCGTTGGGGATGCGCACGTGGTCGGCCTGGCAGGTGCTCATGAACTCGCGGTGCAGACAGTTGGACTGAAAGCCGTTGAGGCAGTTGGGGCAGGTGTTGTCCGAGGTGGCGAACGAGCCGACGACGAACTGGCCCGGCCGCACCGAGGTGACCTCGCTGCCGACCTCCTCCACGAAGCCGACGTACTCGTGACCCATCGGGTGCGGCTCGCCGATCGGCTCCGCGCCGCGGTAGGGCCACAGGTCGGAGCCGCACACGCAGGTGACGGCCGTGCGAATGACCGCGTCGGTGGGCTTGAGGATCTTCGGGTCGTCGAGTGTCTCGAAGCGTACGTCGCCGGGGGCGTGGATCACTGCGCCGCGCATGAGGGTGGTTCCTAACGTGCTGAGGGACGGGCCGCTCGAGCCCGCTCGGGGTCGGCTCGGGCGGATCCCGGGTTTCCGGGGTGTGCCACGTCTTCCAGGGAACCGCGCATTCCCGCGCGCAGCGAGTTACGGATGAGGGGTGTACCGGCAGTACATGGCTCCGCCGACGCTCGGGTCGTACGGTCGGTGCATGGACAACCGTGATGAGGTCCGCGAGTTCCTGACCTCGCGGCGAGCCAAGATCAGCCCGGAGCGGGCCGGGCTGCCCGCGGGCTCCCGACGCCGTGTGCCGGGCCTGCGGCGCAGCGAGGTCGCGGCCCTGGCCGACATGAGCGTCGAGTACTACGCCAAACTTGAACGCGGCAACCTCGCGGGTGTCTCGCCGGGCGTCCTCGAAGCGGTGGCCCGGGTGCTGCAACTGGGCGAGGCCGAACGCGCCCACCTGCAGAATCTGGCGCAGGCCGCCGATGGTTCCGACGCCCTCGCCCGCCCCCGGCGCCGCCGCGGCGCCAAGGACCAGTGGAAGCCGCACCGCAGCCTGCAGTGGACGCTTGACGCGATCACGGCGGGGCCCGCGTTCGTACGCAACGGCCGCACGGACATCCTCGCGACCAACCGGCTCGCCCGCGCCTTCTACCGCGATGTCTACGCCGCCCCGGGGAACCAGGCGAATCTCGCGCGCTTCCAGTTCCTCGATCCCGCGTCGCGGCGCTTCTACCCCGACTGGGAGCGGTTCGCCGACGTGTCCGTCGCCATCCTGCGCACCGAGGCCGGGCGCAATCCGTACGACAAGGATCTGCACGACCTCGTCGGTGAACTGTCCACCCGCAGCGAGGAGTTCCGCACCCGCTGGGGCGCCCACGACGTCCGCCACCACGGGACCGGCACCAAGCGCTTCCGCCATGAGGTGGTCGGCGAGCTCACCCTTGCCTTCGAGGGCCTGGAGCTGGCCGCCGAACCAGGTCTGACCCTGACCATCTACGCCGCCGAGCCCGGCTCGCCCTCCGAAGAGGGCCTGCGCCTACTGGCCTCCTGGACCGCGGCGGACGCCGACCCGTCGGACGGGACCCCGGCACCTTCGTCACAGTCCACGTCGAGCTGACGCGAAGCGTGGTCCTCGCGGCATCGGGCGATGCAGGCCACTCCGCGGTCAGGTGACCTTCCAGGCCGCCTCGATCATCAGGAAGATCTCGTCCACCGCGGCCTCGGGCTCGGCTGCCTCACGTGCCACCGCATGGGCGTCGATCACGAACCTCGCGATCGCCCTGCAGGCTGTCGTGGACCGTGACAGGCCGGGATCCGCGGCGATGGCCGTCGCCAGCGAGTCCGCGTGACGCAGCCTCATCGACTCCTCGTACTCCCGCAGCGCGGGCGTTCCCTCGATCATGCGCCACATCGGGGCGGAGCCGTTCGCCGTGCAATGCCGCACCAGCGCCAGGACCTCGCGGCGCAGCGCGGGCATGAGCGGGTCGTGCGGCGCCCGGTCGGTCACCGCGCGCGTGAGGCGCTGCTCGAAGTCCGCGTCCTGCTCGAACACCAGGGCCTCTTTCGAGGCGAAGTGGGAGAAGAGCGTGGTGACGGCCACGTCCGCCTCGGCGGCCACGTCACGGATGCCCACCGCGTCGTACCCGCGTTCCAGGAAGAGCCGCAGGGCGGCTTCAGCGATCTTCTGGCGGGTCGCTGCTTTCTTGCGCTCACGGCGTCCGGACGGCTCGGTCATGGCATGACGCTATCAAATACAAAGCTGTAGTCGTTCTGAAAGGCTAACCGTTCTAAAACACTAACGGTTAGTGTTACGGTCTGCCGCATGAAGAAAGTGAGCTTCGCCGAGTTCGGCGGTCCCGAGGTCCTGCAACTCCTGGATGCCGAGGAGCCCCATGCGGGCCTCGGCCAGATACGCATCGCCGTGCGGGCGGCAGGGGTGAATCCCGTCGACTGGAGGATTCGCGAAGGCCAGATCCTGGGGGCGCATCCGACCGAGTTGCCCTCCGGCGTCGGGCTGGACGCGGCGGGTGTGGTGGACGAGGTCGGTGAGGGAGTCCAGGGGGTCACGGTCGGCGACCGCGTGTTCGGCGAAGGGGCGAGCACGTACGCCGAGTTCGCGGTCCTTTCGGCCTGGGCCCGCATGCCCGAGCGGCTGACGTTCGAAGAGGCGGCCGGGTACCCCTCCGTCGTGGAGACCGCGCTTCGTGTCATCAGCGAGGTCGGTGTGCGGCCCGGGCAGACGTTGCTGGTCAGCGGTGCGTCCGGGGGAGTCGGGTCGGCGGTCCTGCAGATCGCCCGCGACCGCGGCATCACCGTGATCGGCACGGCCGGGGCCGCGAACCAGGACTATCTGCGTGGCCTGGGTGCCCACGCCACGACGTACGGCGATGGCTGGGTCGAGCGGGTGCGGGAGCTCGGCCCGATCGACGCGGCCCTCGATCTGGCGGGCTCCGGCGTGCTCCGGGAGCTCGTCGAGCTGACCGGGGACCCGGGCAAGGTGATCTCCATCGCGGATCTCGGTGCGCCCGAGTTCGGTGTCCGGTTCTCCGGCGTGGCAGGCAGCGTGCCCGAAGCGCTGGCCGAGGCCGCCGCCCTGATCTCGGGAGGCAGGCTGCACATCCCGGTCGAGAAGTCGTACACGCTCGCCGAGGCCGCGGCGGCGCACATCGACAGCCAGGCGGGCCATTCGCGGGGGCGGCGGGTCATCGCGATCTGACCGTGCGCCCCTGTGCCCCGCACCGCCTCCGGTGCGGGGTACGGGGCCCGGCGTCTTTCAGCTGCGAGCGTTAGCTCACCGCGAGGTGACGGTCAACGTGGTCAGAGAACCCCCGGAGCGGGCGGTGACACGCAGAGCCACATAACGTGCGGTGCGGTCGACACGCAGGGTGCCACGCGTCGACAGCCGAGCGGAGCCGTCGTACGTAATGCCGTCCAGGCTGAACTCCATCTGGGAGGCCGGGGCATGGCCTCCGCGCCACCGGGTGCGGACCTCGCCGATGTGCTGCTCGCTGCCGAGGTCGACGACCATGCGGTCGTCCTGCCCGGCCTTCCACGCGGTGGTCTCGTCGCCGTCCACGGCGGCCTCGGGGTCCGTCATGCCGGGCGGCAGCGGCGATGTCGGGAAGGTGTTGCGGCCCAGCGCCAGGTCGGAGCGGGGGTACGGCGTGGCGCGCGGCACGGTGACCGTGGTCGTGCGGCCGGCGCGTACCGTGGCGCCGACCCGCCTGCCCTGCGCCGAGACGGTGACCCGGCAGGCGGGACCGCTCAGCCGCACAGTGCCGCCGTCGACGACCTCGGCCCGCAGGCCCACGGGAAGGCGATGCGCGGACAGGGTGAGGCGGGGCGGCGCCAACACGGCTGAGGCGGCGGGGAGATCGACGCGCAGAGCCGTGCCGGACTCCGTGAGGGTCTGCGTGCCCTCGTAGAGCCGGACCTCACGTGAGGAGGACGTGCGAGCGATCGTCACCGTCGTGGTCACCGCTTCGGCGGAGAGGTTGAAAAGGCTCAGGTGGTGCTCGGTGAGGGCGACCTTGACGTCCTCGGAGTCCGTCGTCGGCGTCTTGCCGGCGGCCGCGGCGCGCAGTTCGTCCGTCGTCGCGCCAGGGAGCCCTTCGACCACCAGACTCTCGGCCGGGCCGTCCGAGAGGACGACCGTGTCGCCGTAGACCGCGATCGGATGGGCTCCGCCGCGCACGACGAGACCGGCGCGGCCGTCGATGTCCAGCCACTGCCCGCGGCTGGTCAGATCAGGTCGCGGCCAGGCGACCAGGTCACTCCACTCCTGTCCGTCGGCCGACCCCTGAAGCCGGTAGGCGCGCCCCGCCGCGGCCTCCCAGCGCAGCGTCACGCGGTCCACGGACCGGGAGGAACCGAGGTCGACGGCGATCCAGCTGTCGGCCCGTGGCCGGTCCGCGCGCGACACCGCCCAGCGGCTCGGACCGTCGCCGTCGATCGTGAGCGCCGGCTCTCGGCCCGGTTCGAACGAGGAGGCGGACGCCTTCGCCCCACCACCGCGGGCCAGGTCGTCGCCCGAGGCGCCGTCACGTATCTCGAAGGAGTACAGCGAGTAGCCGTACATCGGGTCGGGTCGCACCCCGAGCATGCGCAGGTGCCGGAACTGGCCTCGGGGGAAGGTGAGTTCGTCGGTACGTGCCCCGGCCGACGACTGGTCCCCGGTCTTCGCCTTGACGGTGGTGCTTCCCTCGGCGGCACGATAGGTACGGCTGCCGTCCAGGCCAGGTACGCCGTCCATGGACAGGTTGCGCACCTCCAGGTGGCCCTCGCCGTCCGCCGTGCCGGACGTCGCGTAGACCACGGCGCCCGACGGCAGCGTGGTGAACCCCGCGAAGCCGTGATCCAGGGTCAGCAGGCTCGCGCTCCCGTCGAAGCCGTCCCGCAGTCGCGTGTACGTGACCGAGGACCGCTCGACGACCTTCGCCCGCGTGCTCGGCAGGAACATGGGCGTCGGGCCGCTGAGCGCGAACAGCCAGTCGTCGTGGGCCGGTTGCCAGGCGAACTTCACGAAGTCCGGCTTGGTGACGGTGCCGGCCCAGGCGCCGGGGGACTGGTGGGAGACGAGGCCGGGTCCCGCTCCGTGGTCGGTGACGCCGCTGGCCTGCTCGAAGAGTTCGCTCGGGGCGAGGGGGCGGACGCGTCGCTGGCCGGACCGGTCTCGCCATTCGTGCAGGAGGTAGCTGATGGCCAGCTCGGCGCGCGCCTCCGGCTCGTACTTGGGCTCGCCGGAGAACTTCGCGATGCGGTACTGCGGCGGATACTCCTGATACCCCTCAAGGCGTTCGGCGAGCGCGCGTTCGCAGGCGGCCGCGGCCCGGTCGCCGACGACCTGGGCCAGGAAGGCGAGGGGGATGATGTCGCGGCCGTAGAGGTGTTCGCGGTCTGCGACCATCGGCATCAGGGGTTCGCCCGCGTCGCTCATCACGCCGAGCAGCGTGCGCCACAGCGGAGCGGCGTTGGGCTGGGCGGTCAGCACTTCGGGCAGGGGCCGGCCCGCCGCGAGGAAGTGGGCGGAGTTGCGGCCGGACGTGCGCCAGAGCTCTTCCTGGTAGTGCGGTCCGAAGGACCCGTGGTTCTCGACGATGAAGGTGTCGTACAGGTTCTGCGCGGTGTTCTCGCTGACCGCGACGCCGTCCACCCGGGCGGGGTTGGCGAGGTCGGCCGCGGGCAGCCCCGCCTCGTTGCGGCTCCAACGGCCGAAGGCCGCGCGCCACGCGTCCTGCCGCTGGTCGTCGCTCGCCCAGGCCAGGGCCGGGGCGAGCGCCTGGGCGTAGATGCCCATCTCCTCGAGTTTGGTGTCGCCCTTGTGGCCGCCGGTGAGCCCGTGCGGAGACCAGTCGCCGGAGTCCGGGTCGTCCTTGGTGCCCAACGCCTCGGTGTAGCGGGCCTGTTCGCGGACGATGGTGTCGACGTTGTGCCGCGTCGCCTCGTCGAGGTCGTCCCAGAGCAGCCGTGCCGCCAGGACGAAGTAGGACTGGAAGGTGGTGTCGAAGAACAGCTTGCGGCCCCACTGGCTGCCGCCCGTCAGCCGGTTCGAGGCCGCGAAGTGCTTCAGCGTGGCGAGCGTACGGGTGCGCAGCGTCTCCTTGGTGACTCCGGCCCGCTCGGCGTCGTAGGGGCCGCGGGTCAGCAGCACCGCGTTGCCGAGCACGACGGCGAAGCCGAAGTCCTTGCTGGTGTAGTGGCCTTGGGCGGCGTCCCACTGGGTCTCGGACCAGCGCGTGTGGGAGAGCAGGACGCGGTAGTACGTGTCCGCGACGGCGTCCGCTTCCGTCTCCGTCTCCGCCCGCGCCTGCGCGGCAGCCGCTGCCGGTCCCGTGCCGAGGGTGAGCGGGAAGGCCGCCACGGCACCGGACACCCCGAGCAACTGCAGAGCTTGACGGCGTGTGGTTCCCCAGGCGTGCTGCGGCATCGTGCGCGACCTTCCCGTAGACAACGTTGTCAGAGCTCGATCATTCTTTGGGGGCCTCACGGGCACGTCAAGGGTTCTGTCGCCAGGTGTTCAGGAACTGAGCGGCGGGGAGTCGGTCGGCGCACCGTCGGAGCGGGGTGAGGGCGTGGGTGGCCACGTCGGGCGGTGCGCGGGAGGCAGGGTCAACAGGGCCTGGCCCACCGTGAGGTAGCGGGGAAAGATCTCCGTGCTGCCGGTCGCCGTCAGCAGTTCGGCGAGATGCCGCCCCGCTCCGGCAAGGAGCAACTGCCCCTCGCGGCGCCGCAGCAGCCACCGCACCCCGAGCAGGCAGTTGAGTCCACGGGAATCGCAGAACACCAGCGCCGTCACGTCGAGCACGAGATGTCGATGACCCGCCATGACGGAAGCGCCGAGAGTGCGCAGAAAGAACTTCTCGCCGCTCCGGTCGAGTTCACCGCTCACACGCAACACGGCACACTCTTCGCACCGCGCGAGCTCGTGGATGATGAGGCGATGGGTCTGCGTCGACATCGCGCCTCCCTGGGGTCGTCGCGGAAGCCCGTGTGCATGTCGGCACACAATCTGCCTCGGTCCCGAGTCCCCCGTCCATCCCTCTCTACGCCTGGCTGCTCGCCTCATTGGCCCGACGGACCGTGTCCCAGCAGGGCGAGCACACGTCGAGTACGCGGTCGTCCGCGGGGGAGTGGACGATGACGGCACAGTTCGCCGGGCGGCCGCAGGCCAGGCAGGGGTGCTGTTCGTCGCGGGCGCGGCGCAGCAGGATCTCGTCGGGGGTGCCGGGTGGCGCGGCGGCGAGCAAGGTCGGCTCGGCGGCGATCAGGTGGAGCAGGCCGGTGGCGGCGTCGGTGTTCACGGCTGTGCCTCCCGGGCACGTCGGTGTGCGGGGCTCCCGCCGTGGCGCCATGGCGCTCCGGCACGGCGACCTGTGTGCGGCACGGCTCCCGGCTGGGTTGATCGTAACCAGCCGGGTTCGATCACGAGGTGCCGCCCTGTTGATACGGCAGTACGTGGTGCGAAGGGTCGTCCTCGGGCCGGATCTGCCCGGACCTCCTCGCGTACTGGGAGCAGAACTCGACCGGCTCGTCGAAATTGAGCGCGGTCACGGCATCCGCTCCCGGCAGAGGTGTCGCCGGAGCGACGGCGAAAGGATGGCGGGTGACGTCGTCCACCCGCGTGGTCGACTCCACCAGGGAGAACGCCGGGGGGCCGGGGCCGTCGGCGAGAGTTCCCTCCACGATCCACTTCGCGTGCAGCTCGACGACTCCCGGCTCCGGGCATCTCCAGACGAGGCGCGTGACACACAGCGCCTCGAAGGTGAACCACGAGCTCCAGCCCCGGCCGTCGCCGAGCAGACCCAGTTCGGAGGCCTCCATGACGCCGTAGGAGAACGGGAGGCTGCTCCAGTGGCCGACGAGGGAGTGGTCGACGAGGGAGTGGTCGGTTGGCGAGTGGCCGGCCGGGGAGCGGTCGACGCGTGCGAGGTGGACGCGTGCGTGGTCGGGGTCCATCCACGCATCTTCGCGCAGCGGCTGCCGGTGTCAGCCGAGAGGGTTGTCCTTGTCGCGCAGGGCGGTCAGGGCGGGCGCGTACATACGGGACTTGATGGTGCCGAGAGTGGGACCGGCCTTGCCGGCCAGCGTCTGAGCCATCTCCACGGCGGTCCGGCGTACGGCGTCCTCGTCCACCGCCCGGTCGACCAGCGCGGCGGCCAGGGCGTCGTGGCCGCCGTAGCGTCGGGCGGTCGTCATGGCCTCGTGTGCGGTCTGCGGGGTCAGCCTGGCCTGGATGAGCGCGGACATGCCCGGGGTGAAGGGGATGTTGATGTCGGCCTCCGGCAGGCACCAGAAGCCGCGGTCGGCGCGCATCACGCGGAAGTCGTGGGCCAGCGAGAGCATCGCCCCGGCAGCGAAGGTGTGCCCTTGCAGCGCGGCCACGGTGACGACCGGCAGGGACAGCACACGCGCCAGCAGGGCTTGGACGGTGGTGACGTAGTCCTGATGCTGGTCGGCATGGGCGAAGAGCCAGTCCAGGTCGAGGCCGTTGGAGAAGAACTTCCCCGTCGCGGCGGTCACCAGGGCGCGGGGCCCGTCCGCCTTCTCCACCTCGTCGAGCGCCGCATTGACGGAGGCGAGCCAGTCGGGGTGAAAGCGGTTCTCGCCGTCCCCGAGGTCGAGGACGAAGACGTCGTCCTGGCGGTCGAGTGTGGGCATGGTGACTCCCTCGGGTCGATGGGGTCGGCAAGCGCCGCTCTTGAGGCGGCGAAGGCGCGGCCACGGACCGGACGACTGTCGATACTGCTCGGTAACTTATGGGTCATGGCATAGAACATTCAAGAGGTCGCGGCGTTGGAGCGGCCTCGACATCGATGGCCGGATCCGGGCGACCGGGAGTGAGGGGGCAGCGCTCATGGCGCTCACCAGCTGGGGCTTCATCTATACCGCGGCAGGCAGCGACGCCAAGGGAGACGTGAACGTCGTCGACACCGGGCAGTGCCGCACGATCCTTGTGGGGGTGGCCAAGCCGGAGGAGGGTGTGGCGGCCGCGCGTCGCCTGGTCGACGAGGGGGTGCAGCTGATCGAGGTCTGCGGAGGCTTCGGGCCCGTGTGGGCCGGGCGCATCATCGAGGCCATCGACGGTGCGGTCCCGGTGGGCGTCGTCGGCTACGGACCCGAAGCGGTCGACCAGGTCCATGCGATCTTCTCCTGAGTACGTGAGGCCGGGGCGGGGCGGTCTCGGCCCGCTTCGGCCCGCGCCCCGCGCGCCATGTGTCCGAAAGCGGCCGGATGATAAGATCGTCGGCGTTCGTGTGTTCCGGATCTTCGTGGGTTCCGGCTCGAGGATGACGGGAGTTGGGGCTGATGACCGCGCTCGAGGCCACTGCCATGCGCGCCGCCCGGATCGTCCTCACGTCCCGGGTCGTGGCCTGATCTCAGCTGGATTCGCCTCGCAGGGAGCGTGAGCTCGCGGGGCTCCACCCACACGAACCCACCATGAAATGGATCCTCATCCATCATGAGCAACAACGTGAGCAACGACGTGAGCAACACCTGGATCACGCGCGCCGAGACCAGCGCTGACCTTCCCACCGTGCGCGCCGTCGTCGTCGCTGCCTTCGACACCCCCGCGGAAGCCGACCTCGTCGACGCACTGCGCGCCGACCCCGCGTGGATCGACGGGCTGTCCGTCGTGGCCACCGGCCAGGACGGCAAGCTCGTCGGCCACGCGCTCCTGACCCGCTGTCACATCGGGGACACTCCTGCGCTGTGTCTGGCCCCCGTCGCGGTACTCCCCGAGTACCAGAAGACCGGTGCGGGTTCCGCGGCGATCCGTGCCGCGCTCGACCTGGCCAAGGACCGGGGCGAGCGCTTCGTCACCGTCCTCGGGCACCCGGCGTACTATCCGCGGTTCGGCTTCACTCGCGCCTCGACGCACGGCATCGGCATCAGCATCGACGTCCCGGACGAGGCCCTGATGGCCCTCGCCCTTGACGCCGGTCACCCGCTGCCCGGCGGCATGGTGCGCTACGCCATGCCGTTCGGCATCTAGCCGAAGCCTGCCGTGCCGGGGCCGTCGCGGTCCCGGCACGGACCCGGCGGCCCCAAAAGTCCGACGTGAACCGTCCGAGCGCCTATACGGCGGCGGGGAAGGTGAACCGTACGTCGGTGAGTTGCTCCGACAGCTCCCACAGGCGCCGCCCGGTCTCCTCGTCCGCTGCCACGGGGGCCAGTTGCACCCGGGTCGGTGCGCCGCGCAGCTCGGCCAGACCGCCGGGGCCGATGAACTGGCCGCTCTCCACGCCCGGTTCGGTCGCCGCGTACAGCTGGGGCAGCGCGCCGTCGGCAGGGCGCTGGGCGAACAGCGGGTTGCCGATGCGCCCGAGCACCACCCGCCACAGAGCGGTCGGCATGCCCATCTGGAGGTTGGTGGCGGTGTAGCCGGGGTGGGCGAGCACGCTGCGCACCGGGCTGCCGGACCCGGCGAGGCGGCGGTGGAGTTCCTTGCCGAAGACGGCGTTGGCGAGCTTCGACTGGTTGTAGTTGCCCATGGGTTTGTAGCCGCGCTCGCCGTGCAGGTCGTCGAAGTGGAGGCGCGCCTGGCGGTGGTTGATCGAACTCACCGTCACCACGCGGGGGTCGCGCCCGGCGGTCAACAGGTCCAGCAGCAGGCCGGTGAGCGCGAAGTGGCCGAGGTGGTTGCAGGCGAACTGCAGCTCGTGGCCCTGCTTGCTGAGCGTACGAGGCGGCGCCATCACCCCCGCGTTGTTGATGAGCACATCGAGGCGTGGATGGTCGGCGCGCACTCCGTCGGCGAAGCCGTGGACCGAGTCGAGGTCGGCCAGGTCGAGGTGGCGTACCTCCAGGCTCGCGTCCGGGTGCGCGGCGGTGATCTCCGCGACCGCCCGGCGGCCCTTCTCCTCGTCCCGCACCGCGAGGATCACGTGCCCGCCGTGCCGGGCGAGCGCCCGGGTGGTCGCAAGACCGAGGCCGCTGTTGGCCCCGGTGACGACGAACACCCGCTTGGTCTGGTCGGGGATCTGGTCGGCTGTCCAGCGCTGTTGCTGCGTCATGCGGCACATGTTGTCGCTCGTGGCACTCAGTGTCAAGAGTGATTCCGAGTGTCATGCAAGGCATGGCGTGTACCATGGCCCGGTGAGTTCCCGCCCCGAAGTGACCATGGCCGAGCGCAAGCGACAGCTCGTCTCGAACGAGTTGACCGAAGCGGCGCTGCAACTCCTCGCCCGGAAGGGGTTCGACGCGGTCACCATCGACGAGATCGTCACCACCGCGGGGGTCTCCCGGCGGACGTTCTTCCGGTACTTCGCGTCCAAGGAGGACGTGGTCGTCCAGTTCCTGGCCGACATGGGCGTCGGCATCCACGCGGAGCTGGCGGCGCGCCCCGCCGACGAGCGGCCTTCCGTGGCGCTGCGGCACGCGGTGTGGGTCCCGCTGGCCGCCTGCGGTGATCACTCGGAGCGGGTGCTGCCGGTGGTGCGGCTGATCCTGCGGACGCCGGCGCTGCGCGCACGCTTCCTGGAGCATCAGGCGCAGTGGGGCGACGACCTGACGGGAGAGGTGGCGCGACGTGTGGGGCGTGACGCGGGCGTGGACCTGTACCCGCGGCTGGCCGCGGGCATGGCACTGTCCGCCTTCGACGCGGTGCTGCGACGCTGGAGCGACAGCGACGGCGTCGAGGACCCGGCCGAGCTGACCGATCGGGCCTTCGCCGTCGTCGCCCCGGCGCTCGACGCCCCCGAGGTCTAGGGGTCGGCGCCGGAGGGGCGGTGGCCTTCGAGACTCCCGGAGGCTGGCATCATCGAGGGATGTCTGACTTGATCATCGCCGCCTGTGACGGAGCCGCGAAGAAGAATCCCGGGCCCGCTGCCTGGGCCTGGGTGGTCGCCGACGCCGACGAGCGCCCGCAGCGGTGGGAGGCGGGGCCGCTCGGCGACACGACCAACAACGTGGCTGAACTGACCGCGCTGGCCGAGCTGTTGGAGTCCACGGATGCGGCCGTGCCGCTGGAGGTCCGCATGGACAGCCAGTACGCGATGAACGCCGTCACCAAGTGGATCGCGTCCTGGAAGCGCAACGGCTGGCTGACCGCAGCGAAGAAGCCGGTCGCCAACAAGGAACTCGTCGTGCGCATCGACGCACTCCTGCAGGGCCGCGCGGTCACCTTCCGGCACGTCGCGGCCCACCAGGCGGACGGCGACCACCTCAACGCGATCGCCGACGTCGCGGCCAGCGACGCCGCCACGACGCAGCAGCCCGCGGGAACCGTGCACGGAGCGGTCACGATCCCGGAGCCGCGGCCCGAGCGCATGACGGCCTCGCCCGCCGCACGGCCGCGCAAGAGCTCCGGCGCGGGCAAGAGTTCCGGCGCGAAGACGGGCAAGGGTGGCGGGGGCGGTGTCATCAAGGCCAAGTTCCCCGGCCGCTGCCACTGCCAGAAGCCCTACGCCGCCGGTGAGAAGATCGCGAAGAACGCGCACGGCTGGGGTCACGTGGAGTGCCGGGATTCCTGAGGCCCGCGGCAGCGGCCAGGGGATGCGGTGACCGTCAGGACGGATCGTCGGGCACGGCGCCCAGCAGACTGCGGATGACGGGCCCGGCCGACGCGCCGCCGGTGACGCCCTTCTCGACGACGCACGCCACGGCGACATTGCCGCGGTACGCGACGAACCAGCCGTTGTTGGGGGCGTCGTCGGAGACCTCGGCCGTACCCGTCTTCGCCCCCACCTCGCCGGGGAGGTCGGCAAGGACCGAGGCCGTGCCGTCGGTGACCGTGGTGCGCATCAACTCGCGCAGCTGCGTGACGACTTCGCGCGGCAGCGGAGTGGTGTTCGTCGTGTCCTCGGCGCCGCCCGTCAGGCTGGGCTGATGGAAGGTGCCGGACACCGCCGTGGCGGTGACGGACGCCATGATCAGCGGGTTGGCCTGCACTCTGCCCTGCCCGATCATCGAGGCGGCCTTCTCGGTCTGATCCCGCGGGGTCGGGACCGACCCGTCGTACGAGGAGATGCCGACACCCCACTTCTGCCCGACCCCGAAGTACTTCCCGGCGACCTCACCCAGTTCCTTGTCATCGACCTTGTCGCGCAGGCTGATGAAGGCGGTGTTGCATGAGGTGGTGAAGTCCTTGCGGAAGGTGGCACCCCGGTGTTCGGAGGCCTCCACGTTCTGGAACCGCTTGCCGACGGTGAGGTACTTGGGGCAGTCCACCACGTCGTCGAGCGCGACCGCATTCTTGAGGAGCAGCGCGCTGGTGGTGACGATCTTCCAGGTGGAGCCCGGCGCGTAGGTGCCCGAGACGGCGCGATTGAACCCGGACGAGGGGGAGTTGGCGACCGCCAGGATCTCACCGTCGTCGATCCGCAGGGCGACGAGCGCGGCGTCCTTGCCGTCGGCTTCGGCGGCGAGGGCCTTCTCCGCGGCGGACTGCCAGGTGGCGTCGAGGGTGGTGGTCACGGGCCGGTCGGCGGGCCGGTCGGACTTCTTGCCGAAGGTGGCTTCGGTGCCCTTGACCTCACCGGTGGCCCGGTCGACGAGCCGCACCGCGCCGCGCGGGCCCGCGCCGGCGCCCCCGGCGATCTGCGGGAGGAGCGGGCCCAGCGAAGGGTGCGTCTTGCTCGACAGGGTGTTCCCGTCCCGGTCGTTGATCTCGGGCCCTGCGGTGTCCTCCCGCTCCAGACGGAACTTCTCCGTGCTGCTCAGCTTCGGGTGCACGAGGGACAGTGCCCACTCCACCTTCCAGGTGCCGTCGTCCTGCTTGCGCAGGGGCAGGGCGGAGGCGTACCTCCAGGTGCCGAGGCCGGTGACGGGCATCTTGGCGGTGAAGGCCACGGTCACGGTGCCGTCCTCACCGGTCTTGGCCGCACCCGGAGTCAGGTCCGGCCCACTGATGTCGAGCCCCGCGGTGAAGCTGTTCAGGACGCGCTCCGCCTGCTCAGGGCTCGACGTCAGTGCCGCCGCCCGTGACATGCGCCCGGCCTCCCAGCCGGCGAGGAAGGCACGTGCCTGCCTGGTCGCCTCCGGGTCGGGTATCGCGGGCCCCGGGTCGAAGGGACCGAGCTCCGCGGCGTACCCGATGCCCGCGGCCAGCGCGAGCGTCAGGCCCGCCACGACCACCACGCGGGTTCCCTTCCCGGGACCGCGGCTGCCAGGGCCGGCGGGTCTGCGGCCGTGGCCGGTGAGGGGTGCGACATCCGTCATCGAGGGCTCCTTGTCATGGCTTTCCGCTGCGGGCAGCGGAGCGTTCGGAAGAGGGCGGGGACGGGGGACAGGGCCGGGGCGACGGGTGGCGGGGTTCGCCGCGCCCGGCCGGTCCGGTGCTCGGTCGCCGGGGCATGCGCCAACGGCGTACTTCCCCTACGACCGCGAGGCGTGCTTACGTCGACGACCGCGAGGTGCTCGTCCGGCTTCGCTACCGCAGTGATTCGACGGCCACCGAGGCTGCTTCCGCGATGAGCTTGTCGGAGGGCTCGGCGTCCTTCTCGCCGCGGTTCGACAGGATCGCCATGACGATGGGGGCGCCGTCGGGGGGCCACACCACGGCGATGTCGTTGCGGGCGCCGTAGTAGCTGCCGGTCCCGGTCTTGTCGCCCACCACCCAGTTCTCGGGCACACCGGCCTTGATGGTGTTGTCGCCGGTGGTGTTGGTCTTCAGCCACTTGGTCAGCTGCGCGCGTTCGCCCTTGCGCAGGACGTCGCCGAGTACGAACGCCCGCAGGTCCTTGGCCAGCGCCCGCGGTGTGGAGGTGTCCCGCTTCTCGCCGGGAACCCAGGTGCTCAGGTCAGGCTCGACACGGTCCATCCGCGTGACGTCGTCGCCCATCTTCTCCAGTGTGGCGTCCAGCCCCTTGGGGCCGCCGAGCTGGTCGAACAGCAGGTTGGCCGCGGTGTTGTCGCTGTAGCGGACGGCGGCGTCACACAGTTCGCCCAGCGTCATCCCGGTGTCGACGTGCTTCTCGGTCACGGGCGAGTTGGCGACCAGATCGTCCTTCGAGTACGTGATCTTCCGGTCGAGGCCGCTCAGCGAGTACGTGCGCAGCACGGCTCCGGCGGCCAGAGCCTTGAACGTGGAGTTGAAGGCGAAACGCTCCCCGGCGTTGTGGGCGACCTCGCGGCCGGTGCCGGTGTCGATGGCGTAGACGCCGAGCCGGGCGTCGAACTTGCGCTCAAGGGCCTTGAAATCGCGGGTGGCCGACTTCGAGACACCAGCGGGTTTCGTGGTGCCAGCAGGCTTCGTGGTCGCCGTGGACGGCGAGGACGACGCCGAGGACTCACCGTCCGCGCAGGCCACGAGCGGAACGACGAAGAGCGTGGCGAGTGCGCCGAGAACGGAGCGGCGGGCGCGGGTGCGCCGCAGACGGGCTCGGGTGTGCTGCATGGGCCAAAACCTCCGGGCGCCCCAAGGGCAGGGCGCATAGGGGACGGGGCGGCACGGCTCCGTCCCGGTACGTGGTCGTGAGTGCCACCGCCACCCTGGCCGTCGGGTGCGTATGCGGTCCAATACGCTCATGCGCGGTTCCATGCTGATCTGGCATAGGATCCGGGGCGTGGATCTGGTGGGAGCGTGTCGCGCGTTCGTCAGCGTCAGCGAGTACGGCAGTTTCACCGACGGAGCGGCCGCGGCGCGGATGTCCCAGTCGGTGGCCAGCCGTCGCGTCGCCGCGCTCGAGGAACGCTTCGGCGAGCCGTTGTTCGAGCGCACGTCACGGCGGGCCGTCCTCACCCCCTTCGGGCGCGACATGCTGCCCACGGCCCGCCAGCTGGTCCAGGCGGCGGACGTGCTCATCGACGAGGCCGAGGCCGTCAAGCGCAAGCCCTGGCGGCTCGCGGTGCCCGGCATCTGTTCGACGGTCGGACTCGCGCGCCTCGTCGCCGAGGCACGTGGCCACGGCGTCACGCTCGACCTGCGGGTGGCCGCGCCGACGCAGCGCAGGGAGCTCCTGCACGCGCAGCAGGTGCGTGCCGCGCTGCTCGCGGTGCCCGCGGACGAGGCGACCTGGTCCGTGCCGCTGGGACTCGCCGCTGCCCAGGACCCCGGCGTGCGGCGTGTCTACCTCGAGACGCTGCGGGTCGGCCGCGCCTCTCCGGGCCCGGCCCGGCGTGTCTGGATCCAGCCGGAGGACGACGTGCCGCACATCCGTGACCCCCTGACGCGCCTGCGCGACGCGCTCGGCCTGCGGCCCGCGCAGCTCGTCACCGCGCCCGACCTGACGAGCGCCGCGGCCGAAGTCCTGTGCTCGGGCGACCTGTTGCTGTGTTCCCTCGCGCAGGCCGAGGAACTCGCCCTCACCTGGCGGCCCATCGGGGAGGTCGCGCTCGGCCGGGGCTTCGCCCTGGCCGCCGCGGCGGACGGCAATCCGCAGCACATCGAGGCGCGCCTGGGCGAGGCCATCGCCCGCTGTTTGGGCGCGAGCGCCCGAGTTGGGGCCCTGGCAGGGGCGGCACAGTGATCCGGGGCGACAATCTCGGCATGGAGGTGGGGGTGGCATGACTGATTACCTGCGCGGTGGTGTGAGCACCGAGGCCTTGCTGCGTGAACTGCGCCTGCAGTTGCGCGACGGCGGCCTGCGCGGCTGTCTGCTCGTGCGGGACCTGCACACGGGGGATGAGCTGGGCATCGATGCGGACACCCACCTGCCGTCGGCCTCCCTGGTCAAGGTCCCGCTCGCGCTCGCGACGCTCGAGCGGATCCGGCGTGGCGAACTCGACGGGGCGACGATGCTGGAGGTGCAGCCGGGGCGGGTGACCACGCCCGGCCCCACCGGGCTGAGCCGATTCCGGCACCCCGCCCGGATCGCGATCGACGATCTGCTCTACCTGAGCACCTGCCTCAGCGACGGGATGGCGGCCGACGCACTGTTCGAGCTCACCCCACCCGACCAAGTCGCCTCCATGCTCCACGAGTTCGACATCCGCGGCATCGCCGTGCGGCACCGCGTGGACGAGCTGTCCGACACCCCGGTGGAACGCTTCGACGCCGATCAGGTTCACCTCGCCCATGCCCTCGCCATCGACGCGGGCACCAGCGGGCGTGGCCACCGGGTGCCGCAGCTCGACACCACCCGGGCCAACACGGGCAGCGCCCGCACCTTCGTCGATCTGCTGCAGGCCCTGTGGACGCCGTCGAAGATCCACCTTGACGTGGCCCTGCGGCTGCGCGACCTCATGGCCCACAACGTACTGAGGCACCGGCTCACCCCGGACTTCAGCTCCGACGCGAGCATGTGGTCATCCAAGACCGGCAGTCTCCTCAACCTGCGTCACGAGATCGGCGTCGTCGAGCACTCCGACGGCCAGACCTTCGCGGTCGCGGCCCTGACCGAGTCCCTCGTGCCGGCCGGTGCCCAGCCCGGCGCCGACGCCCTCATGGCACAGGTCGCGCGCAGCCTGCGCGACCACCTCCGGCAGCGCTGACCGACACCGCGCTTGACTCCTCCACCTGCCGCCGGTAACTGCCCCACCAGGCAAAGCAGTTGAACTCGCGGCCTGTAGGGTCGGAAGATCCTTGCCGGGTCGGGCCGGGCCGGGGGCACGGGCCCGCCGCGCGGTGAGACCGGCCAGACACGTAGGGGAGCCACGTATGACCGCAGACGACACCAACGTCCCCGTCGACACCAACGTCCCCATCGACAGCGGCGTCCCCATCGACACCAGCAGGCCGCACCCCGCGCGGGTCTACGACTGGCTTCTGGGCGGCAAGGACAACTACCTGGTCGATCAGGAGATGGGCCAGAAGCTGCCGCCCGAGGCACGCGCGAACGCGGCGCGGAACAGGGCGTTCATGCAGCGCGCCGCAGCCTGGCTCGCTGACAACGGTGTCAGGCAGTTCCTCGACATAGGCACCGGCATCCCCACCGCACCGAACCTCCACCAGATCGTCCAGGCGATCGCGCCCGGCTCCCGGGTCGTGTACGCCGACAACGACCCCATCGTGCTGCGGCACGCCGAGGCCCTGCTGGTCAGCAGCCCGGAGGGTGCCACGGACTATGTCCAGGCGGATGTGCGCCGGCCCGAGGCGATCCTCGACCACGCCCGCGAACTCCTGGACTTCGAGCAGCCCATCGCGCTCTCCCTCATCGCCCTGATGCACTTCATCACCGACGAGGAGGACCCCTACGGCCTCACGCGCACCCTGGTGAACGCCCTGCCGTCCGGGAGCTATCTGGTGCTGTCCCACGGCACCACCGACGAACACCCCAAGCTCGCGGACTCGGTCTCCGACACCTACAAGAAGGGTCAGGTGCCGCTGCGGATGCGGCGCCGCGCGGAGGTGGAGCGCTTCTTCGAGGGACTGGAACTGGTCGAGCCCGGCCTGGTGACGGCGACGCACTGGTACAAGGGATCGCCGGCACCGAAGGCCGAGTTGAGCGGCTTCTACGTCGCGGTCGCCCGCGTGCCGTGAGCGCGGAACGGTCAGGAGAACAACACCGACCGCATCTTCAGCCGTTCGCTCGCGCCGCCGGTGTGGGGGCGCATGGTGAACTGCTCGCCGGTGCAGTCGGCGTTGGTGAAGGCGATCGCGTACGAGTCGGTGCGGTTCCTGGGGGAGTGGGCCGGCGGCTGGTCGTACTCCCGGGCCGCTTCGTCGAACGTGACGCACTCGCCGCTGTTCGGGTCGTGGAGTGTGACCTGACCCTCTTCACCGGTGCTGTCGATGAACGTGTAGGTGAAGTCGCCCTCGGCGGCGTGGGCGGAGCCGGGCACGGTCAGGAGCAGGGCGGCGGCAGCGGCCGCTGCGGTCAGGGAGTGACGAAGACGCATGGATCGTTACCTTTGCTGGAGCCTGCCGGAACGGAGACCGGCACGTGAACGCATCCCGGCATTCCCGGGCTGACCAGCAGTGATACCTGAACGGGAAAAGATCAGCCGCCGAAACGCTCGACCCTCACCCGTTCGGCCCCGCCCAGGGCCCGGCGCATGGGATGTCCGGCCTCCGGAACTGATTCAGCAAGCACGCAAACAGAACGCAAGAATTGCAGTATTCTTGCGTGCATGACGCGACGACTTGCTCAGGTGGCGCGGAAGGTCGGGGTCAGCGAGGCCACGGTCAGCCGGGTGCTCAACAACAAGCCGGGGGTCTCCGACGCGACCCGGCAGTCCGTGCTCTCCGCCCTGGACGTCCTGGGGTACGAGCGTCCCACTCAGCTGCGCGGCGAGCGGGCCCGTCTCGTGGGCCTGGTGCTGCCCGAGCTGCAGAACCCGATCTTCCCGGCGTTCGCGGAGGTGATCGGTGGGGCGCTCGCCCAGCAGGGGTTGACCCCCGTGCTGTGCACGCAGACCAAGGGCGGGGTCTCCGAGGCGGATTACGTCGAGTTGCTGCTGCAGCAGCAGGTGTCCGGCGTCGTGTTCGCCGGCGGGCTGTACGCGCAGGCGGACGCCCCGCACGAGCACTACAAGCGGCTCGCCGCGCGCAAGATCCCGGTGGTCCTGGTGAACGCGGCGATCGAGCGGCTCGGCTTCCCGGCGGTCTCCTGTGACGACGCGGTCGCGATCGAGCAGGCCTGGCGGCATCTGTCCACGCTCGGCCACCGCCGGATCGGCCTGGTGCTCGGTCCCGCCGACCACATGCCCTCGCAGCGCAAGCTGGCCGCCGCCCGCGCGCTCGCGGAGCAGGCCGGTGAAGAGCTGCCCGAGCGGCATGTCTCGCGGGGGATGTTCTCGATCGAGGGCGGCCAGGCCGCCGCCGCGCGGCTGCTGGACGAAGGGGTCACCGGCATCGTCTGCGCCAGCGACCCCCTCGCGCTCGGCGCGGTGCGTGCCGCCCGCCGTCGCGGCCTTGGCGTCCCGCAGGACGTCTCGGTGGTCGGTTACGACGACTCCGCGTTCATGACCTGCACCGATCCTCCGCTCACCACGGTGCGCCAGCCGATCGAGGCCATGGGCCGCGCGGCGGTCGAACTGCTCACGTTGCAGATCGCCGAAAGCGCGGTGCCCACCGAGGAGTTGCTCTTCGAGCCGGAGCTCGTGGTGCGGGGCTCCACGGGGCAGCCGCCGCAGGTGTAGGCGCGGGCCCGGCCCGCAGGAGGGCCGGATCGGCCGACGGAAGATCATCACCTTTCCTCTGTCAATTTATTTCAATCATCGCGCGAGATATTGCGCAGATCTGTCGACGGTGCTTGAGTAAGCGCCGCCACACAGTCCGCGCAGCTGTGGGCTTCCCAGCTCCTGCCATGCCGTCCCTGCCTCCACGGGCAGGCGGCGCTGTCCAAAGGGGTCCACCGATGAGCAGCTTCCGGATGCCACGTCGCCGTATCCGCCGCCGCACCACTCTCCGTACGACCGGCGCCCGCCGTCGTACGGCCACGATCGCCGTAGCCTCCGCGCTCGCCCTCACTGCTCTGGCTGCCTGCGGCACCAGCAGCAGCGGTGACGGCGACTCCGACGGGGACGGCGGCGCCGACGCGGCCAAGGCCGCGGCCCCGCTGGACCCGAAGAAGAAGGTGACGCTCACCATCGACTGCATGCCGCCGGCCGCCGAGAAGGCCGAGCTCAAGCAGTGGAAGGAGGACGTCAAGGCGTTCAACGCGAAGTACCCGAACGTCACGATCGAGGGAAAGCAGACCGACCCCTGCCTGGAGCCTCCCCGCTTCACGGCGATGCTGAAGGCGAAGTCCCAACCGGACGTCTTCTACACCTACTTCACCGATCTGCAGCAGGTCCTGGACAACGACGGAGCCCAGGACATCAGCGCGTACGTCAACGACACATCCGTACCGGCGCTGAAGGACATGGACCCGAACGTCCTCAACGTCCTGAAGAAGGACGACAAGCTCTACGGCCTGCCCTACAGCAACTACACGATGGGCCTGCTGATCAACCGCAAGCTCTTCGAGAAGGCCGGACTCGACCCCAACACGCCTCCGCGGACCTGGGCCGAGGTCCGCTCGGCCGCCAAGAAGATCGCCGCCCTGGGCGACGGCGTCTCGGGCTTCGGCGAGTACAGCGCGGGCAACAACGGCGGGTGGCACTTCACCGCCACCACCTACGGCCTCGGTGGCGACATCGTGACCGAGGACGGCACCAAGGCCGCCTTCAACAACGACACCGGCAAGCAGATCGTCGACAACCTCAAGGCCATGCGCTGGGAAGACAACAGCATGGGCAAGACCCAGCTGCTCAAGTGGGGCGACCTGCAGAAGCAGATGGCCGCCGACAAGCTCGGCATGTTCCTCGCGGCGCCCGACGACATCACGTACATGGTGCAGAACCTCGGCGCGAAGTACGACGACTTCGGGATGGGGCCGATACCCGGCCAGAAGGCCACGCTCTTCGGCGGCAACGACTACATGATCAAGAAGGGCAGCTCGCCCGACCAGATCAAGGCCGCGATCGCATGGATCAACTTCAAGTTCCTCAGCGTCGGAAAGGGCCAGTTCGACTGGGCCCGCACCAAGGCGGACGGCCTGCCCGTCGGCCTGCCGCAGCCGAACTTCTGGACCGGTGACAGCAAGGCCAAGGACGACAAGGCCCGCAAGGAGAGTTCGACGATGCCCGTCGAGAACTTCCAGGCGTTCACCGACAAGCCAGTCACCGGCAAGGCCGAGCCGCCGAAGGCGCAAGAGGTCTACAAGGTCCTCGACACGCTGATGTCGGCCGTGCTCACCAACAAGGACGCCGACGCGGACAAGCTCCTCAAGACCGCCGAACAGCAGGTCAACCAGGTCCTGGCCAACCAGTGATGTCCGCTCCCACCCTCTCCGAGAACAAGGCCCGGCCGTCCCTCCCGACGGACGGCCGGGCCTCGGGCCCCGAACGCGGCGCGTTCCGCCGGGCGTTGAAGCGCAACCTCACCGCCCACGCGTTCCTGATCGGCGCTCTCCTGTGCTTCTCGATCTTCTCCTGGTATCCGATGGTCAGGGAATTCATCCTGGCCTTCCAGAAGACCGAGAACGGCGAGACGGTCTGGGCCGGCTGGTCCAACCTCACCTACATCTTCAACGACCCGGCGTTCTGGCAGGCGTGGCGCAACACCTTCCTGTTCACCGGACTCGCGCTGCTCCTCGGTTTCGCCGTGCCCTTCGCCATCGCCCTGATACTCAACGAATTCCGGCACGGACGCGGCTACTTGAGGCTGCTCGTCTATCTCCCGGTGATGCTGCCGCCGGTGGCATCGGTGTTGCTCTTCAAGTACTTCTACGACCCCGGATACGGCCTCTTCAACCGCATCCTGGAGGCCGTGGGCCTGCCCGGACAGGCATGGCTGCAGGACACCGACACCGCGATGCTCTCCGTGGTCGTCGCCGCCACCTGGATGAACATGGGCGGCGCGACGCTGATCTACCTGGCAGCGCTGCAGTCGATCCCCGGAGAGCTGTACGAGGCGGCCGAGCTGGACGGCGCGGGCATCTTCCGCCGTATCTGGCACGTCACCATCCCGCAGACCCGGCTGATCCTCTCGCTGATGCTGCTCATGCAGATCATCGCCACCATGCAGGTTTTCGTGGAGCCGTTCCTGCTCACCGGCGGCGCGGGACCCGAGGGCGCGACCCTGACCGTCGTCCACCTCATCTACCAGTACGCGTTCACCTTCAACAACTACGGCAGCGCGGCGGCGCTCGGCCTGGTCCTGCTCGTACTGCTCGCCGGATTCTCGGCGGCGTACGCGCGACTGAGCCGCGCCGGCAGCGAAGACTAGCCGGGGGAGACGACGGACATGAGCACACGCACCCTGATCTCCCCGGCCCAACTGGCCCGCCCACGCGGCAAGTTCCTGTACTGGACGGCCTTCACCGTGGTGACGGTCCTCTTCACCCTGGTCTTCATCGGTCCGCTGTACTGGATGGTCACCAGCGGCCTCAAGTCCCCGCAGGAATTCGCCCAGACACCGCCGACCCTGGTCCCCGACGCCGTCCACCCGCAGAACTACGCGGACGCCTGGGGCGTGATGGACCTGGCCAGGCTTCTGTTCAACACCCTGTACTACGCCTTCGGCGCGCTCGCCTTCCAGCTGATCTTCGACGTGGCCGCCGCCTACTCGCTCTCCAAGCTGCGGCCCGTGTTCGGCAAGGCGATCCTCGGGGCGATGCTGCTCACCCTGATGATCCCGGCCGCCGTCCTGGTCGTACCGCAGTATCTGACCGTCCTCGACGTGCCCGTCGTGGAGCGCAACCTCATCAACTCGCCCTGGGCAATCTGGCTTCCCTCGGTCACCAACGCCTTCAACATCTTCCTGCTCAAGCGGTTCTTCGACTCCATCCCGCGCGAGCTCCTGGACGCCGCAGCCATCGACGGCGCCTCGACCACGCGCACGCTGCGCTCGGTGGTCCTGCCGCTGTCCCGGCCGATCCTCGGCGTCGTGTCGATCTTCGCGGTGGTCGCGGTCTGGAAAGACTTCCTCTGGCCGATGCTCACCCTGCCGGACCCCGGCAAGCAGACCGTCAACGTCGGCATCTACTCCCTGGCGGCCAGCGTCTCCGAGAACTGGCTCCTGGCCGCCCTCGCCATCGCTTCGCTGCCGACCCTGATCATCTTCCTGATCTTCCAGCGCAACATCATGAGCGGCCTGACCGCCGGCGGCCTCAAGGGCTGACCCCGCGCCCGTCCCACGCACCCACCCCGCCACCGCTCCAAGCCACGGCGGCGGGGTCCCACCTGCCCGAAAGGAACCCTCACGTGGCAGTCACCTCCCCGACCGATGCCTCCTGGTGGCGCTCTGCCGCCATCTACCAGGTGTACGTACGCAGCTTCGCGGACGGTGACGGCGACGGCACCGGCGACCTCGCGGGCGTCCGGGCCAAGCTGCCCTACCTCGCCGAACTGGGCGTCGACGCCCTGTGGTTCAGCCCCTGGTACCTCTCGCCCATGGTCGACGGCGGTTATGACGTCGCCGACTACCGCGTCATCGACCCGGCCTTCGGCACCGTCGCCGAGGCCGAGAAGCTGATCGCCGAGGCCCGCGCGCTCGGCATCCGCACCATCGTCGACATCGTCCCCAACCACGTCTCCGACCAGCACGTCTGGTTCAAGGCTGCCTTGTCCGCGGGACCCGGCGCACCCGAACGCGAGCTCTTCCACTTCCGCCCCGGCCGCGGCGCCGACGGTGAACTGCCGCCCAACGACTGGCCCTCGCAGTTCTCGGCGACCGCGTCGACCTGGACCCGGGTCGAGGACGGCGAGTGGTACCTCCACCTCTTCGCCCCCGAGCAGCCCGACCTCAACTGGGCCCACCCGGCGGTGCGCCAGGAGCACGAGGACGTCCTGCGGTACTGGTTCGACAGGGGAGTGGCGGGTGTACGGATCGACTCCGCCGCGCTGCCCGCCAAGGACCCCGCCCTGCCCGACTTCACCGAGGGTGTCGACCCGCACCCGTTCGTCGACCGCGACGAACTGCACGACATCTACCGCTCCTGGCGGGCCGTCGCCGACGAGTACGACGGCGTCTTCGTCGGCGAGGTCTGGCTCCCCGACGCCGAACGCTTCGCCCGCTATCTGCGCCCCGACGAAATGCACACCGCCTTCAACTTCAGCTTCCTCTCCTGCCCTTGGGACCCCGGAAAGCTGCGTCGATCCATCGAGGACACGCTCGCCGAGCACGCTCCGGTCGGGGCCCCCGCCACCTGGGTGCTGTGCAACCACGACGTGACACGGACGGTCACCCGCTACGGCCGCGCGGACACCGGCTTCGACTTCGCCACGAAGGAGTTCGGCACCCCCACCGATCTGGCGCTGGGCACCCGCCGTGCCCGCGCCGCGGCCCTGCTGGCCTTCGCCCTGCCCGGCGCGGTCTACATCTACCAGGGCGACGAACTGGGCCTGCCCGAGGCCGACATCCCCCGGGACCACATCCAGGACCCCATGCACTTCCGCTCCGGCGGCATAGACCCGGGCCGCGACGGCTGCCGGGTGCCGCTGCCCTGGACGGCCGCCGAACCGCACGCCGGCTTCGGGTCGATGACCGGCCCCTGGCTGCCCCAGCCCGACGGCTGGCCCTCGTATGCCGCCGACCTCCAGGCAGCGGACGCCGCTTCCATGCTCACGCTCTACCGGGCCGCCCTGCGCCTGCGCCGCATCGAACCGGGCTTCGGCGACGGCCCGTTGACCTGGCTGCCGGCGGACGACGGGGTGCTTGCCTTCGTACGCGAGCCGGGCCTGGCCTGCGTCGTCAACCTCGCCCCCACACCGTGCGAACTCCCCAAGTACACGCGCCTCTTGCTGGCCAGCGGGCCCCTGGACGAGAAGGGCCGCCTCCCGCAGGACACCGCGGTCTGGATCCGCCTCTGACTGCCTTTCCCCTGGCCCCTCTCCCCGGACCGAGCACTGACCTCCCCACTCACAAGGAAGGTGCAGCACCCCATGACCAGACATGACAGGAGCACTACAAGAACGATCCGCAAGTGGTACGCCGCCGTGGCCACCGCGGGCCTCGTCGGCACTCTCGTCACCGGCCTCGCGGCCCCCGGCGCGCAGGCCGCCGAGGTAGCCGTGGGCGCCACCCTGCCCTTCACCTCCGTCGAGGCGGAGAGCGCGACCACGAACGGCACCAGGGTCGGGCCCGATTACACCCAGGGCACGGTCGCCTCCGAGGCCTCGGGCCGGCAGGCGGTACGGCTCGCGGCGGGTCAGAGCGTGGAGTTCACCCTCCCCAAGGCGGCGAACGCGCTCAATGTCGCCTACAACGTCGCCGACGGCCAGTCGGGCTCGATGGCCGTGTACGTCAACGGCCAGAAGATCACCAAGACGCTCGCCGTCACGTCGAAGTACAGCTACGTCGACACCTCCTGGATCGCGGGCTCCAAGACCCACCACCTCTTCGACAACGCACGGCTGCAGCTGGGCCAGAACCTGCAGTCGGGCGACAAGGTGAAACTGGAGGCCGTCTCCACCCAGGTCACCGTCGATGTGGCCGACTTCGAGCAGGTCGCGGCGGCCTCGACCAAGCCGTCGGGCGCGATCGCGGTCACCGACAAGGGCGCCGACCCCACCGGCCAGGGCGACTCCACTCAAGCCTTCCGCGAGACCATCACCGCGGCCAAGGGCGGCACGGTCTGGATCCCGCCGGGCGAGTACAGGCTCACCCAGTCGCTCAACAACGTCGACGACGTCACGATCCGCGGCGCGGGCAACTGGCACTCGGTCGTGCGCGGTTCACGCTTCATCGACCAGTCGAACGCGCCCACCGGCAAGGTGGGCCTGCACGACTTCGCGGTGATCGGCGAGGTCACCGAGCGGGTCGACAACAACCCGGACAACTTCGTCAACGGGTCACTCGGCCCGAACTCCACCGTCTCCGGGATGTGGCTCCAGCACCTCAAGGTCGGTCTCTGGCTGACGGGCAACAACGACAACCTCGTCGTGGAGAAGAACCGCATCCTCGACATGACCGCCGACGGCCTCAACCTCAACGGCACGGCCAAGGGCGTCGACGTACGCGACAACTTCCTGCGCAACACCGGCGACGACGCCCTGGCCATGTGGTCCCTCAACTCCACCAACAGCGACTCGACCTTCGAGGGCAACACCATCTCGCAGCCCAACCTCGCCAACGGCATCGCGATCTACGGCGGCCGTGACATCACCGTCAAGGACAACCTGATCCTCGACACCAACGCCCTGGGCAGCGGCATCGCCATCTCCAACCAGAAGTTCCTCGACCCGTTCTTCCCGCTGGCAGGCACCATCACCGTCTCCGGCAACACCCTCGTACGCACCGGGGCCATGAACCCCAACTGGCAGCATCCGATGGGCGCGTTGCGCGTGGACGCCTACGACAGTGCCATCGAGGCCACGGTGAACATCACCGACACGACCATCACCGACAGCCCCTGGAGCGCGTACGAATTCGTGTCGGGCAGCGGCACCGGCAAGGCGGTGAAGAACGTGAACGTCGACCGCACGACCATCGACAAGGTGGCCACGGTCGTCGTCCAGGCCGAGACGCCCGGAGCGGTGAAGATGTCGAACGTCAAGGCCACCGGGGTCGGCGCGGCCGGCATCTACAACTGCCCCTACCCGACGGGCTCCGGCACCTTCACCCTCACCGACGGCGGCGGCAACACCGGCTGGGACAGCACCTGGGACGACTGCTCGACGTGGCCGAAGCCCGGCGGCGGCAACCCCGACCCCGACCCGGACCGCAACCTCGCCAAGAGCCGGCCTGCGACCGCGACCGGCTCCGCCGACGTCTACACGCCGGCCAAGGCGGTCGACGGTGACACGGCGACGTACTGGGAATCCACCAACAACGCCTTCCCCCAGTCACTCACGGTCGACCTCGGCAAGGCGGAACCGGTGCGCAGGGTCGTCCTGAAGTTGCCGTCGCCCGCTGCCTGGGGGGCCAGGACCCAGACCCTCTCCGTCCAGGGGAGCACCAACGGCACCGACTTCAGCACGCTGGCCGACTCGAAGGGCTACCGCTTCGACCCGGCGAGTGGCAACAAGGTGACCATCACGCTGCCCGCCTCCTCCCCTGACATCCGTCATCTGCGGCTGCGCGTCACGGCCAACACCGGCTGGCCGGCAGCGCAGTTCAGCGAGGTGGAGGCCTACCTGTCCTGACCTCCCGCGCCCGCACGTCTCGCTCGCCCCCGGCTGCGGCCGGGGGCGAGCGAACCCTTTGCTCATGCGGCCTCGGTTCTCATACGGGGCTCGGCGGCGGGCCGGGAATCGAGGATCCCGGCGGTGCAGGCGGCGAGGACACAGAACGCCACGGGCAGGAAGAAGGTGAGGTTGAGCGGGACGACGTGCGTGAGCGGCCCGATGACGGCGGGCCCGGCGAGCATGCCGAGGTAGCCGAGGCCCGCGACGCGGGAGACGTTGGCTCCCGCTGCGTCCTGATCGGCATGGCCCGCGGCGCTGAAGAGCTGCGGGATGCAGCCGGAGAGCCCGATGCCGAACAGGGTCCAGCCGATCAGGGCCAGCGGTATCCAGGGGGAAAGGGCTGCCACCGTCATGCCGACGGCTGCCGCCGACGCGCCGTGCCGGAGAACGGCCACCGATCCGTGGCGCGCGGCGACCCGGTCGGCGAGCAGCCGGCCGACGGTCATGGCCGTGGCGAAGGCACCGTAGGCCAGGGCGGCGGTGGCGGCGGGGGCATCGAGGGTGTCCCGCAGATGCAGCACGCTCCAGTCGTTGGCGACGCCCTCGCAGAGCATGAGCATCAGGGCGAGCGCCGCCAGGATCCAGATCCGCCGCGGCGTCCCGCGCCGGGCCGCCGTCTCGGTGGTGGCGGGCTGCCCGCCGGGGCGCGCCTCGGACCGCAGCAGGGCGGGCGCGGCGAGCGCGGCCACGGCGAGCCCGAACAGCGCCACCGCGCCGAGGGTCAGTGCTGGGCTCAGATCCCAGCTGAGGGTGCGGGCGCCGACCAGCGCGGCCAGCACACCGCCGATGGAGAAGGTGGCGTGGAAGGCGGACATGACGGGCCGTTCGTAGCCGCGCTCGACCTGGACGGCGTGGGCGTTCATGCTGACGTCCAGACAGCCGTTGCCGAAGCCGAGCACCAGCAGGGCCGCGCCCAGCGTCCAGGTACTCGAAGCCAGCCCCGGCAGGATGACCGCCGCGCTGCACAGTGCCGCGCTGACCGGTACGACGGTGCGGGCGCCGAAGCGGTCGGTGAACGGGCCGACCAGTTGCATGCCGGCGAAGGCTCCGGCGCCGAGGAGCAGCAGGAGCCAGCCGAGTACGGCATGGCTGATGCCGACGCGGTCCTCCACGGCCGGGATGTGGACGATCCACATCCCCATGAGGAAGCCGTTGAGGGTGAAGTAGACGAAGGTGGCCAGTCGGCCGAGACGCAGCGATCTTTCCATGCAAACGAACATAACGAACAACCCTGCTGTTCGGAAGATTGCATATCGCACATGAATCATGTTGCATAGCGGACATGGCGAGCACAGACAGACTCAGGCAGATCACCGAAGCCGTACGCGAGGCGGGCCGTATGGGCGTCGTGGAGCTGGCGGAACTGACCGGCGCCTCGGAGATGACCATCCGTCGCGACCTGGAGAGCCTCGCTGACCAAGGTGTCCTCGAGCGCTATCGCGGCGGCGCGCGAAGCCTGCTGCTGCGCGGCGAGGAACCGCCCTTCGCGCTCCGGGCCCAGGAGGGCCTGGAGACCAAGCGGCGCATCGCCGCCGAGGTCGCGGGTCTGATCGCGGACGGCGAGTCCGTCGTCGTCGACAGCGGCACCACCTGCCTGGAAGTGGCCCGCGCGCTCGACGACCGCCGTCTCACCGTGATGCCGCTGTCTCTGCACGCGGTGAATGCCCTGACCGGAGCACCCCGGCTGACGCTCCTGGTCCCCGGCGGGCGACCGCGCCCCGGTGAACTGGCCCTGACCGGCCCCCTGACCGAGGCGTCGCTGGCCGCCCTGCGCTTCGACACCGCCGTCATCGGCTGCTGCGGCCTGAACGCGACACACGGCCTGACCGCCTACGACTTGGACGACGCCGCGGTCAAACGTGCCGCGATCGCCTCGGCCCGCCGCGTCATCGCCGTCGCGGAGGCGCCCAAGCTCTCCCGCACGGCCCTCGCCTTCGTCGCGCCCGCCGCGGCCCTGCACGCCGTCGTCACCGATGAGGACGCGGAGCGGGGCGAGACCGACGCGCTGGCCGCCGCCGGTGTCACCGTTCGACGGGTGTGACCCGACGCGTACTGGAAGCTCAGACAGCCGTACGACCAGGGTGAGTTGAGCGGATCCGGCTATGGGGGACGAGTGGCTGATTTCCTCGCCCCCCGCTTCGGCGAGCGCGGGGTCGCGGGGCTCATCACCTCTTCCCCATGACGTGACAGTGGCGTCCAACTGGCCAGAACCCGGTGGGTTGTTCGGATAAACCTCGCGCCGAACAAGATCACTGTTTCGAGTGCTGCCGACGGCCTTATCGGGCAGGGCGGGCGCAACGGCCGTTAAATGGTCTCCGGATCTGGACGAAATCCCTGGGATTACGCCTCTACTTCCACTTTCGCCGGTTGGCACGCCTATGCCGGTTACCACCCCCGCGAAGGAGAGCTCGCCCGATGACCGTTGAGACCGGACCGGAAGCACGGCTGGAGCCGCCCCGGCAGACCAGCCTGGGCACCGCGGCTGCCAGGAACCTAGCCACAACGACCAAGTCCGCCCCGCAGATGCAGGAGATCACCTCCCGCTGGCTGCTGAGGATGCTCCCCTGGGTGGAGACCAAGGGCGGCGCCTATCGAGTGAACCGCCGCCTGAGTTACACCGTCGGAGACGGGCGGATCGAGTTCGTCCAGGACGGGGGCGACGTGCGCGTGATCCCCCGGGAACTCGGCGAACTGGCCCTGCTGCGCGGCTTCGACGACGTGGACGTGCTGACCGCGATCGCCGGCCGGTGCGTCCAGCGCGACTTCCGTGCCGGAGAGGTCCTCGTCGAGCGCGGCACCCCCGCCGGAGAGCTCCACCTGATCGCCCACGGCAGGATCAGCCAGAAGTCCGTGGGCAAGTACGGCGACGAGGTCGGCGTCGCCGTACTCGCCGACGGCGACCGGTTCGGCGAGAAAGCCCTTCTGGACACCGATGCCCGATGGGACTGCACCGCGACCGCCGAGACCTCCGGCACCCTGCTCACCCTGTCCCGCGACGACTTCGCCACCGTGCTGTCCACCGCGCCGAGCCTGCAAACCCACCTGGACGCGTTCAGGAGAATCCCGCAGCAACGCCAGAACAAGCACGGCGAGGCCGAGATCGCGATGTCGGCCGGCCACACCGGCGAGGTCGCACTACCCGGCGCCTTCGTCGACTACGAACTCAAGCCGCGCGAGTACGAACTCTCCGCAGCCCAGACCATCCTGCGGATCCACACCAGGGTCACCGACCTCTACAACGGCCCGATGAACCAGATGGAGGAGCAACTCCGGCTCACCATCGAGGCGCTGCGCGAGCGCCAGGAGCACGAGCTCATCAACAACCGCGAGTTCGGCCTGCTCCACAACGCCGACTTCAAGCAGCGGATCCAGCCCCACTCGGGCCCGCCGACCCCGGACGACCTCGACGAGCTGCTCTGCCGCCGCCGCGGCACCAGGCTCCTCCTCGCCCACCCCAGGACGATCGCGGCGATCGGGCGCGAGCTCAACTCCCGCGGGATCTACCCCGACCACGTCGACCTCGGCGGCCAGCAGGTCCCGGCCTGGCGCGGGGTCCCGATCCTGCCCTGCAACAAGATTCCCATCACGAAGGAACAGACGAGCTCGATCCTCGCCATGCGCGTCGGCGAGGACAACCAAGGTGTCGTCGGTCTGCACCAGACCGGACTGCCGGACGAGTACGAGCCGGGCCTGTCGGTGCGCTTCATGGGCATCAGCGAGCAGGCCATCACCTCGTACCTGGTCAGCACCTATTACTCCGCCGCCATCCTGGTGCCCAACGCCCTCGGCGTCCTGGAGAACGTGCAGATCGCCCGCAGGTCCTAGCGGAACCGCGGCACGGCCACGACAGCCCGGAACTCCCCGGGCCGGGCCCCCATGCCCTGATCCGGGAAAGCCCACCCATCTCATCAAGGAGCCACGGATGCCCGAACCCGGGTCTTCCCCTCTGCTGCCGAGCCCGCCTGCCGTCGTGGCCCGCGTCGAGGCCCCCGCCACCCAGGCAGCCGCCGTGGTGAGACAGGCGAGCCCGGCGCTGGAACGCATCCTGCGCGGCCCCAGCGGCCTGGGCACCGCGGGTCTGCACCTGGGCCGACGCGAGGAGCCGCCGACGCCGACACCTCCGGAGACCGAGGCGCCGCCGGAGCGCCTGCAGATCCCCGGCCTGTACTACCACCCCGTGCCGGAGCCGGACCCGGCGCGCGTGGCGGAAGTCAGCCGCAGGATCAAGGACTGGGCGGTGGAGGAGGTCGAGCTGTACCCCGAGGAGTGGGAGGGCGAGTTCGACGGCTTCTCCGTCGGGCGCTACATGGTCGCCTGCCACCCGGACGCCCCGACCATCGACCACCTGATGGTCGCCACCCGGCTCATGGTCGCCGAGAACGCGGTCGACGACTGCTACTGCGAGGACCACGGCGGCTCACCCGTCGGCCTCGGAGGGCGTCTCCTTCTGGCACACACGGCACTCGACCCTCTGCACGCCCCGAAGGAGTACCAACCGCAGTGGGCGGAGTCGCTGCACGCGGACGCCCCGCGGCGCGCCTACCGCTCCGCGATGGAGTACTTCGTCCAGCAGTCCACCCCCTCCCAGGCCGACCGTTTCCGACACGACATGGCCCGACTGCACCTGGGGTACCTCGCGGAGGGCGCCTGGGCCGAGACGGACCACACCCCCGAGGTGTGGGAGTACCTGGCGATGCGGCAGTTCAACAACTTCCGCCCGTGCCCCGCCATCACCGACACCATCGGGGGCTACGAACTGCCGGCGGACCTGCATGCCCGCCCCGACGTACAGCGGGTCCTGGCGCTCGCCGGCAACGCCAGCACCATCGTCAACGACCTGTACTCGTACACCAAGGAACTCGCCAGTCCAGGGCGGCACTTGAACCTGCCCGTGGTGATCGCCGACCGCGAGGGCGTCTCCGACCAGGAGGGCTACCTCAAGGCGGTCGAGGTCCACAACGACCTCATGCGTGACTTCGAGGCCGAAGCCGCCTCCGTGGCCGCGGCCTGTCCCATCCCCAGCGTGCTGCGCTTCCTGCGGGGCGTGGCCGTGTGGGTGGACGGCAACCACTACTGGCACCAGACCAACACCTACCGCTACAGCCTGCCCGATTTCTGGTAAGGACGGAATCATCTGTGACCAGCACTGAATTCTCCACCGTCAGCGGTGCCTCCGCGTTCGTCCCCGCCCCGGCGACGCCCTACCAAGACGACATCGCGCGCTACTGGAACAACGAGGCGCGGCCGGTGAACCTGCGCCTGGGTGACGTCGACGGGCTCTACCACCACCACTACGGCATCGGCGCCATCGACCACGCGGCCCTGGGAGACGCCGACGACAGCGAGCACGAGAAGAGGCTGATCGCCGAGCTCCACCGCCTGGAGTCGGCGCAGGCCGAGGTGCTCCTTGACAACCTCGGCTCACCGGGAGTCGACGGCACACTCGTGGACGCCGGCTGCGGCCGGGGCGGCTCGATGGTGATGGCCCACCAGCGCTTCGGCTGCACGGTCGAGGGCGTCACCCTGTCGGCCAAACAAGCCGACTTCGCCAATCAGCGCGCCCAGGAACTGCGGATCCAGGACCATGTGCGCGCCCGTGTGTGCAACATGCTCGACATGCCCTTCGAGACCGGACAGGCCGCGGGCTCGTGGAACAACGAGTCGAGCATGTACGTCGACCTGCACGACCTGTTCGCCGAGCACTCACGGATCCTCGAGGTGGGCGGCCGCTATGTGACCATCACCGGTTGCTGGAACCCGCGGTACGGCCAGCCCTCGAAGTGGGTCTCCCAGATCAACGCGCACTTCGAGTGCAACATCCACTCCCGTCGCGAGTATCTTCGCGCCATGGCCGACAACCGTCTCGTCCCGCAGGCCGTCATCGACCTGACGCCCGAGACCCTGCCCTACTGGGAGTTGCGGGCCACGTCTTCGCTGGTCACCGGCATCGAGGAGGCGTTCATCAACTCGTACAAGGACGGCTCGTTCCAGTACGTCCTGATCGCGGCCGACCGAGTCTGACCGGCTGTCGACAGAAGGGGCCGGGCCAGGCGGCCCGGCCCCTTCGGCGTATCAACTACGTCCTCGAGGTCGATCCCGGTGCTGCGCGGCTAGACCGATGGCACGGCCTGCCGGTAGTGGTCGAACTGCGTCACCCCGCCGTAGCCGTAGCTCTCGGGATGCAGTTCGTGCAGGGCGATCCCGCAGCGGGCGAGGGGTCCGAGGACGTCGGTCAGCAGGTGTTCGGCCCCGGTGATGAAAGCCGATTTCTGGGCGGCGCTGTTGGTGCCCAGCGTGATGCTGACCTCGACATGCGCGTCGAGGGCGCCGGTGACGGGTGCGCCGTCGACGAAGTACCGGGCGGCGGGCACCAGGTCGATGTGGACGATGGTGCGCGCACGGGACTTCTCCAGGGCCGAGACCGCGAGGTCGGTGAGCCCCTCGGCCAGCGCGCCCTGAGTCGTGACGGGAAGGCCGGCGTCGGTGACGGTGACACGGATGTACGGCATGGCTGTCCTCGGGTGGCTCGGCGGGTGCCGTCCGGAACCGGCGGCACGGAGCAAGCCTCGCCAACCTGGGACGATGGAGCCAACGCACCGAAGTCATAGCTCTATGGGGCCGCCGCATGACCGTGAATCTTCCCCAGCTGAGGGCCTTCCTGGCCGTGGTCGAAGCGGGTGGCTTCAGCGCGGCCGCCGACGAGTTGGGCATGAGCCAGTCCGCGGTCTCGCACGCCGTCGCCTCCCTCGAACGCGAGTTGACGGCTCCGCTGCTGGTCCGCGCCGCGCCGGTGCGGACCACGGCGCTGGGCGAGCGGATCCTGCCGCACGCCCGCACCGCCCTGGCGGCGGCTCGCTCCGTGGAACAGGTCGCGGCCGAAGCCGCGCAGACGATGACCGGCACCGTGCGGCTGGCCTGCACGCCGACGGTCTGCCGGGGACTGATGCCGGGCCTGCTCCGGCACTGGGCCGATGACCAGCCGAGGGTGACGGTCAAGGCCTTCGAGGGCGACAGCGCGGAAGTGACCACCTGGCTGGCGGACGGCGTGGCCGACGCGGCCATCCTCATCGACCCGCCACCCGGGCCGGGCATTCACCTGGCCGAGGACCACTACCGTGCCGTACTGCCCCGGGATCACCCCTTGGCGGGCGAACCGAGCGTGGAAATAGGGGAGTTGGCGGACGATCGGTTCCTGATCTCGCCCGACAACTGCGAGACCCGCATTCGCACCATCCACACCCGGGCCGGACTGCCCTTCGCGCCCACCCATCGAGTGCGTGACCTGACGACGTTGATCAGCATGGTGCAGGCGGGCATCGGTGTGACCGTCCTGTCCGAGGTCTCCCGCCCTCTGCTCCCCGCCGACCTGGCCCTGCTGCCGGTCAGGCCCGCGGTGTCCCGCAGTCTCGTACTGACCGGACCGTGTGCCCGTCCCTGGCACCCGGCGATCCGCACGCTGGCTGAGTCAGCCGCCGCGCACCTGGCGCGGTCTCACTTCTGAGCGCTCTCCATGTCGTCGTGGTGGTGGCGCAACCTGATGCTGACCATGCCCGCGGTGAACAGCACGCTGCCCGCCGCGGTCAGCGGTATGGACACCACCAGAGCCGCCAGCGGCTGCGGCCAGCTGCGGTCGGAGGCACATTGCCGTGCGTCCGTGTGGGCGTAGTCGGAGTCCTCGTAGTAGAGGTCCCTGGGTTCGGCGTTGACCGGGGCGGGGCAGTCCACGTCGTTGTACGTGGAGTCGTACGACGTGAAGAGCTGCCATGCGGCGTAGAGCCAGAGCAGCAGGGCGCAGGCCAGCAGCCCGGCTCCCCAACCCTGCAGCCGGGTGGCCCGTGCCCGGAAGTTCTGTTCGACCGCCAGGGGGTGCACGTGCGTCTCCTCGAGTTCGTCCGGGCAGAGAAAAGCCCCGGTCCCTGACGGGGGACCGGGGCTGTCGCGAGCGCTGGGCAGGCCTTGCACCTGCATTTCCCCACAGGAAGTGGGGCGTCTTTCCTTGGACGACCAACGCGAGGCCCACGGGCCGGAGTTCCGGCCGTTGGCGCAAGATCGACTGTAGCGCATGGGGCGGGCTCGGCGCACATCGCGACCGCGCCCCCCGGCGAGGGGATCGGTCACTGCACACCGTGCGGCCGGAACTGGATGCTGATGCGACCACCGGCGGCCCGGGCCGACTTGGGGATGGCATGCTCCCAAGTCCGCTGGCAGGAGCCGCCCATCACGATCAGATCGCCGTGCCCGAGCGGCCGTCGGACGATGTCGCCACCTCGGCGCGGACGGAGCAGCAGGTCGCGGGGTGCCCCCACGGAGAGGATGGCGACCATCGTGTCCTCCCGGGCGCCCCGGCCGATGCGGTCGCCGTGCCAGGCCACACTGTCGCGCCCGTCGCGGTAGTGGCACAGGCCGGCGGTCGTGAAGGCCTCGCCGAGCTCGGCGGCGTAGTGCTCGGAAAGAGCGTCGCGGGCCTCGTCGAGCACGGCGTGGGGGAGTGGCCGGCCGGCGCGGTAGAAGGCGAGCAGGCGGGGGACGTCCACGACCCGCTCGTACATCTGGCGGCGCTCGGCCTTCCACGGGACGTCCGCCGCCAGCCGTTCGAACAGGACGTCGGCGCCCCCGAGCCAGCCCGGCAGGAGGTCTATCCACGCTCCGTCACCGAGGACGGTCCGGCGTATTCCGTCCAGTGAGCCCAGGCGGACGTCGTCGCCCTGATCGAAGAGGGATCCCTGGAGCTGGTGCGTTGCCATGCGGCCAGTGTACCCATTGATTCGAACGTTCGAGCTAATTCAGCGGGAGCGTGACCCGGTGAGCAGGCGATAGATGATCAGGACGACCACGGAACCGAGGATGGCGGCGATCCAGGTCGACAGGTGGAAGAACCCGTTGATCGAGTGAACGCCGAAGATCACCTTGCCCAACCAGCCGCCGAGCAGCCCTCCCACGATGCCGATCAGCATCGTCACCAGACAGCCCCCCGGGTCCTTGCCGGGGGTGAGGGCCTTGGCGATGGCCCCTGCGATCAGACCGATCAGGATCCAGGCGATGATGCCCACGAGCATGGTCCTTTCTCTTGTGCACCTTGGTGTACGTGTCGCGGCAAGTGCTGTGCCGTCTGATACTGGGACCAATGTCCATCCGCGGACATCGCACTCGGGACCAAGGTCATCAACCATGGGACAAAGGTCATTCCTCTGCCAGCCGACCGGGTGAAGGCAGCCCGGTCGACGCCTGGTCGCCGCCCGGACGCAGCCCGGTCCACTCAGGAGATGTGAAGAGAGCGTTGCAGCCTCTCCATACCTTCGGGGTCGTGGGCATGTCAGTCAGGGGCAGGCGAGAAGAGAAGCCGCGAGGAGGACGCTGACGATGCTAGTTGTCGCTCTTTTGCTCCTGCCGGTCATGGGACTCCTGATCATCGCCATGGACCGCATCGAGGACCGTCTGAACGAGGAAGCGGGGCGGAGAACCGATCGGCGCGTACGCCACCTGCGCCTCGTCCACGGGCAAGGCCGCGCGGGACGTCATCGGGCGCCCGCCGCCGAGCGTCACGGCGACGCGGCCTGAGACCGGCCCGACGCATCACGAAGGGTGCCGCGCACGCTGCTCAGCAGCGTGCGCGGCACCCTTTTCCCGTCCATGGCCCCGCGGCGGCTAGTGCGCCGTCTTCTCGGCGAGCTTCTGGAATTCACCCAGGTCGTAGTTGGCCAGGGTGGAGTCGAGATTGGTGAGAGCGCCGAGGTGTTCGACGAAGCCCTTGGGGTCGTACTCGATCTGGAGCGTCACCCGGCTCGTGGTGTCGCCGAGCCGGTGAAACGTCACCACACCCGCGTGGTTCACCCCTTCGACGGTGCGCCAGGCGATCCGCTTCTCGGGCACCACTTCGGTGAGCTCGGCCACGAAGTTCTTCTCCGCGCCGGGCAGCTCCAACTGCCATGCGAAGCGTCGCTCGTCCATCGGCTCGACCAGCCGTACATGGCTGAGGAAGGAGGGCCAGCGGGCCACGTCGCTCCACAGCTGCCAGGCGACGGAAACCGGCGCCCGGACATCGACGGACTCGAGCAGGGACGCGGACATACGCACCTCTTTCTGAACGGAGAACGGCCACGGGAAACGCCGGGCCGGTGAGGCATGGAGCTCCGGTACCCCTCAGGGGGCGGGCCATGCGAAGGCGTCACTCGATTGCGCGGGGGTCACGCCTTCTGGGCCGATGCGGCAAGCTTCTGCAGGTCGACGGTCTCGCCGGGCGCGGGCGCCTCGGGGCTGACCGACTTGCCGTAGTCGCTGAAGGTGGCGGTGTTGGGGTCCTTGCCGCCCGTCGACGTCGAACGCAGGATGTACGGCTTGCCCTCGGTGGCCACGTACAGCGTGAGGGTCTCACCGCCGGAGGTCTTCTTCGTCAGCCGGATCGCCTCGGTTCCGTCGACGTCCGTCGTCGAACCCTTCTTCATTCCCTTGCGTTCCGACTTGTTCTTGTCCATGGAAGCCATGAGCGCGTTCTTGTCGCACAGGCTCTTCGTCGTCTGGTCGTCGGCCGGTGCCTTCACCCACTTGTCGGCAATCTTCGGCACGATCTTGTCGCCACCGGCCTGGCCCTTGAGGGCGGTCCGCCAGTACTTCTCGTCGCCCCGCAGGTAGAACGTCCCCTCGGCGTTCCGTACGTCCGCCGAGGTGCCGTCCGCCTTGATGCTGCCGTCACAGTTCTTGTTGTTGTCGACGGACAGATCGACGGTCATCGTGGAACCCGCCGACTGCTGCACGGTCCCCTTCATGTGCATCGAGTCGGCCTGCTCGGTGGCCTTGACCGCGTCGGCCGCGGTCTGGTCGGCGCTCTTGCCCGCGAAGGGTTTGTCGCCCGGTGCCGAGTCCGAGCCCGAGTCGTCGCCGCATGCCGACAGGGCCACTAACGCCGCCCCGGTGACCACGGCCGCCATCCTTCTGCTGCCCTTCACCACGTCTGCTCCTTCCCGAGGACGCACCCGCGCCCTGTGCTCTGGCCCGCGGCCGGAGGGGCCGCGGAACACCCGGTTACCCCATGGCTCGGAGAGATCACCGGAAGGTCGATCTCCACTTTCGGCGGGACGCGAGCGCCGCGCGCCCGGGGCCCGTGCGGCTTATGGTGACCGAGCGGCGTACGGAGACAGCCATGACCTCAGCCAAGAAGTCACACTTCGATCCGGAACAGCTCCTGCACCTGACCGGCATGGGCAGTTTCGACTGGGACCTGGACAGCGGTGAGCTCGGACTCGACGCCGGTGCGCTCGTGCTGCTCGACCTGCGGCCCGACGAGTTCCACGGCTCGGTGACCTCCCTGCAGGGGCGCGTGCCTCCCGAGGAGATGGTGCGGATCACCTTCGCCGTCACGGAGGCGACCACCGAGGGGGAAGACCTCTACGGCGTCTACTTCCGCGTCCGCCACCGCGACGGCTCCCTGCACCTCAGTCACGCCCGTGGACGCATCCTGCGCGACGACGCGGGCCGGGCCGTGCGCGCCGTCGGAGTCCTGCGGACGGCCGCGGACGACGGGACCCAGCTCGCCGCCACCGATCCCAGGGAGGAGCGCCGTCAGGGCATCGCCCTGATGGTCCAGGGCACCACGCAGGCCCTCTCCCGGGCCGTGACGGTCGACGACGTGGTGGCCGTGCTCTCCGGCGCGAGTGGCCTCGACCGGTTCGCCGCCGACGGCCTGGTCCTCGGTCTTGTCGAGGGGGAGAACCTGAAGATGGTCGCCCTGGTGGGCCAGACGATGCAGGCCCTCGACGAACTCAAGCTGCACAAGGTCGACGAATCGCTGCCGCTGGCCGAGGCCGTCCTGACACGGCAGCCCCGCTTCGTGGGTTCCCTGCCCGACCTCGGGCAGCGCTTCACCCGCCTCAGGCCCTACATCGAGGACATGAAGCTCGACTCGGCGGCCTTCCTGCCCCTGGTGGCGCAGGACCGAGCCATCGGCGGCCTCGCCCTCTTCTACCGCGGCCGCAAGGAATTCACCGACGCGGACCGCAACCTCTGCATCGGCCTCTCCGGCATCGTCGCCCAGTCCCTGCAGCGCGCCATGCTGTTCGACGAGGAACGGGACCTCGCCAAGAGCCTGCAGGCCACGATGCTGCCGCGCGAGGTCCCCGACGTCGCGGACTCCGAGGTCGCCGTCCGCTATCACGCCGCCTGGGGCGGGCGTGACGTCGGAGGCGACTTCTACGACGTCATCACCCTGCCCCGCGGGCGTATCGGCGTGGTCGTCGGCGACGTACAGGGACATGACACCCACGCCGCGGCCATCATGGGGCAGCTCCGCATCGCGCTGCGGGCGTTCGCGGGTGAGGGGCACGCGCCCGCGACGGTGCTCTCGCGCGCCTCCCGCTTCCTGGCCGAACTGGACACCGAGCGCTTCGCCACGTGCACCTACGCCCAGTTCGACCCCGCCACCGGCATCCTGCGCGCGGTGCGGGCCGGGCATCTGCCGCCTCTCGTGCGGCATGTCGACGGCCGCGTGGGCGTGCCACGCGTACCGGGCGGCCTTCCGCTGGGCCTCGCCACCGAGTTCGGCATGGAGGACTACCCCGAGGTGCGGCTCGACCTGGTGCCCGGCGAGACGATGGTCCTGTGCACGGACGGGCTGGTGGAGGACGCCGGCCTCGATCTCGACACCGGGATCCAGAACCTCGCCGAGGTCCTTTCCGCCGGCCCCGAGGGCGCGGAGGATCTCGCGGACCACCTCTCGCGCGCGCTGTGGAAGAGATGGGGCAGCAGTGACGACGTGGCGCTCCTGGTCCTGCGCCGGCTCCCCGACCCCGGGACGCTCCAGGAGCCGCGCATCCACCGGTACGTCCACCAGGCCGACCCGGAAGGGCTCGCCGACGCGCGTGCGGCGCTGCGGGAACACCTCGCGTCGTGGGGCCTCGGAGCGGTCGCGGACGACGTCGAGGTGGCGGCCGGTGAACTCCTCGTCAATGCCCTGGTCCACACCGACGGGGGCGCCATCCTCACCCTGGAGGTCCTCACGGGGCCGCCCCGCCGTGTCCGTCTCTGGGTGAAGGACCGCTCCAGCACCCGGCCCCACATGAGGTCTCCGGTGGAGACCGCCACCTCCGGCCGTGGCCTGCTCCTGGTGGAGGCGGTCGCCACGCGCTGGGGCATCGAGCCTCGGGGCGAGGGCAAGGCGGTCTGGTGCGAGTTCGCGGTACCGCCGGACTGAAAGCACGCAAGGGCCCGTCGGCGGCCCTCACGGGCGGCGGCCGACGGGCCGGCGTTCAGAGTGGCTCAGGCCTTGTCGATCAGGATCGATCCGGGCCGGCCAGGGTCGGTCAGGCCTTTTCCTGCATGCTGCTGCGAGCCGGGTTGGCCTGCTCGGCGGCCTTGGGGTCCTTCTCGTCTGCCTTGGCGCGGACTCCCTGCGCGATGCGCTCACCGATGGACTTGTCGATGTTGGACCAGTACTCGAAGGCCCTGGCGAGCACGGGCTCGGTCACCCCGTTGAGCAGGTGTCCCACGACGTTGTCCACGAGCCGGTCACGCGCGGCGTCGTCGAGGACCTCGCGCACCATGGTGCCCGCCTGGCCCCAGTCGTCGTCCTCGGCGTGATCGACGTATGCGGCGCGGCTGATGTCACCGTCCGCGTGCCAGCTGGGCGGGGCGTAGCGGCTGGTGTCGGCTGCCGGGCCGCCCTTGGAGTTCGGTGCGTAGACCGGGTCCTGACGCTTGTGAATGGCCATGGCCCCGTCCTTGGAGTACGTGTGGACGGGCACGATGGGAGCGTTGACCGGCAGCTGCTGGTAGTTGCCGCCGATCCGGTAGCGGTGGGAGTCGGCGTACGAGAACAGCCGCGCGAGCAGCATCCGGTCGGGGCTCGGGCCGATGCCGGGGACCAGGTTGTTCGGCTGGAACGCCGCCTGCTCGATCTCCGCGTGGTTGTCCGTGGGGTTCCGGTCGAGGGTCATCTTGCCGACCTCGATCAGCGGGTAGTCGCCGTGCGGCCACACCTTGGTCAGGTCGAACGGATTGAAGCGGTAGTCGGCCGCGTCCTCGTACGGCATGATCTGCACGTACAGCGTCCAGCTGGGGTACTCCCCGTCGCGGATGTGCTCGAAGAGATCACGGGTGTGGTAGTCCGTGTCGGCCGCGGCCATCTGGTCGGCCTCGTGCTGGGTGAAGGTCTCGATGCCCTGGTCGGTCTTGAAGTGGTACTTGACCCAGGACCGCTTGCCCTGCGCGTTGATCCACATGTACGTGTGCGAGGTGTAGCCGTTCATGTGGCGCCAGGTGCGCGGGATGCCTCGGTCACCCATCAGCCAGGTGACCTGGTGGGCCGACTCGGGGGAGAGGGTCCAGAAGTCCCACTGCATGTCGTGGTCGCGGAGGTTGTTGTCGGTCCTGCGTTTCTGGGACCGGATGAAGTGCTGGAACTTCATCGGGTCCTTCACGAAGAAGACCGGGGTGTTGTTCCCCACCATGTCGTAGTTGCCCTCGGTGGTGTAGAACTTCACCGCGAATCCGCGCGGGTCGCGCCAGGTGTCCGGGCTGCCGCGCTCTCCGGCGACGGTGGAGAACCGTGTCACCAGATCGGTCCGCGTGCCCGGCTGGAAGAGGGCGGCCTTCGTGTAGGCGCTGACGTCCTGGGTGACCTCGAAGTGGCCGAAGGCGCCGCTGCCCTTGGCGTGCGGCTGCCGCTCGGGAATCCGCTCCCGGTTGAACTGCGCCATCTGTTCGATCAGATAGGAGTCCTGCAGAAGGATCGGCCCACCGGCGCCGACGGTGAGCGAGTGCTCATCGCTTTCGACCGGCGCGCCGGCGTCATTGGTTGTCGCCTTACCTGTGACGTCGCTCATGAGGTACGAGTGCCTTTCGGTGGGTGAAGTTCTGCGCCGCGACGGCCTGGGCCCGCAGCTGCGAAGGGCTGTGTGTCGAAGGTCTGTCTCTGGCGTGGCGGATTCGGCGGCGTGCTGGCGTCGAGTCCATCTTGCGGCTTTTCTGTCGGTGTGGCCATTTGTTCGCGCCTGTGGATCTTTCACCGGACAGACTCCGAGTGCCCGTCTTGGCGCAGCCAATACGTGGCGGACGCTTCCATTTCCCGATGCGCGTCAGTGGCCGCCGGGGCTGGTGCGGTCAGCGGTGTCGGCAGGTGGGTCCGGCCGTTAGGCCGGTCGGACGACGGCGAAAGTGTCCGGATCCGCCGCCCGCCAGTCGGCGGCCCAGCTCGCGGGCGGTGCGGTGAGCAGTTCGCCGGGGGACAGCCACTCGTACAGCTCGGCGTAGGACCGGAAATCGCCGTGGTCCTCGCGGCGGCGCAGGAGATGCGGGCCGAGGCCCGCTGCGTCGCGCACGCCCATCGCGGCCATGATCTGCAGCGCGCTCTGCACGGTGGCCCGCTGGTAGCGCGTGACGCGCGCGGCCTTGTCGATGATGTCGAGGGCGCGGGCACGGCGGGGGTCCTGGGTGGTGACGCCGGTCGGACAGCGGTTGGTGTGGCAGCGCTGGGCCTGTATGCAGCCGACGGCGAACATCATCGCGCGGGCCGCGTTGGTGTAGTCGGCGCCCAGGATGAGGCACTTGACGATGTCGGAACCCGTCGCCACCTTGCCACTGGCGCCGAGGCGGATCCTGTCCCGCAGGCCCGCACCCGTCAGGGCGCTGTGCACGGTGAACAGCCCCTCCCGCAGCGGCATGCCCAGGTGGTCGGCGAACTCCAGCGGCGCCGCTCCCGTGCCGCCCTCCGCGCCGTCCACGACGATGAAGTCCGGGGTGACGCCTTCCTCGACCATGGCCTTGCACACGGCGAGGAACTGGATCCGGGAGCCGGGGCACAGCTTGAAGCCCACCGGCTTGCCGTGCGTCAGTTCCCGCATCCGGGCGAGGAATCGGACGAGTTCGCGCGGGGTCGAGAAGACGCGGTGGTACGGCGGCGAGACCACGGTCTCGCCCACGGGAACGCCCCGGACCGAGGCGATCTCGGCGTTGACCTTGCTGCCGGGCAGTACGCCGCCGATCCCCGGTTTCGCGCCCTGCGACAGCTTGAGGGACACGCAGCGCACGGAGGGGTGGGCCGCCTTCTCGGCGAACTGCCGCGGGTCGAAGTTCCCGTCACGGGTGCGGCAGCCGAAGTAGCCGGTGCCTATCTCCCAGACGAGGTCACCGCCGCGCCGCAGATGGTGGGAGGAGAGGCCGCCCTCACCCGTGTCGTGGGCGAAACCGCCGCGTGCCGCGCCCGTGTTCAGCGCCACGACGGCGTTGGAGGAGAGCGAGCCGAAGCTCATCGCCGAGACGTTGAGGAGGGCCATGTCGTACGGCTGGGTGCAGTCGGGGCCGCCGATCCGGACGCGGGGCGGCTCGTCGGGTACGGCCACCGGTGCCATGGACGGCACGAGGAACTCGTAGCCGCGGGCGTCCATGTCGCGCTCGCTGCCGAACGGTTCCTCGGCGGCGACGCCCTTGGCCCGCTCGTAGACGATGCTGCGGGTGTCGCGGTCGTAGGGCCTGCCGTCGTAGTTGCGTTCCACGAAGTACTGCTGCAGCTCCGGGCGCAGCGTTTCCAGGAGGAACCGGAGATGGCCGAGCACGGGGTAGTTGCGGAGCACGGAGTGCCGCCTCTGCACCAGGTCGTACACACCGGTCAGTGCCACACACAGGAGAGGCACCGCGGCCGACCACCACCAGGGGGATGCCAGGAGGGCGAGCAGCACACCGCCCGCTGCGCAGACCATCAGCAGGCCCACTGTCACGAAACGCGTCATGCACGCCGTGTGACCGGATCTCAGCTGGTCACACGTTCCTCCGCGCGTTCGTCCACATCTTCCTCCGCACCTTCCTCGTGATCCAAGAAGGCCGCCATGGCCGCCACGAAGCGCCCGGCGTCGTCGAGCCAGGGATAGTGCCCGGCGGCCGGCTGCACCACGGAACTCGCGTCGCGGAACAGCGCCGCGAACTCGGCCACGGCCCGCGGGGGGCTGTTCATGTCGAACTCCCCCGTGAGCAGCAGCACCGGCAGCTCACAGCCCGCGAGCCCCGCACGCGTGGCTTCCTCCTCGAAGGCGCCCTCTGCCGCGAACCAGGCGACGGCTTCCTTGTTGTCCGGCTGACTTGTGGCGCAGTGGTGCTGGGCGGCGGCGTCCCACCTGCCGTAGAAGAAGGGGCTGATGGCATCCCAGTCGGTGCCGGTCCCCTCGGTGATCGCTTCCAGCGCGGCGAAGGCCGGGGCGAACCACGGCTCGTCCTTCCGCGACAGTGCGAGCTCCCGTCGCATCGCACCCGGAACGGCGATGCCGACGGCTCGCGTGCCGGGGCCGATCAGGGCGAGCTTGCGGACGTTCTGGGGGTGGCGGGCCACGTACTGCGCGGCGACGTTCGCGCCGCCTGAGTGGCCGAGCAGGTCCATCCTGTGGAGCCCGAGGTGGCGGCGGAGGGCCTCGACATCGTTGACGAGGCGGTCACAGCGGTAGGAGGAGGGGTCTTCGGGGATCGCGGACCGTCCGGTGCCGCGGCTGTCCATGACGATGAGTCGCCGGTGGGCGGACAGGCCGCCGAGATCGCCGAGGTAGCGGGAGTCCGCGGGGCCGCCGGGGATGCACACGAGGGGGATGCCGTGCTGGTGTACGCCTTCGTTCGCGTCTTCGTCTTGGTGTACGGCGTCTCCGTGTACGGCGTCTTCGTGTACGCGGTAGGCGAGCTGGGTTCCGTCAGGTGCGGAGTAGGTGGGCATGGGCGGATCCTGGCACTCATAACCGGGTTATACAACCCGGTTATGCCGAAGCTTGTGCCGAGCTGTATAACCGAGCCATGGCAAGTGGAGAGGACACGCAAGCAGACTTCCGTGAGGGTTCCGGGGTGCTGAGCGAGGGGCAGGCAGAGCGGATGCTCGCCGGCATGAACGAGGTCATTCGCGCGGGCGAGGAGATGCGGAAGCTTCGCGCCGAGATGATCAAGCTGTTCGTCGATCTCGGCTGGACACAGGACAAGATCGCGGAGTTGGCGGACATGAGCCAGCCCGCTGTGTCCAAGCAGGTGGCGAAACGCAAGGCGGGCGACCGGCCGCCGACGATGGAGCTCCACCTCGACCAGCGGGACCCGCCGTGGCTCGAAGGGCGCCTGTGTGGTCTTGCCGAGGTGGTCTCGGAGACCCTGGGCGATGCCGCCCACTGCACACGTCAGGTGACCGCCCTCGGTCGCGGGAGGAAACGCTTCACGCCCCAGAGCGTCGACGAGCTGCGGCGGCTCCTCGAAGAGGACCTGAGGGAGCATCGGGCACAACTGCCGGGCGCCCACCGGGATACGTACGACGAGATCGCTCGCCGGCTCGACGTCCCCGCGGACGTCACCGCCACGGGATCGGCCTCCGTGCGCCGGACTCTCGCCCATGCGATCCAGCGCGATCAGCTCGGCAATTGACCCCTCCTTTCGACCCTGAATTGCACTCTGCCGAAGGTCTTTCAGCTCCATAGAGTGGTGATCACAACGACGCGGGGAGCGTCGCAGAACCGAAGGGGACACCACCATGAACAGCAAGAACGCCGACTCCACCGCCGACTTCGCCGCCGTCCTCACCCGGGCGGCCGAGGCCGAGACCAGCGCCGATCCGAGCAGCGTCATGACCCTGCTTGCCGACACGGACGGACCGGGCGGCGGGTTCACCACCTATCGCTCCACGTTCACCGAAGGGGCCGTCGGCGCGCCCGCGCACTTCCACACCAAGGCCACGGAGCTCTTCTTCGTGATCAGCGGCTCCCTCCGGGTCCTGGTGGGCGAAGAGATCACCGTCCTGCGGGCAGGTGACTTCCTCGCCGTGCCTCCGCACACCCCGCACGCCTTCGCCGCGGCCCCGGGCTGCGAGGCGGACGTCCTCTTCGTCTTCACCCCCGGCATGGCCCGCTTCGACTACCTGCGCCTGCTCGGCAGCGTGATGCGCGGCGAGACCGACCCGAAGAAGATCGCGGAATCCTCGGAGCGCTACGACAACCACTACGTGGACAGCCCCGTTTGGCGCGAGGCACTCGCCGCCAAGTGAAGGCGCACCCACCTCCGCGGGAAAAGGGTTTCGTGGCGGAAGCCAGGACCGGGCATGATCCCACCGTGCATGAGGACGGTAATCCCCGCGGCTACGGGCGATACACGCTGACGGAGACGGAGCACGACCGCGCCTGGGGCGTGTGCGCCACTGTGGACGGCCTCTTCGGGGAGCCCCGGCGCGGGACGTACGAACTGTTCGGCTGGAGCCCCGCGGGCGTCGGGGCGCAGGGCTGGGTCGGCGGCAGGGTGTGGCTGGTGCCCGAGGACCGGACACTCGATCCCTGGCTGCTCGAGGACGCGAAAAGCCTGGGGCAACCGCACGGTACGGACAGTCTCGTACTGACGGGCCTGGACGACTACGAGGGCCCGCCCGAGGGATATCGAGGCTCCGTCCGCATGCACGACGGGTCCCGATGGCTGGGTTCCTGCCGTGAGTTCGCCCTGGTTCTGCCACCCGAGCGAGCGGCGCCCCCACTCTTCCTGCGGGGGCTCGCGCAGAGCGAGCAACTGCGGGCGGCACTGACGAAGGGCACCAGGCGGGCGCTGGCCCTGGAAGAAGCAGCCCTGCACATACATGACGACCAGGGCGAGTTGCTCACCGAGCGATCACTGTGGGCCGAAGTCAGATCCTGGCGCGCCTCCTCCTGCGGTCCGGACCTGATCGACCTGGAACTCGACGCGGAGCACTTCACACCCGTTCCCGAGTACGCCCGGCCCATCTGGCAGCAGTGGTACGCCGGGCCCCCGGAGTCCCCCGGCGCCTGGACCGCCCTTGATACCCGGTGCCGCGGTGCCTGGCTCGATCTGGTCCGGGAGCGGGGCTGCCGCCGCACCCACCACGCCAGGCCGACCGGTCACGCCTACGAACTGGACGGCGGGGCCATCACCGACGAACCGAGCGTCTACCTGGCGCTCGGCGAGGCGGTGAACGGTCCCGGCGGCTACTTCGGCGGTTGCCTCGCGGCCCTCGACGACTGCCTGCGCGGCACCTTCGGCTACACGTCCCCCGCGACGCTGCTCTGGCGAAACGCCGAGACGGCCCGCGCGCACCTGTCACGTACCCTCACACCGGACGGCCGCCCCTACGACCTGTTCGCCGCGCTTCTCGATGCTTTGGCCGAGGGCGGTATGAGGGTCACGTTGGCGTGAGCGGCAGCTGCTCCTCGGCGTGGCCTCAGTCGGAGGCAGGCGCACGCGGTGGTTGGTGCGGGAGGCTGGGGGTGTGCTGATCATGGATGCCGTGTTGGAGACCTACGAGGCCAGGGATTTCACGCTGTGGCCCGTCTCTGATCCCGCCGAGGAACGGCTTCTGCGGCTGTCCGGGGAGTTGTCCTCGCGTCAGGTCGGCACGGCCATGGCGGTTCTGAGCAGTTACAACAACAGGCCTCGTACGCGGGCGGAGCGCCGCCGTCCCGAGGACGGTGTGGGGAAGCTGAAGCGGTTGCTGGCCGCCGAGTGCGTGGTCGCGCCCGGTGGGCTGCGGGTCAGGGACACCGACAGTGGGGTCACGGTGAAGCCCGGGTGCTGCTTCGGGCTGGAGAACTGGCGGGACTGGCAAGGGCTGTTGGTGGGGGATGAGCCATGGCTCGGCCACGATCCCGGGCCGCGTGCCGAGCTTGTGGGTGCGGACATCCGACTGTGGCCTGACGCGGCCCGGCAGGAGGGGCGGCACATCGAGATTCCCCGGGAGCGGTTGCGGGAACTCCTGAACTCCGTTCAAAGCGACCTCATGGGATTCCTGAAGTCCGTTGACCGGTGGGCCTCTTGCGGCTTCGCGCCCGTCGCGGGCCCCCTGATCGTGACTCTCGACGAGGGCTTCGCCGTATCCGCTCCCCTCAGCGATTCGCCATAGACTTCGAAAACAGGTGCGAGTACCGCAGGTAACGCCGAGGTTCCTCTCTCTTCCCGAATGGAAGTCCCTCGAACTTCTTGTTTCCCGTGAGTCGGCTGTGCCAAGGTGAGCTTCCTCGCGCGCTGAGGTAATGATCAGGATCGCCTTTCGTTCGGGATTCGTGCCGCTGACCCAAAAGGTCTTCAGCCGGCCGTATTCGGGCGATCTCGCGGTTTGTTGATTCGTTTTCCCGCCCCGGTGAGCCTTAGGTATGCACCAATCAGACGCCCCATTTCGGTGGGTGTGTTTTCCGTGTGCCGTCTATCGGCTCGGAAGGAAAAGGTTCTGTGCAATCCCCTCACCCCCCACGTCCGACCCACGCCCCACATTCCGGCGTGAACACCGAAGAATCAGACATGAATCTCGCCGCCCGACTGTGCGGCCGGTCGGAGGGTGAGTCCGACCAACCCATCGCACTGCTGCTCGCACGGCACTGGCAGGCGACATACGACTACGCGGCCATCTGCCTGGCCGCTTGGTCGAGTTCGGCCTCCATGGTCGCCACGGCATCCTTCCACCAGATGCTCGAACGCATGGCGAGCGAAGAGCCGGGCGGAGCCCTGCGGCCGTACCTCCTGGTGACCGTCAGGGAGACGGTCAGGGGGTGGACCGTCGACGAGCGCATATCAGCCCTCATGCCCGAACTCCGCAAACCGACCGGCGGTCGCGGCATGCGGGCGGCGACCTCCATGACACCCGAAAAACGTCGACTCGCCGCGCGCTCCTTCTGGGCCCTTCCCGCAGACGCCCAGTGTCTGCTGTGGCACACCGCGGTAGAAGCCGAGCACATATCCATACCCGCAGGTATGTCAGGCTTGAGCGCCGACCTTGCGGCCGACGCACTCGCGCAGGCGCGTGAACAATTCAGGGCAGGCATCGTTCGCGGTCACCGCGAACTCGCGCCGACCAAGGAATGCCCCCTTTACAACCGAATCCTCGATGTCACGATTCGCCGCGGCGGCACGTTGCTCCCCGATGCACAGAACCACTTGTCGGAGTGCCGCCACTGCCGGGACGTGACTGACCAACTCGTCCATGTGGACAAGGAGTTGGGGACACTACTCGCCGAAGCGGTACTCGGCTGGGGCGCACGGCGCTACCTGGAGTCGCGCCCGGGGCGCGGAGGCGGGGTGAAGCGCGGCGCGGGAGCCCCCGCGCAGGGCGGCAGGCGCGCGGGCGGCGGCGGGCGCCATCGTCCGTCGCCACACAACCCCTTGGCCGGCGGCCCGCTCGCGCAGGCGCGCGCACACTCAAGAGCGCTGCGCACCGGAGCGGCCCTGGGCTCAGCGGCCCTGCTCGCGACCGTACTCGTCATCACCCTCTCGTCGGGCGACGGCGACAACGGCGAGGCCATGCCCCCGACAGGGATGACCGGAAGCCATGACACCGGTCCGAGCGCGGGTAACGAGACGCCGCCCACCGGGGCTCCCACGCCCACTTCAGCGGGATACCCCGACAGGTCCGACCAGGGCAGGCTCCGCAATGCCGCGGCGGATCTGTGCCTCGACATCCGGGGGAAGGCGAAGCCCGGCGCCGAGACGAAGCTGGCGAAGTGCTCGGCCGCGGCGAGCCAGCAGTGGTCGTACGACAAGAACGGACTGCTGAGCACCGTCGCCCGTCCCGACCTCTGCCTCGACTCCCACCGGGACGACGGCGTGCTCGTCCTCGGCGCATGTGTCGCACCTTCGGCCGCACACGCCGACGAGGTGCGATACGACCTGACCGTGCTGGGGGAGTTGCTGCCCCGCTGGCACGAACGGTTGGCGGTCGTGCCGGCCTCCGCGCGCAAGGGTGCGGAAGCCGTGGTCAAGGTCCGCGACGGGTCTCCGGAACAGCGATGGATGCTCGACTCGTCGTCGGCGGACCCCAAATCCCGCTCGATCAAGGGCGGGGGTGAGCCGTCCGCGAAGGGCGTGGAGGGCGTGGAGGGCGTGGAGGGTGGCGAGGGCGCGGAGGAATATGAGGGTGGCGGGGGTGGTGAGAGGCGTGAGGGCGAGAAGAAAGTGAAGGGCGTCCGGGGCGCCAAGGGCGGCGGTGACGCACCGCGGAAAGGCGCGGGCGAGGGCCGAACCTGCGCGGGACGGCCCTGCGAGCCGCCCTCGCCTCGTGAGGCCCGTGAGGCCCGTGAGCCACGCGAGGCCCATAACCCCCGTGAGCAGAGGCCGGGGCCGCCGACGGATGCCAGGGAGAGGGGGCACGGGGCGAAGGGCAGGGACAGGGAGCCCTCAACTGACTCGACCCGGCGCGGCGATGACGCGAAGCGGTACGCCGAAGCGGGTTGCTGCGCCGCCGCACCTCTGCCGGTCGGGCTGAGGCTTCCTCGGGAAAATTCTGGTGAGCGCCCTCATCTCCCTGTAGGGCGAGCCGAAATGGAGGGCGGAGTACCGGCTCGGCCTCGCTAGTCAGTTGCCGTCAGTCGGTGTCCCCAGCCGCGGGTAGGGGCGCTGGGCCAGCCAGGCCGTCGGATGCTTAGGGTCGTGCCCATGACGAGGACCACACCGCCGCGGCCGCTGGATGTCGAGGCGCTGTTTCCGGAGCTCGCCGCGTACCGGGGAACCACCACCCGACTGCACCCGAGGCCGGGGAACCCCGACGTGTCGGCCAGCTCCGTGGGCGGCCCGCTGCTGTGGCCGGCGGACGAGCCGTGGCCGGAGTGCACCGAGGCCCACCGGCACAGAAGTGGCCGACGGCCCGCGGACATCCGGCGACGGCGCAAGGTCCTGGCCGACGCATGGGCACGCGCACCCTTCTCGGGCCCCACGGCAGAGGAACGGGAGCTCCTGGACGCGCTGGACCGGCGGCACCGCATTCCCGGCATCGCCGACACCGACCCGCTGCCGTTGGTCGCGCTCGCGCAGCTGTACCGGCGTGACATTCCCGACCTGCCGGCCGGACCGGACGGCTGCGACCTGCTCCAGGTGTTCTGCTGCCCCTTCGACGCGCACGGCCCGAGCCGCTACGGCATGCTGCTCCACCTGCACTGGCGCAGATCGGAGGATGTCGGCGAGGTCCTTGCCGCGCCGCCCCAGCCGCAAGTCGTCGGCTCCGACGGATATGTGCCCGAGCCCTGCGTGCTGCATCCGGAGCAGGTCGTCACGTACCCCTTCGCGGGGCTCCTGCCCGAGGACCTGTGCGACAGGATCCTCGCCCGCGAGGAAGCACTTGACGAAGAGGCACTTGACGAAGAGGCCGAGGAGGCGTGGGAACAGGACTGCGAAGCGGACGAGATGGAACACGCCGGGAAGGAGGGTGAGGTCGAGCCGGTCGCGGAGAAGGGTGAGGGCGAGCGGTCCGCTGAGAAGGGCGAGGGCGAGCGGTCTGCCGAGAGGGGTGGCGACAAGCAGGTCTACTACCAGTACGACCTGTCCATCCCACCCGGCTGGCGCGTCGGAGGCTTCGCCTCCTGGCACACCACCGACGCTTCCCCCATGGACTGCCTGACCTGCGCCACACCCATGCGCTTGCTGCTGACCATCGCCAGCTCCGAGTGGGACGGCGGCAGCGGCAGTTGGAAACCCACGGAGGAAGCAGACCTGCCTCCGCACCCGTCAGCCGCGCCCACCGAGGTCATCGTGGGCCGCGCGGGCCAGCTCAACGTCTTCGCGTGCCCCGCCGACCCCGGCCACCCGCACCGCTGGAGCATCCAGTAGGCGCGGCAGGCGTAGCGGCGTGCGTGACGCCGATGACAGACTGCACCGATGATCGACGCTCTTCCTGATGGCTTGACGGCACGACACCTTTCCGAGGAGGACCACCCACAGGTACTCGCGGTGCTGGACGCGTGGTGGGGCGGCATGAAAGGGCCGGCGGGTGCGCTGGAGCGCTCGTTGCTCCTTCCCCGGCTGTACTTCCAGCACTTCACCACCACCAGCTTCGTGGTCGAACGGGCCGGGGAGCAGGCGGAATCAGCCGACGGGGGGCAAGCCGACGGGGGACAGGTCGACGGGGGACAGGATGACGGGGGACGGGTCGCGGCCTTCCTGGTCGGCTTCCTGTCCCAGACTCAACCCGACGCCGCCTACGTGCACTTCGTCGGCGTCGACCCGCGACTGCACGGGCAGGGCGTGGGGCGAACCCTGTACCAGGGCTTCTTCGCTCTCGCCCGGTCGCACGGCCGCCGGTACGTGCACTGCGTCACCAGCCCGCAGAACACCGCCTCGCAGGCCTTCCACGCCAGGCTCGGATTCACGGTCTCGTCCGTGAAGCCGGACTACGACGGCCCTGGACTCGACCGGGTGACGTTCACGCTCGACCTTGCCGAGCACCGGGACCACCCGGAGGCCACCGTCTGACCCTCGCCCGGCCCTCTGCGCGCGACTACTCACGCGCGGGGAATGGAGCTCAGGGGCCTCGCTCACCCATTCCGCGTTCTCGTCGAGGCCCACGACGAAGTCCACGTCCGCCCAGCCGCCCCGGAACAGGACCACGAGGAGTTCGGCGTCCGCGGGACCGATGATGTGGATGCCGACGGAGTCCGGGTCCCGCACCTCTGAACGGCTTGTCCCCAGCCGCTGCGGCCAGGCCGCCGCCTCGTCCCGCCAGGTGAGCGGCCCGACGACGAGGCCCGCAGCGGTCCACTGTTGGCGGCGGGCGCCGAACTGGGCGGCTGCCTGGTCGAGATCGATGAGTCGCTTCACCAGATGATCGTCGACCATGTGGCATGACCTCGTCCACCGCCATTCGTTCCGCGGCCAGCGGCCCGCGACGGAAGGGGGTGTTGGCGGGGAGGCGCCTGGTGGTGGTTAATGGCAGGGGTGGGTCATCTGTTGCCGTGTCTGATGCGTCTCCCGTAACTGCCGTAACTGCCGTAACTGTGCCCTACCTGCCGTGTTTGCCGTATCTGCCGTGCGAGAAACGGGAGTTGAGGTGCCTGTGGGCGCTGAGTCGTTGGGTTCGCCGGAGTCGGAGGAGCCGTCGCAGTTGTCAGGCTCAAGCGAGGTGCCCCGCTCGTCCGGGGTGCCCGATGCTTCCTCGGTCAGCGCGACGCCGCGTCCCGGTCGTCCCGGTCGGCGCTTCGTCGACCGTTGCGTCGTCGTCAGCGGAGGAGCCCACGGGATCGGCGCGGCGACGGCCCGGCGGCTGGCGGCCGAAGGGGCCGGGGTGGTGATCGCCGATGTGGACGCCGAGGAGGGCGAACGCACCGCACGGGCCATCCGCGAGAGCGGCGGACGTGCTGTCTTCGAGGCGTGTGATGTGGCGGACGAGGAGTCCTGGGCGCGGGCGGTGGCGGCCGCCCGCGCCCGCTTCGGCCCCGTTTCCGGCCTGCTCAGCAACGCCTACGCGGTGCGCGGGGGAGCGGCCGACGTGATCGGACCGGCGGACTGGAACCTGCAGTTGTCGGTCATGCTGACCGGCGCGTACCTCGGCGTCCGGGCCTGTCTGGACGACCTGCGTGCCACGCATGGCGCGGTCGTCCTCGTCTCGTCCGTGCACGCGGTCATGGGCCTGCCCGGACGTCCCGCCTACGCGGCGGCGAAGGCGGGCCTGACCGGCCTCGCGCGCCAGCTCGCGGTGGAGTACGCACCCGTCGTACGGTTCAACGCCCTTCTGCCGGGCCCCATCCTGACCCGGGCCTGGGACACGATCGGCGCGGACGACCGGGCACGCAGCATCGAGCAGACCCCCGCGGGCCGCCTTGGCCGCCCGGACGAGGTCGCGGCGAGCGCCGCGTTCCTGCTGAGCGACGAGGCGTCCTTCGTCACCGGGGCCAGTCTCGTGGTGGACGGCGGATGGAGCGTGTACAAGACGTCCGCCTGATCCCGCGGCCGTTCCGCCACCCCGCTGGCCGCCATCTGCCGTGCCGCACAAGGAGGTTCACCTGATGAAGATCACCCGTATCGAGACGTTCGCGGTGCCGCCGCGGTGGCTGCTCTGTCGCGTGGAGACCGACGAGGGAGTGGTCGGGTGGGGTGAGCCGGTGGTCGAAGGGCGCGCGGCCACCGTCCGTACTGCCGTCGGCGAGCTGGCCGAACTGCTCCTCGGCAAGGACCCTTCGGGCATCGAGGACCACTGGCAGGTGATGACGAAGGGGTCGTTCTACCGAGGCGGCCCGGTCCTGTCCAGCGCGGTGGCCGGACTCGACCAGGCGCTGTGGGACATCGCGGGCAAGCGGCTCGGCGTACCCGCGCACGTCCTTCTGGGCGGCCCGGTCCGCGAGCGGGTACGGGCCTACAGATGGGTGGGCGGTGACAGCCCCGCCCACATCACCGAGCAGGTGACGGCGCAGGTCGAGGCGGGCTTCACCGCGATGAAGATGAACGCGAGCGGGCGCATGAACCGGCTGGCCACGGTCGCCGACGTCGACGAGATCGTCAGCCGCGCCGCGGCGGCCCGCGAAGTCCTCGGTCCGCGCAGGGACTTCGCGCTGGACTTCCACGGTCGCTTCCACGCCGCGAACGCCTGCCAGTTGCTGCCGCACCTGGCCCCGCTCGCGCCGATGTTCGTCGAGGAACCGCTCCTGCCCGAATACGGTCACCTGCTGCCCGGCCTGGTCGCCTCCTCACCCGTGCCGATCGCGACCGGGGAGCGCCTGTACTCGCGGCAGGACGTGCTGCCCGCCCTCCAGGCAGGCGTCGCGGTCCTGCAGCCCGATCTGTCCCACGCGGGCGGCATCTCCGAGGTCCGCCGCATCGCCTCCCTCGCCGAGACCTTCGACACCCTCATCGCCCCGCACTGCCCGCTGGGCCCCGTGGCGCTGGCCGCCAGTCTCCAGATCGCCGTCAGTGTCCCCAACTTCCTCATCCAGGAACAGTCGATCGGCATCCACTACAACAAGGGTGCCGACGTCCTCTCCTATCTCGCCGACACCGAGGTGTTCCGCTTCGATCAGGGGCACATCCCGCGCCCGACCGGGCCGGGGCTCGGCATCGAGATCGACGAGGCGGCGGTACGGGCGGCCGACGACAGCGAGGCCGACTGGCACAACCCGGTGTGGCGCCACGAGGACGGCTCGTTCGCCGAGTGGTGAGCGAGAGGGCGGGGGAGCGCCTGGGGAGCCTGAGGACAAAAGGCAAGGGCAGCAAGGGCGGCAAGGGTGCCAAGGGCGTTGGGGGGGAGTCGAGCCGGTACTTTGGACTGCGTGGACTCAGTTCTGCACGAGGGCGACCGCATGCGCGGGTGGGAAGTCGCGTTTCCACGCCGCGCGGCCCCGCTGGACGGCGTGCTGCTCGCCGGCTTCCGTGACCGGTCGGCGGCCGGTCTGGACATGCGGGTCATCCCGCAGCCCAGCGTGACGGTCGTCATCGAACTCGGGGACGACGCCCTGGCCGTCGAGAACACCACGGGAAGCCGGGCGTTGAGGAGTCTCGCCGCCGGTCTCGTGCCAGGGGAGACCCGTGTCCGAGGGGAGCGCGTGCACTGCGTGGAGTTACGCATGACTCCGGTGAGCGCCTACTCGCTGCTCGGCGTCCCGCCCGTCGATCTGGACGGCCAGGTCTTCGGCCTCGATGAGCTGTGGGGGCGTCATGAACCGCGCCTGCGGGAGCAGTTGACGGCAGCCGGAGGGTGGGACGATCGCTTCGCGCTGATGCACGAGTTCCTGGCACGCCGCCACGCGTCGGCGCGGTCGATGGATCCGGAGGTCGTCGCGAGCTGGGAGCGGATCGTCTCCCGCCGGGGCCAGGTGCGGGTCGCCGACCTGGCGGCTTCGTGCGGGTGGAGCCGCAAGCGCCTGTGGTCGAGGTTCACCGCTCAGGTCGGTCTGACGCCCAAGCGCGCCGCGATGCTCGTCCGCTTCGACCGAGCGGTCCGTGGCCTCTCGGCGGGCCGTGACGCGGTCGAGGTCGCCGCGGCGTGCGGCTACGCCGACCAGTCGCACCTGCATCGCGACGTCCTGTCCTTCGCCGGCTGCACACCGGGTGCGCTGGGGCCGCCCGCGGACACCCGGCGGAGCGGGGAACATTCGTCCAAGACGTGACGCGCCCCCGCCGGTGAGGGTGGGGTCATGCGCAGCCACGACCCCACGGGGACGAAGCCGGACACGCCCACCCTGGTGCTGATTCACGGGTACGCCGCCCCAACAGCCAAGTGGAACCCGTTGGTTCTGCTGCTGACGCGGGCAAGAGCGCGCGGCGTCGCCGACGCGGAACCGTTGCTGACGCTCACAGGGGCAGCGCGCGCTCGTTCACCACGTGCTTCATGACGAGCGTGGAGCTCAGGCGCTGCACGCCGGGCAGGGTGGCCAGCTTGTCGTCGTAGAGCCGCTGGAAGGCGGGCAGGTCCTTGCTGACGATGCGTACGAGATAGTCGGGATCCCCGAAGAGGCGCTCGGCCTGAAGGATCTCGGGGATCTCGATGAGGGCGTGTTCGAAGGCGGAGACGGTGTCGCGGTCCTCTTGGCGCATGGTGACGAAGACCAGCGCCTCGAAGCTCAGACCCACGACGCCCGCGTCCAGGATCGCGCGGTAGCCGCGGATGGCACCGCTGCGTTCGAGTTCGCGCAGCCGGCGATGGCAGGGGGAGAGGCTCAGCCGCACGCGGGCCGCCAGTTCCGTGACCGTCAGGCGCCCGTCGTCCTGGAGCTCCGCAAGAATCTTCCTGTCCACATCGTCCATGGGGAAGATTCTGCCACTGACACCTCCTGACCTGGCAATACTTGGAAACACCTTTGGGCTCTTCGGAACTAATCTCCTCCTCGGAACCTGTTCGAGAGGGAGAAGTACGTCGTGGCCGTCAGCTCCATCACCGCCTTCTGGGCGGTCTCAGTCCTGCTCATCCTCGTGCCGGGAGCGGACTGGGCCTACGCGATCAACGCCGGGCTACGGGACCGGTCCGTGGTCCCGGCCGTGGGCGGCCTGCTGCTCGGTTACCTCGCGCTGACCGCCGTAGTCGCCGCAGGGGTGGCGGCCGTGGTGGCGAGCACGCCGTCCGTCCTCACCGCCCTGACCTTGCTGGGCGCCCTCTATCTGGTGTGGCTCGGTGTGACCACGCTGGCCCGGCCCGCCGTCGCCGGGACCGCGTCGCAGGAGGGGAACGGTGCGGCGGTCGGGGCCCGGGTCCTCAAGGGGGTGGGGATCAGCGGCCTCAACCCCAAGGCGCTCCTGCTCTTCCTGGCCCTGCTGCCGCAGTTCACCGCTCCGCACGGCAGCTGGCCGCTGGCGGCCCAGATCGGCACACTCGGCCTGGTCCACACGCTCAGCTGCGCCGCGATCTACCTGAGCGTGGGCGTACTGGCCCGCACCATCTTGCGGGCGCGCCCCGCGGCCGCGCGCGCCGTCACCCGCGTCTCGGGCGCCGCCATGATCGTGATCGGCGTGCTCCTGATCGCGGAACGCCTCGCGGCCTGAGGCGCGTGCGTCACGCGGCGCCCTGCTCGGTGTCTTCGCCCCCGTCTTCGCCCCGGTCTTCGCCCCGCCACTCGTGCGCCAGGAGGGACCAGATCTCCATGTCGTGGCGAACGCCCTTGTAAAGGGACTGCTCGCGCAGTGTGCCGTCCAGACGCATGCCCATGCGCTGGGCGACTGCCCGGCTTCGGGCGTTCCCGGCGCTGTTCCACCACTCGATGCGGTGGATGCCGCGCTCGCCGAACGCGTACGAGATCAAGTGGCGGACCGAGGCGCTGATCAGACCGTGACCCTCACCCGCGGGCTCCGCCCATACGCCGATCTCGCAGGTGCCCGCCTTGGCATCGAACTGCACGAACATCACGCCGCCGATCAGGATGCCGTCCCGCCAGATCCCGTAGATCCGTCCGGCGTCGGCGGCCTGCTTGTCCGCGTACTTCTGGAGGGTGGCGCGGGCGGATTCCAGGTCGGTGGAGCGCGAGGCCCAGGGGATCCACGGGTCGGTGTTTGCGCGGGCCCGGTCGATGTGGGCCAGGAACTCGGCGTCCTGCCAGGGCTCCAGCATGCGGAGCTCGGCATTCTCGGTCAGCGATATGGCGTACATGGCTGGTCCTATGCGGTTGTCCGGGCGGGCGCGCGCGGGCGTCGGGCCGGCGCGACCAGGTACGTAACGAACGTTGGGTATGTACTCTAGCGGCCATGACGCCGCCGGCCCGTACAGATCATGATGCCCGCAGGACCGAGGTCTCCCAGGCGGTCTGGCGGGTGCTGGCCGCCCATGGCTTCGGCGGCCTCACCTTGCGTGCCGTCGCCGCGGAGATGGGGGCCACCACCGGCTTGCTCACGCACTACTTCCCCAGCAAACGCGCGCTCCTGAGACACGCCCTGGAGGTGCTCGACCGGCACTCGGCCGACCGTCCGCGACCCGCGGCGGAGAGGGCCGGGGAGGCGTCCGGCCTGGTGATGCTGCGGGCGATGCTGCTCGACATCCTCCCGCTGGACGCCGAGAGCGCCGCGAGCAACCGCATCTGGGTGGCCTCCTGGGACGTCGCGCTCGCCGACCCGGAGCTGGCCCAGGAGCACGCCGAGCGCTACCGCCGTGCACGTGAGCGGATGGCCGGGCACATCGCGCAAGCCCAGGAGTCGGGCGAACTGCCGCCCGGCGCACGGCCCGAGGACACCGCTGCCGCGGCCCAGAGCTTCGTGCTCGGATTGGTCGTCCAGGCACTGTTCGCGCCCCGGGAGTTTCCCGCGGAGCGGCAGATCGCCATGGTGGACGCGTATTTGGCGGGGGTCGGGGGTGGCGGCCAGGGGTCGGTCGGCGGGTCCGGGTGATCGGCATGGGCATGGGCATGGGGATGGGTATGCGCCCGTGCACATGGCTCATCGAGCCGGGCCGCGTGGCCGTCCCCTTCTGACGCGATGTGCCTACGCGCTGCCAGCGGTGCTCGACGCGGACCCCGACGAGGACAGGAACACGACCACGTCGGTGTCGTGACCCGGCAGGGGCTCCGGCTCGCACCAATCCAGACGGCGGTAGAACGCGAGCGTCTCGTGCGCCTGATCCCACGTCAGCAGCCAGGCTCGCCCGCCGGGTACGGCGGCGGAAGCGGTGAGTGTGGCCAGCAACTGCCGCCCCAGACCCGTACCGCGGGCACCCGCTCGTACCCCCAACTCATCGATCTCGAAGGCTCCCACCAGCAGTTCGTCCACGCGATCGGCGCCGAGCAGTCGCGTCACCTTGCCGTAGGCGCGGTCGGCGGGGAACGGCGCCTGCGTGATCCAGCCGGTGACGAAGCCGTCCACCGCACCGTCGGGCGACAGGGAGAGGGCGGCGCGGAAACCCGGGCGTCGTGCGTCGGCCTCCAGACGCTCGCGGAACGCCTCCCCAATGGCGGCGGGGTCCCTTTGGTGCCAGGGCGGGGCGGTGAAGACCTCGACGTAGGCGGCGGTGAGGCGGTCGGCGAGGTCGAGGACATCTGGGCCGAAGAGCTGCATGGTCATCGAACGTAGTGGGTGCGGCAGGATGACCTCCCATGACGTGTGGGGGAGAAGAACTCGCGGAGTGGTTGCGCCGTGCCGGGTTGGATGTCGTGGGGGACGGTCACGACGAGAACGTGCTGCCACCTCAGTCGGCGTGGCGGTGGGTCGGTTCGGGCGAGACCCGGGCCGTTGTCGCCGTAACGGGAGACCGACCGGGCGTGGGCATCGAGGTCGACGTCGACGTGCAATGGCATCGGCTCGCCGTCGACCTCGGGTTGGTGGACGAGAACGGTGTCTTCCTGATCGCTGTCGCATCGGACCACATGTGCTGCGCGCCCCGGCGCTGGACACGGGTACGGCTCAGCGCGAATTGGAGCCTGGCGGCGGTTGCGGGGCATCCGGAGAGGAGCCCGGAATTCGTCGCGCTCTCCTTGGACGGCAACGCTCTGCTCGGGGTGATCCCCGAGGAGTCCGCTCTCCGGTTCGTCGCCATCAGCGGCGTACAAGAACGGCAGGAGTCGGCTGCCGAGGCGCAGGCCCAGGAAACGCCACACGAGCGGGCGGCGGCCTGGGTCTCGCTGCTCCGGGCGCCGGAGCCTTCGGCCGAGGTGCGGCAGGCGTGGGCGCACGGCCTTGCCCGCAACGCGGCCACCCCCGACGGTCTGCTGGGCGAACTGCTGGGACTCTCGTATCACCTGCTGTTGCGTCGGCTGCCGACTCCGGTGGTGGAGGCGGCCATCGTCCATCCGGATCCGAAAGTACGGGAGTGGCTGGCCGAGGTGCATCCGGGCCTCACGGTCGACCAGCGGACCCGCCTGATCCTCGGCGAGGAGAACCCCCGGCGCCGGTGGATCCTCACCATGATCGCGGCGGACCGGGGCGACGAGTTCGGCGACGACACCTACCAGGCGCTCGCCACCGATTCCTCCGCCCAGGTACGCGAGGAGGCAGCTCGCCTCACCGGACTTCCCGCGCGCATCCTGACGGCCTTGGCCGCCGATCCCGATCCTGCCGTACGCGCCGCCGCCTGCCGTCAGGCGTGGCCCCACCTCGACGAGTCGGCCCGCCGCAAGCTCCTGCGCGACCCCGGACGCGAGGCCCGCACCACGGCGTTGCTGTGCCACCACCTGGACAACCCCCTGACCAGGTCGGGCTACGAAGCCGACGGGCTGCCGGACCGTGCGCTGGAGAGCTGTTTGCTGGAGCGTGCCCTCGTCGAACACCTGGTCCACCACGGAGACGCGGCCCGGCGGGGCTCCTTGGCATGTAATCCGCGCCTGGACCCTGACCTTGTCGCCCTCCTCGCCCAGGATTCCGACGCGGATGTGCGCGGTGCGGTGGCGCTGCGCGCCGACCTCACCGAGGAACAACGGGCGGCCATCCCCATCACCTTCGATCCGCGCGGCCATCACCACTCGCTCCGCTGGGTCAGGGCGCTCCATCACGACCCCGCCGCCATGCGCCGCCTCGCCGCCTCCACCCATCCCCTCGTGCGCAGGAGTGTCGCCCGCGCCCGCCACCTCCCGCCCGACGTCGTCGCCACCCTGGCCGCGGACGAGGACCGTGTCGTGCGCCTCTTCCTCGCCGAATCCTGTGACGACGCGCCCGCCGACATGCTCCTGGGGGTATGGCAGTGGTGGACCGGCAGTCTGAGCACTCCCGACCGCCCGCGCGGGCACCCGAACTTCCCCCGCGGCGACTTGCTGCGCCACGCCGACGACGCGAACCCCCGTATGCGTCAACTGGCCCTGGACGACTCGGAGTCGACGCCTGAGCTGATGGAGCGGTTCAGCCGCGATCCCAGCGAGGAAGTGCGCCGCCGAGCGGCCACCGATCCCCGGTTGACGGTGGCGTCGGCCATACGGCTGCTCGACGACCCGGAGGATTCCATACGGCACGCTGCCGCCAGGCACCCGGGGCTGCCCGCACGGGTGTTGGTTCGACTGCTCGGCGACAAGGACACCGCACAGGACGCGGCCACGCACCCGGCCCTTCCCGTTGACGTCATGCGGCAGATGATCGAACGTATCCGGGGCTGAGACGGCGACGCAGTAGCAGTAGAGGACGTGTCAGCGCGCTTGGGTTCGCGAGCGCTCTTGGGTTCGTGAGCGGTGGGCCGCGACTCCGGTGAGGCCGGGTTCGATCCCGGGCTGCAGGACGAGTGTGTCGTCGTAGTCGCCGCGGTGCTCATGGCGGTAGGGGAGCGGCTCGGTGACCGCCAGCGCGCGGAGCCGCTCGCGCAGTTCGGCCGCGCGGTCGCCGTAGCCGGACTCGTCGAGGCGGTCGGCGCCGTAGACGACGTACGGCGGGAGGGCGTCCATCCCCGTGTACCAGAAGGTGCCGTGCAGTACGGGGAACAGCACCTCGTCCAGTTGCCCATGGATCCCGCGCGGCCCGAAGCCCGACTCCCGCGCGCCGACCGTGGTGATGACCATGGCACGCTTGCCCGCGAGTCCGCCGTCCCCGTAACGCAGGGTCCGCCCCGCGTGGTCCTGGAGCCCGAAGGCGAACCCCTGCACGAGCACCCGGTCGAACCAGCCCTTGAGAATGGCGGGCGGTCCGAACCACCACAGGGGGAACTGGAACACCAGCGCGTCGGCCCAGGCGATCTTCTCCTGCTCGGCGGCGATGTCGTCCGTCAGCTTGGCCGCGCCGTACGCGTGTTCCTGTGCGGCGCCGACCCGCAGTCGCCCGACCGTCTCGCGGTGGAAGTCGGCGGAGTCCACCACGGGTTTCCAGTCCATCGCGTAGAGATCGGACTCGCGGACCTCATGCCCGAGATCGCGCAGTTCCTGGATCCCTTCGGCCCGCAGGGAGCCGTTGAGGGATCGCGGTTCGGGATGTGCGAATACCCAAAGAATCTTCATGCCATCGATCCTCCGCCGCGGTCGGATGGGGGACGAGTGGCCAGATGGCCAGGGAGTGCAAGGATCTGGCCACCCGCCACCCGCCACCCGCCACCCGCCACCCGCCACCCGCCACCCGCCCCCCGCCGGCCGTGAGGTCCTGGGCTGAGCTCATCGAGTTGCGCCTCACCCTCAAGTCAAGGGTGAGGGTGAGGTGAAGTCGGGCGGCTTCAGGCGGTCGCGCGCGTGCTCTCCCGCATCGTCGTGCTCTCCCGCACCATCAGTTCGTATCCCGCGGTGAGCCGCGTCTGCGGGGCCAGTGTGCCCGCGTCGATCCTGCGGAGCAGGGCGTCCACGGCCAGTTCCGCGATGCCCCGCTTGTCGGGGGCGATGGTGGTCAGGGTCGGCACGCTGTAGCGGGACTCCTCCACGTCGTCGAAGCCGACGACGGCCAGGTCGTGCGGGACCCGCAGCCCGTGCTCGTGCGCCACCCGCAGTGCGCCGGAGGCCAGCAGGTCGTTGAAGCAGAAGACCGCGTCCGGCGGGTCGTCCAGCGTGAGCAGTGCGCGCATCGCCTCGGCTCCCGAGGCGCGGGTGAACGACCTTGTGTTCGGGGCGAGCCGGGGATCATGCGGGACGCCCGCCGCGTGCAGCGCGGTCAGGTATCCGTGCATGCGCTGGACCGTCGTCGCGTGGGACGGGCTCGAGGGCTGTCCGATGACGGCGACGCGGCGCCGGCCGAGGGACAGGAGGTGCTCGGTGGCCTCGCGCGCCGCCGCCGAGTTGTCGATCAGGACGTGGTCGGCGGGGAGCTCGTACGACTGCTCGCCCAGGAGGACGAGGGGTACGCGGCGTTGGCGGGCGGCCAGGACCTGTTCGTCGAGGCGGAGGGGGCTGAGCAGGACGCCGTCGATGAGTGGATCGCTGAGCCCGGAGGCGATCCGCAGCTCCTCGTCCGCGCTACCGCCGGTGTCCTCGATGAGCACCGTGCAGCCGCGTTTCTTCGCGGCGGCGATGACCTGAGCGGCCAGTTCGGCGAAGTACGGCGCGACGAGTTCCGGCACGGCGAGGGCGATGATGCCGCTGCGTCCGGTGCGCAAATGGCGTGCGGAGGCGTTGGGTTGGTAGTCGAGGTCGGCGATGGCACGCAGGACGCGCTCACGTGTCCGGTCGGCGACTCCGGTCTCCCCCCGGACGACGTTGGACACCGTCTTGATCGATACCCCGGCGCGCTCCGCGACGTCCTTCAGGCGGGTGCCTGCCACGGTGTTCCTCCCTCCCCTGACCTCCCCCGACAGCAGCAGCGTACGTCATGGTCCAACGTTGTAACCCGTGAGAGCCGATGTACGTCGGACGCCTACGGGAACGACTTCGTGAACAGGTAATGCGTGCCCAGGTGTTGACGTCGTATTGCCAGCTGAGTACAACGTTGTAAACGCAATGGGCAGCCACGAGATGCGGTTGCCATCGCTGCGCATTCCAACGTTGCACTCGTACCAGTCTTGTCCGCCTTGCCAGTTCCTCCTGCCAGTCCGTCTTGTTCGCCGTGGAAGGACGCATGCCCATGCGGGACCGCATACCGACCCCGTCGCCGCCCGCCCCGTCCCGCCGCCGTCTGCTGCGCGGAGGGGTCGCGCTCGGTGCGACCGGCGCCGCCGCACTCACCGTCGCGGGCTGCGGCAGCACCCTCGCGCAGGGGTTCACCGGCGGAGCGCCCTCGCCGTCGCGGCTGAACTTCTGGAACCCGTTCACCGGCGGCGACGGCGAGCGGATGCTGGCGATGCAGGACGCCTATCGGGCCGCGCACCGCTCGACGGAACTGAAATCGGCGACGTTCCTGTGGGGCAACCCGTACTACACGAAGCTCACCCTCGCCACGCTCGGCGACCGGCCACCGCAGGTCGCGGTGATCCACCTGTCGAAGTTGCCGACGCTCGCCGAGGCCGGCCTGCTCACCGAACTGCGCACCGAGGATCTGGCCCGGCACGGACTGGCCGAGGACAAGTTCGACGCACGGCCGTGGCGGAAGTCGCAGTTCGGCGGTGCCCCGCACGCCGTGCCGCTGGACACGCACCCCTTCGTGCTCTTCTTCCGCACGGACATCGCCGAGAAGGCCGGACTGCTCGACGGGCGGGGGCAGTTGGTGGATGTGGACGGGCCGGACGCGTTCATCGACGCGCTGCGTGCGGCGAAGGAGGTGACCGGCGCCTGGGGCGGTTCGATCGCCTCGGTGAAGGAGGCCTCGATGCAGTTCCGTCTCTTCTGGTCCTTCTACCGGCAGGTCGGCGGCGGGGACCTCGTCGCCGACCAGGGCAAGCGCGTGGTCATCGACACCGCCGCCGCGGCCGAGGCGCTCGCCTACATCCGCAGGCTCAGCGCGGAGAAGGTGATCCCGGCGAACACCGACGGGAAGGGCGCCATCACGCTGCTGACCACCGGCAAGGCGGGGTTCCTGATGGACGGCGTCTGGCAGGTCCTGGCGGTCCAGTCGGCCAAGGTGAAGTTCGACATGCGGCCGTTGCCGCGCGTCTTCAAGGACGCGCCCTACGCCTGCGCCGCCGACTCACACGCCCTGGTGCTGCCGAAGGCTCCCACCGAGACGGCCCAGCGCCTCGACCTCTCGCTCGGGTTCGTCGCGTCGATGCTGCACTCCAGCAAGTTGTGGTCGGAGGGCGGCCACGTCCCGGCATGGCTGCCGACACAGCGTTCCCGCGCGTACAAGGAACTCGTTCCGCAATCGCACTACGCCACGGCCGCCGACGGCGCTGTCTACGACCCGGCCGCCTGGTACGGCGGTGCGGGAAGCACCCTGCAGAACGTGGTGGGCGACGCCGTGACCTCGGTGTTCACCGGCGACACCAGCCCCACCGCGGGCGCCGCGCGGCTGCGCCGCGACTTGCGGAACCTGGCGTCGCGTCCCGCCCCGGTATGACCGGGCCCGCCCCTGCCCGCCACTCGGCTCCCCCTGCTCCACCTGCCCCTGGATCCCGTACGCCTTGACCGAAAGGCCGAACCGTGGCCACGACGACCGCTCCCACCTCGACGTCCAGCAGAGGCGACCGCTGGGCAGGACCGGGGATGCTGCTGCCCTTCGCCCTCTTCTACCTGGTGTTCCTGGTGGGGCCGCTCATCTACACCGTGGTCGCCGGATTCTTCGAGACGAGCCTGCTCAAGAGCGGACTCGGTGACTTCGCGGGCCTGTCGAACTACACGGCGGTGCTCGGCGACACGGAGTTCTGGCGGACCCTGCGCAACACACTGTGGTTCACGGTCCTGACGACCGTGCCCCTTGTGCTGCTCAGCCTGGCCCTCGCGCTGCTCGCCGACCGGTTCGTGCGCGGCCGCTGGTTCTTCCGGTTCGCGTTCTTCGCGCCGTTCGTGCTGCCGTCCGCGGTCGTCTCGCTGCTCTTCATGTTCATCTACGCCGACCAACTGGGCCTGGCCCAGGAGGTGGTGAAGTGGTTCGGCGTCGACACCCCGCCGTCCTGGCTGGGCGACCCCGACTGGGCGATGATCTCCATCGCGGCGGCCACGGTGTGGTGGACGGTCGGCTTCAACTTCGTGCTCTACCTGGCCGGACTGCAGGACGTGCCGCGCGAGGTGCACGAGGCGGCCGCCATCGACGGGGCCGGGCCCTGGCAGCGCATCCGGCACGTGGTCGTGCCGATGCTGGGCCGTACGACGACGCTGGTGACGGTGTTGCAGGTCATCGCCTCGCTGAAGGTCTTCGACCAGATCTACATGATGACCAGCGGCGGCCCCGACGGCAGCACCCGCCCCTCGTTGCAGCTCATCTACGACACCGGCTTCGTCGAGGGCCGCGTGGGCTACGCCTCGACCGTGTCGCTGCTGCTGTTCCTGGTGATCCTGTTCGTCTCCCTTGTCTGGTTCGCCCTCGTACGCCGCGCCGAGAAGGAGAGCTGACCATGACCGCGATCGCCACACGTCCCGAGACCGAACGCCGCGACACCACCGCCCCGCAGCGCCGACGCCGTGACTCGGAGCGTCTCTTCAACCGGGTGGCGCTCGGCACGCTCATCGCCCTCGCGGTGCTGTGGCTGGTGCCGCTCGCGTGGGCGCTGGCCACCTCGGTGCGCCCCGCACAGGAGGTCGTCACCAACCCCACCGCGTGGTTCACCGCGCATCCGACCCTGGACGCGTACGGAGAGATATTCGACGCGGGCAAGCTGCCCTACTGGTACGCCAACAGCTTCATCACCTCGACCCTCACCACGGTCCTCACGGTGATCATGGCGTCGCTCGCGGCGTTCGCCTTGTCGCAGACCCGGTTTCGGCTGCGCCGGGCCGCGTTCGTGCTGCTGCTCGCCGGGATCATGATTCCGGGCCAGGTCCTGATGATCCCGCAGTTCCTCGCGCTCCAGTCCGCGGGGCTCCTGAACACCTACTGGGGTGTCGTGCTGCCCCAAGTGCCCAACGTGGTGGCCGTGTTCGTCTTCAAGCAGTTCTTCGACGGGATCCCGCGGGAGCTGATCGACGCGGCGCGCGCGGACGGCGCGGGCTGGCTGCGCACCTACTGGCAGATCGTGATGCCGATCTCCCGGCCGGCCGTCTCCGCGGTCACGATCTTCGTGTTCGTGGGCGTCTGGAACAACTTCCTGTGGCCGCTGCTCGTGGTGACCGACCCCGAGATGATGACACTGCCCGTCGGACTGACCTCCGTCCAGGACGTGTTCGGTGTGCCCTACGCCCAGCTCATGGCGTCCGCCGTACTCGGCGCGATCCCGCTGCTCGCCGTCTTCGCGCTGTTCCAGCGCCGCATCGTCGAGGGCATCGCAGGCACCGGCCTGAAGTGACCCCCCACCGCCCGACCCGATCACCGCACCATAGAGAGAGGCACCCGAACATGCCGCACACCGCACGGTTCGTCATCGACCCGGAGTTCAGCGTCGGAGACGTCGACCCGCGCCTGTACGGAACCTTCGTCGAGCACATGGGACGCTGCGTCTACACCGGCATCCACGACCCCGGGCACCCCACCGCCGACGCCGACGGATTCCGCGGTGACGTCGCCGATCTTGTCCGCGAACTGGGCACGGGCCTGGTGCGCTACCCCGGTGGCAACTTCGTCTCCGGCTACCACTGGGAGGACGGCGTCGGCCCGGTCGCCGACCGCCCGCGCCGCCTCGACCTGGCCTGGCGCTCCATCGAGACCAACCGCGTCGGCACCAACGAATTCCTCGGCTGGGCAAGCCAGTTGGGCCTCGACCCGATGATGGCCGTGAACCTCGGGACGCGCGGCATCGACGCCGCCCGCGCCCTGGTCGAGTACTGCAACCACCCGGGCGGCACCGCCTGGTCGGACCTGCGCGTCAAGCACGGCGTGAGTGACCCGCACGGCGTGAAACTGTGGTGCCTGGGCAACGAGATGGACGGGCCGTGGCAGACGGGCCACAAGACGGCCACCGAGTACGGGCGGCTCGCGGCCGAGGCCGGCAAGGCGATGCGCCAGGTCGACCCGTCCATCGAACTCGTCGCGTGCGGCAGCTCCAACTCGCGGATGCCGACCTTCGGCACCTGGGAGCGCGAGGTCCTCGAGCAGACCTACGACGAGGTCGACTACCTCTCCCTGCACGCCTACTACGAGGAGTTCGACGGCGACCGCGCCAGCTTCCTCGCCTCGGGCGCGCACATGGACCAGTACATCCGCGACGTCGTGTCGACGGCCGACCACGTCCGTGCGGTGCGCGGCGCCAAGAAGCACATCAAGCTCTCCTTCGACGAGTGGAACGTCTGGTACGCCGCCCGGTTCGTCGGTGAGCGCAATCTGGAGACCGCCGAGACACCCCGCCTCATCGAGGACACGTACAGCGTGACCGACGCCGCCGTGGTCGGCTCGCTGCTCATCACGCTGTTGCGCAACGCCGACCGGGTGGCCATCGCCTGCCTGGCCCAGCTGGTCAACGTCATCGCACCCATCCGCACCGAGCCCGGCGGCGCCAGCTGGCGCCAGACCATCTTCCACCCCTTCGCCCAAGCGGCCCGCTTCGCCACCGGACGTGTGCTGCGCACCGATGCCACAGGACCGCGCATCGACACACCTCAGTACGGGGACGTGTCCGCACTCGACACCGTGGTGACGCACGACGAGGAGACCGGCGCACTCACCGTCCTGGCCGTCAACCGCGACCAGGAGCAGCCCCTGCTCCTCGAGGCCGCGCTGCGCGGGGAAGCCGCCGGGTACCGCGTCGTGGAGCACCTGGTCCTGGCCGACCAGGACCCGGACGCGGTCAACACCGAGGCGCAGCCGGACCGAGTGGTGCCACGCCCCGCGTCCGGCACGCACATCACCGCCCAGGGCGCTCTGACGGCCGAGTTGCCGCCGGTCTCCTGGAACGTCATCCGGCTCGCCCCTCGACAGGGCTGACAGCGGGCCCGGTTCGCAGTACCCACCGCCCATTTCCGCAGAGTCAGGAGAGGCCCATGTCAGCGCACCACCCCGCACGACCACGTCTCCTCCGCCCCACCGCCCTGATCCCCCTGCTGCTCGCCCTCGTGGCGGCACTGTTCGTCACGCAGACCGGGACGTCGGCCGACGCCGCGACCGGCACCCTGCTGCGCGATGGCACCGGCCTGTATCCACGCGCCGTCAGACTCGCCCACAACGGCGACGCCAACGGCCGGATCCTGGCCTCCGTGGTCACGTTCGACGGGAACAACGGGCTCGGCGCCATTCACGAGAGCACGGACGGGGGCGCTTCGTTCCGTGAGGTCGGCACGGTGCGCGACCCCGAGGCCGCGGGCGGGCAGGGTCTTTGCTGCTCGACGCTGTACGAACTCCCGCGGCGCATCGGCAAACTGCCCGCGGGGACGCTGCTGTGGGCGGCGTCGGTCGGGCAGGACGAGCCGAACCGGCGGATGGCCCTGCGGGTCTTCAAGAGCGCGGACGTGGGCCGCAGTTGGAGCTACCTCTCCACCATCGCCACGGCGTCGAACGACAAGGGGCTGTGGGAGCCGGAGTTCTCCGTCGACGCCTCCGGGCAGCTCGTGGCGCACTACTCCGACGAGACCGACACCGGGCACAGTCAGAAGCTGGTGGCCGCCCGCACCGCGAACGGGGTGACCTGGACGGGCCACCACGACACCGTCGCGAGCACCCTGGCCTCGGACCGGCCCGGCATGGCGGTGGTGCGCAAGATGGGCGACGGGACCTACTTCATGTCGTTCGAGATCTGCGCGGCCGCCGGCCAGTTCCAGTGCGTCGTGCACTACCGGACCTCGTCCGACGGCTGGAACTGGGGCTCTCCCACCTACCTGGGCATCCGCCCGGAGACCGCCGACGGCAAGTACTTCAAGCACGCGCCGAACCTGGCGTGGGCGCCGGAGGCGGGCAACCCGAAGGGCAGGCTCTTCCTCGTCGGCCAGGTCATGTACAACCGCGACGGCAGCAAGGCGGCCGCAAGCGGGCGCACCGTGTGGGTCAACAGCTCCGGTGGCGCGGGGAGTTGGCGCGAGATCCCGGCGCCGGTTGCCGTCGAGTCGACGACCGTCGACTACTGCCCCAACTACAGCTCGGCCCTGTTGCCGTCGGCCGACGGCAACAGGCTCCTTGAAATAGCCACGGACTGGTCCGGCTCGGTCTGCAAGCCGTACTTCGCCACCGGATCGGTGCCCGGCGCCTGAGTACGCAGGTGCCCCGCGTGTGCGCGATGACCACGTCGCACACGTGGGGCACCGGTCAGCCGCCACGTTGTGCTGCTACGGGGTTATCGCGTTGCCGCCGAAGGTCACGACGAGGCGCCCGTCCGTCGCGAAGGACCACTTGAGCTCCCCGGAGTGCGAGGAGCAGCGCGACCCGTTCGAGCCGGACCAGAACTGGTTCGAGCTGTCGGAGTTGCCGACGATCTTGTCGTTCGTCCCGCTTCCGCTGCGGCAGGACGTGTTGTTCCGGAACACCGAAGTGCCTCCGTCGAACGAGTAGTTGCGCTCGTCGTTGTCGATGCTGACGTTGTCCGACACCGCCATCGACCCGAGGTTCCTGTTGTACGTGAACCCGTGCTTGCCGTTGTCGTGGGCGATGTTGCGCCGGATGACGTGGTTGACCTTGATGTCCTCGCCGCCGAGCTTGTAGCCGTTGCGGTCGCCGTTGCCGGCCTGGGAGCCGTCGCTGAGCGTGCCGTTGCCGTGGGCGAGCGAATCCTCGATGGTCACCGCGCCGATGGGGCCCGTGTCGGACTTGGTGTAGAGGTCCCAGCCGTCGTCGATGTTGTTGTGGGCCACGGCGTACCGGAACACGTTCCCGGGCCCGGACGTGAGCTTCGCGGCGAAGCCGTCGGCGTCCTCCCCGTCGGAGTCGGCGTTGTCGTGCGACTCCGCGCTCAGGATGAGGTTGTTGGAGGGCCACTGGCTGCTGGGGGTGGTGGAGAGCATGCGGGAGAGCTGCAGGCCGGTGTCGCGGTTGTAGCGGGTCACCGTGCGCTCGAAGATGTTGTTGCTGCCGCCGACGAAGATGCCGTTGTCACCGGCGCGCTCGACGACGATGCCCTTGACGTGCCAGTACGACCCGTTGACCGCGAGCCCGCGGTTGGCCGTGTCCTCGCTCTGCGCCGAGAAGTTCAGGACCGGCGTCTCACCCGGGTAGGCGGCCAGCTCGGTGCGGTCGCTCGCGGTGCCGTTGTTGCCCTGCGGGATGGTGACCGTCTGCGAGTGACGGTAGGTCCCGCCGCGCAGGTAGATCGTTCCGCCGGGGGTGATGCGGGAGATGGCGGAGGTGAGCGTGGTGGGGTCCGCTTGCGTGCCGCTCGCGCCGTCGGTTCCGTTCGGTGCCACGTACAGCGCGGAGGCCGAGGGCGGGGGCGTGGTGTCGTCGCCCGCGTCGACGTCCAGGTAGTCGATGTTGGGCAGCCCCGCGGAGGTCGTGGGGTTGAGCCGGACGGTGTTGGATCCTGCCCTCACCGGCACCGTGAGCGTCTTCGTCGCCCAGGTCCCCCACGTGCCGGTGTTCTCGAACGACGCGGAGGCTGCCGCGGAACCGTTCACCGTGATGTCCGCCGGTCGTGCGGCGGTGGTTCCGTTGGCGAAGCGGACCTTCAGGGTCGCGGTGCCCGCGGCGGGGGCGTTCACGGTGAACTGCACATGAGCGCCTGCCGCGTTGGTGGCGTTGCAGAAGCCGCTGCCGGAGTAGCCGGCCCAGTCGGAGTCGACGGTGCCGGTGCAGACCGCGGGGGAGTTCTCGGCCTCGTAGAGGATGGGCGCGGCCTGTGCGGCATTGCCGGACAGCGCGACGAGCGTGCCGGCAAGTAAGCCGACGCAGGCGGTGATGGATCTTGTTCGCATCGGGGGTCTCCAGGTTGATTGGCTCGTCTGACCAGATCAAGTGAGGATGCGGCTGTTCGGCATGATGAATCGGCTGGGCTGCCGACCCTTGCATCTACCGAGGGAAAGCGCTTTCGTGGAAGCTATTGCCACGCCGTGAACACGTCAATGGTCATGTACATGATTCTTAGTCATGGACTCGAACGAATGGTGTGCGCAGGGGTACGCGAGGCGAGCGCGCGGAGAGCGTGGCCGGGTCCGCGCCGCCCGACCGGTCGATGTGCGGCCACACGGGGGAGCCGGCAGCGAGCCTTCGCTGCCCGGGCCCCGGCAGCCGCTACCGAGAGATCATGACCTACGACCCACTCGACGAGATGTTCCGGCGGATCGATCTGACGCAGGCCATGGAAGAGGAGTTCGGCATCAGCCGAGACTGGCCGCTGCGCCTGCGTGCCGCGCACGCCCAGCTCGAGCAACTGCGCAGACTGCTCGGCGACACCGACTACGGGACGTTCACGGAGAGCGCCGTCGAAGCCGTCCGACGGCGCGCGGAAAGCCCCGGCCCAAGGGACCTCCACAGCCACTACCTCGGGCGGGAGCTCCACGAGCGGGAACAGATTCTGGGAGAGGACGCCGCGCACGTCGCGTGGGGGATCGCCTGCGGGCTCACCGTCCTGCTCGACGACGAGTTGTACGAGGAGGTCATCACGACCGCGGCGGCGGCGTGCCGGACGGGCGCGGTCGCCCTGGCCGACGCCGGCACCTGAGCAGCTCGGTGCCCCCGGCCGGTCGGTCGGGGGCGCTGAGCCGGTCGGTCGAGGTCGCGTGCCGGCAGCCCCTTCGGGGGATCACCACACGGTCGCCCGACGGTCAGGTGCGGCTTGGCCGGACAATGAACGTATGACCAAGCCTGCACCCGCCCCGAACGCAGAGCAGTTCCAGACGAACGCAGAGCAGTGCCAGACCGACGCAGCGCAGTTGCACACCAACGCGGAGCCGTTCCACGCGAACGCGGAGCAGTTCGCAGCCCCCGTCCGTCCCCCCGGGCCCGGCGCCTGCCACTGTCCGTGCGATGTCCACCCCGAGTTCCCCGGCACATGCGGCGGTCGCGCCGAACCAGGCTTCAGCGGCGTCCTCAACTCGCCCACCGGCGACTCCCGCCCCGTACCGATGTGCCGCAACTGCCACGACATCCGCATGGGCCTCGCACCCCAACGCGGCTCCTCCCTGGCAGCGGTCACCGACACCTGCACCTGTCACTGTCAGGCCAACCACCCCGACCGCCCCGGCATCTGTGAAGCGGCGTCGGAGAACGGGGTGTTGATCGACGGCAGGCCGGCCTGCCCCGCGTGCGAGGACGCCGGCCGCGGTTAGTTCTCGACTCCGTGCGTCGCGCGTTCGACCCGGCGGCGCTGCAGGCGGCAGACGTGGAGGGAGGGAGCACTCGGGGTGAGTGCTCCCTCCCTCCACCGTCAGTTGCCCGCGAACGGGGCGCCCTGAGGGGCGTCAGTGGCGCGGACCCTGCTTCCGGTCACGCCAGTTCTCGCCCTTCGCGCCGCGCTCGCCCTTGGCGTCGTCGAACTCGATCTGCTCCTTGCGCACCGTGTCCGAGACCTCCTGGGTCTCGGTGACCTTCTCGGTCTCCAGGCGGACCCGCTCGACCGGCACGGACTCCTTGCTGACCACCGCTCGCTCGGCGTGCAGGGTCACCTCGGTCTGCTCCTCGCCGATGTTGGCCCGCGTGCGGTCACCCTCGCGGATGGGCTCGCGTACGACGCGAACCTCCTCGTGGGAGACGGGGACGGAGGTCTTCACGTTTTCGTCGACGACCACCTTGCGCAGTCGGGCGTGCCCGACCTCCTGCTCTTCCGTCCCGACGCGAAGCCGCTCCTCCGAGCGGATCATCTCGTCGTGCTTGCTGTCGTCGCCCGCGCCGGAGCGCGTGGCGAACTCACGCGCGCCCGCGTTGCGACCCTCGCCGGCGCCCATGCCCATCCCGGCGCCCGCACCCGCACCGGCCATGCCCGCGGCACCGGCACGGCCACCGGCCGCCGGAGCGGAGCGGGGCGTGCCCGTGGGCCGGGTGAGCCCGTAGTGGGTGTAGAGGTCCTCCTCCTGGCCCGGTTCGAGGTGCTGGTCGGCGTCCACGCGCGGAGCCTCCTTGACGGCTTCCTTGGTGGCCGTCACGTGCAGCTCGTCCTGCTGGCGGCGGGCTCCGGCGAGCGGTACGAAGCTCTGCTTCATGCCGAAGAGACCGGTCTTGACGGTCACCCACTCCGGACGCCCAGTTCGGTCGTCGAGATACACCTGCTCGACGCTGCCGATCTTCTCGCCGGTACGGTCGTAGGCCGTAAGGCCCGCGAGCCCGTCGGCGCTGGTGAAGGCCTCGCCCTGAGCCATGGGTGATCACTCCCTCGCAGCGCGCGACGGGCAGAATCGGATCTCGCCACGGACGTCGCACGCGTCCCCTCCATCCCGCGCCGGACGGGTGGGTGACGCAACCAGGAGAGTCACTGAGCGTGTGCGGACGGCTCTTCCGGGGTGCTACGGCAGGCTGTTTGCGGCGATCAGGGCGATTTTTCCCACAGTTCTGGGCATTAGCCCATGCGAGTGACCGTCGGATCGGCCCGCTTGGCCGAGGAGGGCGGCTAGGGCAGGGCTGCCCGCACCAAGACCTGCTCGGTCTCGGACGGGAAGAAGCCGGTGATCCCCTGCATCAGACGGAGCGCCGTGGTCACGCGCCGGGGGAGGGGCTGCGGCAGTGCCGCCGGAGCGAGGGCCGCCACGCACGGCTGGGTGCGGGCCCGTTCCAGTTCGCGCTGCGCGTGCTGGTCCTCACCGTTACGGATGTGGACGAGAGCACGCCGGACGCTGCCCGAAGCCTGTTCCGAGACGCTCAGGAGTGCGGTGATGCCGGAGGTGGTGGGGTCGGCCGCCGGCCGGGCCACCGCCGGCGCGGCTCCGGCGAGCGTGCACTCGCGGGCGGCCAGCCGGAGGTGGGTGCTTGCCTGGTCCAGGATCTTGACGATCGCGCACAACCGTCCCGTGTCGAACGAGGCCATGGGATGACTCCTCTTCGATGCCGCGTGGGGGAACACGTACACGAGTAGTTCGTCCTTCAGGCGTATCACCGGTACGTGCCGTGCCCGAACCCCCGCGGGGGGAGCGCACGCGGCGCGCAGGGAGGAATGCACGGGGGCGCGGCGCCTCGGATTTCCGCCCGGGGGCGCACAACGCGGCCTGCCCGGACCGCTGTGGGTTCGGCTTATCCCGCGGCAGTCCGCGCGTCGGTGCTGCCCATGGGGTAGTGCTCCCGGATGAGCCGCTTCATGTCATCGCGGACGGCCACTAGTACCGTCGTGGTGCGAGTGGTGTCCCGGATCATGCGGTCCAGGGTTTCCGGCTCCAGCCCGTACGTGAGCGCGACATCCATGCTGTCGCGATACTCCTTCACCCACTCGACGCGGCCTTCTACCGCACGATCGAAGTCGTCGAGAAGTTCTGCGCAGTAGACGCTCATCAGGCTGCGCAGCGAACGCCGCGCCGCTTGGCGGCGTTTGGCCGTGCTCCAGCGCTGCATCAGGGGTGCGGGAGGCGCCAGGACGGCGTCGATGTCGCGCTGGGCGATCTCGATGTACCCCTTCCTCAGAGGGATTCCGAGGAAGGAAGCAGGTCGGCCCGCGCCGTTCCCCGCACCGCCGACCGTCTTCATGAAGCGACGGGTGAGGTGTTCCGATTCGAGTCGCGCCAGCGCTTCGCCGGTCGTTCGCGCGGCCTCGCACCAGTCGTTCAGGATCTCGTGGAGTTCCATCAGCGCTTCGTGCATGTTCGGCCACGGCGGGGTGCTGGTAGCGCGGTCGGACACGCCCCGGAGCACGCTGCCCGCCGCTTTCGCCACAACCGTCGCTTCCGGACCTACCGCCATGAGGACATTACCTGCCTGCCTTCTCCCGGAGGTCGAGGGGCGTGTCAGCATACGGCGATCCGGGAAGATCCGTGGGGGGTTTGGCGCGATTCGTTCCGAGAGCGATTGCGCCCCGCCGACGGCTCTCGGTGCTCGCGCCCGATGGACGGACGGTGCGGATGACGGGAAGTCCGCGAAGGCCGCGCATAGGTGGCAGGTCATTTCGCGCGGCGTTCGGGGGGCATGGGCGGGTAGGCCTCAGGTACTCGAAGCGGCAGCCGGGGCGCGGGCCATTTCCACCGTGAACTGTGCTCCGGCCAGCAGCGCCAAGTTGGACACCCAGAGCCACACCAGGAAGACGACCACGCCCGCCAGTGAGCCGTAGAGCTTGCCGTAGGTGCCGAACCCCGTGGCGTACAAGGTGAACAGGCCCGAGGACAGGAGCCACAGGAGGGCTGCGAGCAGACCGCCCGGCAGGCTGCGGCGCCATCCGCGCTCCGACGGGGGCGCGTTGCGGAAGAGCACGAGGACGAGCAGGACCACCAGGCAGACCAGAGCGGGCCATTTCATGACGTTCCATGCGGTCTGCCCCGCGTCGCCGACCCCGATGCGCTGCCCGACCGCCTGGGCGAGTGAGCCGCTCACCACGAGCAGGAGCGCGCTGGCGCCCAACAGCGCGAGCAGCGCGAGGGCGGTCATCAGGACCCGGTGCGCCTTGCGCCACACGGGCCGCGTGTCCTTCACGCCGTGCATCGCGTGCAGGGCCCTGCGGAAGACGGCCGCGTAACTGGAGGCGGACCACAGGGCGCTGACCCCGCCTCCGATCACCACCGTCACGGCGGCCGCATGTGCTTCGGCCATCTCGGTCAGCGCCTCGTTCAACGCGCTGCCCGACTGCGCGGGCGCCCAGTCGGTGACCTCGGTGATGAGCTCCTGCGTGGTGTCGGGGCTGACGAGGCTGATCAGGCTGACCGTGACGAGGAGCGCGGGCAGCAGGGCGAGAATCGCGTAGTACGTCAGGGCCGCGGCCCAGTCCGAGACGTCGTCGTTCCACATCGCCACCGGGGTGCGGCGCAGCGCGGCACCCCGCCGTGCCCATGCCGAGGGGGCCCCGGCCGGTCCGGCGGGGGCGGCGAGCGCGCCGGACCCGCCCGAGATGGGGGCGTGCCCCGCACCTTCGGGCGCAGCGGAACTGTCCATGGGGTTACTCCTCGTTGTCTCCTGCGGACGGCGCACTGCGCCGTCTTCCCGGTTCGACCCCTTGGACACGTGTTGCCCGGGTCCGTCACGCGGAAGCGGGCGGAGAGCAATCTTCCCCTTCCTGTCACGCGTGACTCACGGCGGGTCCCCGCGGCCGGCCGTCGGCGGAGGTGACCGTTCGGTGACATCGCGGACAGGGCTGTGACGTGCGTGGGGGCAACGGGTGCGGGGTGTCGCGGGTCGTATGTGGTGTGGGGGCAGGCAAGCTGACCCTCTCGAAACGGGGAGTTGACGATGATGCGTGTTCGCATGAACCGAGGACTGTGTGCGCTGGGTGCCGCGGTGGCCGTGGCGGGTGTGGTGGCCGGTACGAGTCCGGCGGCCGCCGCCGGTTCGCCCCGGTTTCTGGCTCCGGCCGAACTGCCGCCGCACGCGTCGTCGGCGTGGACGGCGGGGCCGGTGACGGCGGGGCAGCCCGACCCGCTGCCGATGTGTGTGGGGGAGGCCCTGCCCTCCATCTCCGTGCACCGCGCCTACCGCACGGAGTACGACACCGGCGCCCTCCAGGTGACGGTGGTCGAGCGCAACGAGCAGCGCGCCAAGGACTTCGCGGCCCTGCTGCGCAAGAACCTCCAGGGCTGCTCGGAGAAGGTGATGAAGGAGAACCCCGACGTCACCGCGACCCAGAAGTACTACGGGAAGCTGAACATCGAGGAGGGCGCCCACGTCTACGGCGTCCACACCGAGGCCACGACGGGCTCCTCCGACATCAACATGTTCTCGGTCGGCCGTGACGGCAGCACGGTGACGGTCGTCCAGTGGGGGCAGATGGGCAACTTCGCCCACGCGCAGGTGGGCGACTTCAAGACCACGACCATCAAGGCCGTCGCGAAGCTCTACTGAGCGAACGAGGGCGAATCAGCGCCACCGACAGATGCCGTCCATCAGCTCGACCGATGGGCGGCATCGTCGTGCAACAACGCTGCCGCGCAAGCCGGTTGAGGGCCGTTGGGGGTGCATGTCACGGCCGTCACCGGCGAAGTGCGGCGCGTGCCTTTCGCCCGGCTCGGGACCCCCTACTTCCAGCCAGACTAAGGTTAGGCTAACCTGCACGCCGTGAGATCAGGTGAACGCGCAGGTAGCGCAACACGTCCGCGCGGTCACGAATTGTCCGCCGAGCACATGACGGTGTCGTACGACGGCGTCGACGTCGTGCACGACGCCGCCATCCAGCTCAGGCCCGGCGAAGTGACCGCACTCGTCGGCCCGAACGGGAGCGGCAAGTCGACACTGCTGCGCAGCGTCGCCCGCCTGCAGGGCGCCCGGCTCGGCACGCTGACCCTCGACTCCGGCACGGCCGAGGCCGCCGACGGCTTCGACCTCACCGCGCGCCAGTTCGCCCGACGCGTCGCGCTCCTGACCCAAGGACGTCCCACGCCCGGCGGTCTGACCGTCCGTGACGTCGTGGAATTCGGCCGTTACCCCTACCGGGGGCGCTGGGGTCAGGCCGACGCGGGGGGCGCGGCCGTGGTGGAGCGCGTGCTCACCATGACCGGCGTCGAAGGCCTCGCCGAGCGCGCGGTCGACCAGCTCTCCGGCGGACAGCTGCAGCGGGTCTGGCTCGCCAGCTGTCTCGCCCAGGAGACCGGCGTGCTCCTCCTCGACGAACCGACCACCTACCTCGACCTGCGCTACCAGATCGAACTCCTCGACCTCATGCGTGACCTCGCGGACGACGGCGGCATCGCCGTCGGCGTCGTCCTGCACGACCTCGACCAAGCCGCAGCCGTCGCCGACCGGATCGCTCTGCTCGACGCCGGGCGCATCGTCGCCGACGGCGCCCCCGAGGACGTCCTGCGTCCCGAGCGCCTCTCCGAGACGTACGGCATCCGCATCGAGGTCGACACAGACCCCCTCACCGGCCGCCTGCGCACCCGCGCGATAGGCCGCCACCACAGCAGAAGTGAAAGGCTCCACTCCTCATGAGACGCCCCCTCATCGCCGCGGCGGCCGCCGGCGCCGTAGCCCTCGTCCTGTCCGGTTGCGGTACCTCCGAGCCCGCCAAGACCAGCTCGGACAAGAAGGCCGAACCGATCACCGTCACCGACGCCAACGGCGCCGAGGTGAAGCTCGACGGTCCGGCCAAGAAGGTCGTCGGCACCGAGTGGAACGTCGTCGAGTCCATGGTCACGCTCGGCGTGGACCCGGTCGGCGTCGCCGACGTCAAGGGCTACAAGGCATGGGACTCCGCCGTCCCGCTCAAGAACGATCCCAAGGACATCGGCACCCGCGGTGAGCCGAGCATGGACACGCTCGCCGGTCTCACCCCGGACCTCATCGTCACCACGACCGACATGTCGGCCTCCGCGGTGAAGCAGATGAAGAAGGTCGGCCCCGTCCTCCAGGTCAAGGCCGCCGACGGCTCCGACCAGGTCGGCCAGATGATGGACACGCTCGACGTCATCGCCAAGGCCACCGGCACGACCGCCGAGGCCAAGAAGGCCAAGGAGTCGTACGAGGCGAAGGTCGCCGAAGGCAAGAAGGCGCTGAAGGAGGCCAAGCTCGACGGCTCGAAGATCGCCATGGCCGACGGCTACGCCGCCTCCAACCAGGTCTCCCTGCGCGGCTACACCAGCAACTCCCTGCTCGGCGCCGTCAACGAGGACCTCGGCCTGAAGAACGCCTGGAAGATCAAGGGCGACAAGGACTACGGGCTCGCCACCACCGACGTCGAGGGCCTCACCGAGCTCGACGACGACGTGAAGTTCGTCTACATCGGCAACAAGGGCGACGACAGCTCCGACGTGTTCACCGACGAGCTCGCCGACAACTCCGTCTGGAAGTCGCTGCCGTTCGTCAAGGACGACGAGGTCCACCGCCTGCCCGACGGCATCTGGATGTTCGGCGGCCCCCAGGCGATGGAGGCGTACATCGACGCCCTCATCGACAGCCTGAAGAAGTAGGAGACCGTGGCCGTCACCGCAACGCCCTCAGCCACGCCCGAGCGCGCCGTCGGGTCGTCCCCGACGGGCGCGGTCGCGGTGACGGCCGGTCTGGTTCTTCTGGTCGCCGTTCTCGCCGTCATCGACATCACGCAAGGCACCGCATCCGTCGGCCCCGGCCAGGTGTGGAAGGCTTTCACCGGCCAGGCCGAGCAGGGCGACTCCTCCGTCGTCATCGCCTCACGCATGCCGCGCATGGTCGCCGGGATACTCATCGGCGTCGCGCTCGGCGCGGCGGGCGCCACCCTGCAGGCCGTCACCCGCAATGTGCTCGCCGCCCCGGACACCCTCGCCGTCAACACCGGCGCGTACCTCGCGGTGACCATCCTGGTCGCCAGCGGCGCCACGGCTCCGCTGCTCGCCTCATCGGGAGTGGCGTTCCTCGGCGGGCTCGCGGCGGCCGCCGTCGTTCTCGTGGTGTCGGGACGGGGGGCCGGAACCGTTCGTCTCGTCCTGGCGGGCAGCGCGCTCGCCCTCGGACTCAACGCCATCACCGAGGCGTTGCTCCTGCTCTTCCCCGAACGGACCGAGGGCCTCTACCAATGGGGCCAGGGGAGCATCAGCCAGAACGGCTTCGACGGCGTCGTCCAGATGGCGCCCGTCATCGTGGCCGCACTCGCCGGACTCCTGCTGATCGCCCGCCGCATCGATGCCCTGGCCCTCGGCGACGACGCCGCGCACGGACTCGGTGTCCCGGTCCGCGGTACGCGTGTCATGTCCGTCGTCCTCGCGTCGTTGCTCGCCGCCGCGACGGTGACGCTCGCGGGGCCGATCGCCTTCGTGGGGCTGTGCGCCCCGGCCCTCGTGCGGCCACTGGTCGGTCGTTTCCGCTCACTGGTACGCCACCGGGTCCGCATCCCCGTCGCGGGTCTCGTGGGCGCCGCCCTCGTGCTCGGTTCCGACGTGCTCCTGCGCACCGTGACGGACGCCCAGACCGCCGTCACCGTACCCACGGGCGTCATCACGAGCGTCGTCGGCGCCGTGTTCCTCGTCGTCATGGCGATGCGCACCCGCGACGGAGCCAACGCCACCGCGCCGGACCGGCTGCGCATCCCGAGCCGCACGGCCTACGTCATCACCGTGATACTCCTCGTCGCCACGCTGGTCGGCGTCACGATCGCCGCGGTGCTCGTCGGCGACAGCACGTTCCTGCTCGGCGATGTCGTCAACTGGGTCCGTGGCCAGTCGGGTCAGGCCATCACCTTCGTCCTCGACACCCGCGTGCCACGCGTGTTCGCCGCGCTCCTCGCGGGCGCCGCGCTCGCGCTGTCCGGCACTCTCGTACAGTCCGTGACCCGCAATCCGCTCGCGGAACCCGGCACCCTCGGCGTGTCCGGCGGAGCGGGCCTGGGCGCCATCATCCTCGTCACCTCGGCGCCGGGCTCCGGAGCGTGGGGCATCGCGGGCGCCGCGTTCGCCGGCGCCGTGGTCAGTTCCCTGATCGTCTTCGGGCTCGCGGCGCGGGGCGGCTTCCAGAACAGCAGACTCGTCCTCGTCGGCATGGGTGTGTCGTCGGGGTCCCTGGCGCTGATCAGCCTGGTCATCGTGCTCACCGACCGCTTCAGCGCGACCAAGGCGCTGATCTGGCTCTCGGGCTCCACCTACGGACGCACCGCCACCGACGTCCTGCCGGTCGCGGCCGTGCTCGTGGCCGCCACGGTCGTGGCGATCTCGCGCCGCAAAGAACTGGACCTCGTGTCGCTCGACGAGGACACCCCGCGGCTCCTGGGCCTCAATCTGGCCCGTGGACGCCTCGGCTTCCTCGTCCTGAGCGTGCTGCTCAGCGCCACCGCGGTGGCCGCCGCCGGCACGATCGGTTTCGTGGGACTCGTGGCGCCGCACGCGGCTCGTGCGCTGGTGGGCAGGCGCCACCTGCGGGTGGTCCCGGTGGCGATGATGCTGGGGGCGACGCTCGTCTGCCTCGCGGATCTGCTGGGCCGGGCCGTGATCGCTCCGGCACAACTGGGCGCGGGACTCATGACGGCGGCCGTCGGGACGCCGTACTTCGTGTACCTGCTGGTGCGCAGCCGCCGATGACGGACAGCGGCCCCGCCGCGACGGGGGGACGCGGCGGGACCTAGAAGGCGGGTGCCCCGGAAAACGCATGTCACGCATCCGGATTCCGAGGCGTTCGCCGACGGTCAGCCGCCCAGCTCGTTGAAGCGCACGATCTCCTCGATCGTCTTCTGGAGTGCCGGCTCGTCCGGGTCGGAGACGATCGCGTGCCCCACCTTGCCGTACGGCCCGAGGGGCGTGTGGGGCGACGAGGAGTACGCGATGTCGTCGAAGGAGAAGCGGCGTTCGAAGTCCTCCCGCGTCAGCTTCCCGCCGGCAGGTCTGCGCAGAAGCAGGTAGCCGTGCAGACGCTCCGGTGGGACGTGCTCCAGGGTCTGGGTGAGCTCCTCCCCGAGCGCGAGACTGATCTCGGCATCGAAGAGGTCCACCCCGAAGGTCAGTTGATTGATCTGCGGGGAGAGCGCGCCGGGGAGGCGGATCGCGCACTCGCCGAAGGTCAGCCCCGCCTCCTCCACGAAAGCTTCGAGGTGGAAGACACAGTCGGGTGCGCCGAGGCTTCCGAGCACGTCACCGGTGAGTGTCTCCATCCGCTCGAAGAGGCCCGCATTGCGTCTTCTGTCCAGCAAGTGCGCGGCCAGGACGCCGCCTTGCGCCGCGCTGAGCGGCGAAAGGTGATAGCGGGTCATGGACGACCATCGCAGAGAGCCGTTCTGCCAGATGCCGTCCATGTAGACCTCCGGGGCATCGACGAAGGACTCGGCGACGACCTCGACATCCGACCGGCCGGAGAACAGTTCCAGCGCTCGCGCGTACTCCTGCGCGGAGCGAACGATGTTCGTGCGCAGGGATCCGGCGCCGGTCGCCGGCTTGACGACGAAGACCTCGCCCAGATCACCGGCGAGGTCCGCGAAGGAAGTGTCGTGTGACGCGTACCGGCAGCGCGCGCGCCTCACGTGAGGCGGCAGCCGGCTCTTCTGCAGGAACTTGTCACGGAAGCAGAGCGTGGACTTCGAGTCCGCGTTCCCGGGAAGACCGAGTTCCTTGCGCAGGTAGGCCGCCCCGAAAACGCCCATCTCGTGGACGGTGAGAACACCTGCCACGTCATCGATGCGCGCGCCGAGTACGGCGCGCAGTATCTCCTGGGCGTTCTCCATGTCGGCGACGAGCGTGCATCTTCGGTCCGCGGGCGGAATCGACGGTGCCTGTGCGAGGTAGTAGGGGCTCAGGCCCCGGCGTCGCAGCGCCTGGTCGAGGTCCGGTCTGTATCCAATGACAACCATCGTCGGCATCTACGTCTCCATGCGTTATGGCCTGGATGTGCGTCACACGTCTCGCGGTCTGTCGCTGTGGTCGAGGTCAACTCGACGGCATCGTTGCACGGTTGCTCGATTCTCCCAACGGGCCACCGCGGGGATCACCGCGACGGCCAGCGTGCCCGCGGCCACCGCCAGGAGCGGATACCCACCGCCGGCCACCACCAGACCCGAGGCCATGCCGCCCGTCGCGCCCGCCAACGACATGCCCACGTCGGCCAGTCCCTGCACCGAGGCCCGGCTGTCGGGCGGCGCGGCATCCGTGATCAGGGCGGTGCCGCTGACCAGCGCGAGGTTCCAGCCGATGCCGAGCAGGACCAGGGCACCGGACAGCAACGGCACGCTGTCCGGCGGGGCGAGGCCGGCGAGCACACCCGCGCTCAGCAGGACGGCCCCGGAAATCGCCGCCACGGGCAGCCGTCCGAGCCGGTCGGAGAGCAGACCGCTGAGCGGTGAGGGCAGGAACATCGCGCCCACGTGCAGGGCGATGACGAACCCCGCGGCCTGCGTGCTGTGGCCGTGTCCGGTCATGTGCGGGGGAGTCATCGTCATCACGGCGATCATCACCAGCTGGGCGGTGATCATCACGGTGGCGCCCGTGACAACTCCGGGGGAGAAGCGCTCCCGCGCCCCTGATGTCGTTGCGGCGGCCGGTTCCACGGCGGTGTCGGCCGTGGGTGTTCTCGAGCCCGCAGCACCGTGCGCGGGTCGGCGGCCGGCCAGGTGCAAGGGGTCGGGGCGCAGCCACACCAGCAGCACAAGACCCGCCGCGGTGTAGGCCAGTGCCGCCAGCAGGAAGGGACCGGCCAGCCGCGGGATGCCGTAGGCGTGTGCGAATGCGCCGGTCGGGCCGACGAGGTTGGGTCCCGCGACCGCGCCCAGCGTCGTCGCCAGGAGTACCGTGCCGGTGGCGCGGCCCCGCCGCTCGGGCGGGGCGAGGTCGGCACCCGCGTACCGGGCAAGGAGTCCGGTGGCCGTGCCCGCTCCGTACACGAAGAGCGAGAGCAGCAACAGCGCCGCCCACTCGCCCGCGGCCGCCGCCACGACGCCGATGCTGCCGAGCGCCGCGATGGCGTGGCCGAGGGCCAGGCCGGGGCGTCGTCCCAGGCGTTGCGAGACCCGTCCGATGACCGCGGCCCCCAGGGCGGCTCCCGCGGTGAACAAGGCGACCGGTAGCCCCGCCAGGCCGGTGGAGCCGAGCAGATCCTCGGCGAGCAGCGCGCCGACGGTAATGCCGGCCGCCATGCCCGCGCCGCCCAGTGCCTGCGAAAGGACGAGTACGGCCAGCACGCGCCGCAGCACGCGGGGCGAGGCCTCTTCTCCGCTTCGCGTGACGGTGGCGGTCATGCCGCTCCCCGCACCTGCGGTTTCGCCTCCGGGGCGGTCGTCACGGTGTACCGAGGGGACGACGGCTGGACGCGGACGTCCGCTCGCCGACGTCGAGGTCGGCGATCTGCGCCAGGGACAGCTCCAGTTCCTCGTGCAGGAACCGTACGACCGTCCAGTGCGGCAGCGCGGCCTCGTCGAAGGGCCCGAACGCGGCGGTGTAGAGAGGGATCCACCGCAGGGCCTCCTCGGCGGCCGTCTCGCGTCCCGGGGCCGCCTGATAGGCGTCGTACGAGACGCTGCGATGGTGGATGAAGTGGCCGCCGGGCAGCCGCTGTTCGCACAGCTGCCGGTACTCGCGCGTCTGCAGGATGAGGTAGTGCCAGATCTCGTCGATGTCCTGCTCGACGGGGAGGAAGAGGCCGCCGAGCCGTTCGGGATGGCGCGAGATCAGGTAGAGATGGCGCAGACACTCGCGGACCTGATGGGTGACGACGGCGGCGTCCGGGGCACCGGGCTTCGCGGCGAAGTGTGCCACCACCTCGTCGTGCAGAGCGCTGCCGAGCAACTCGCGTGCGGTGGGGGCTGCTTGGGCGCCTTCTTCGGAGGAGGAGGGGGAGGAGGGTGCGGCGGCAGGTGTGTGCATGGCGTTGTCCTGTCGGCGGTGGCGCTGCGGGCGGGCGTGGGGGAGCAGGAGAGTCAGGCGGGGTCGGGCGTGGCCAGCCAGGCGTACTTGCCCGAGCGGCCGATCGGTACGTGGGTGCGGTGCTCGACGTGACAGGAGCGGCCGGTCAAGGCACTGACGGAGGCCGCCAACTCGCTCTCCTCGCCGGGGGAGAGGGGCACGTCGTCGAACGTGGTGCACCACAGTCGGCACTGGTCCGCGCCGGTCAGCTGCAGTTGGTGCAGGAAGACGCGGGGGCAGACGGCTGCGATGCGGGTGTCCAGGTCGGCCTGGGCGACGGGGCCGCCGGGTGTGGCAAGGAGTTCCTTCTCGCGGCCGCAGAAGGAGACGATCTCCTTCGGGTCCGTGCTGCCGTCGCGGGTGCGGACGCAGTCGCCGGACCGGTAGCGGACGAGCGGCATGTAGGGGTTGCGGATGCTGGTGACGATGAGGCTGTGGATGCCGCTGCCCGGCTCCACCGGGATCAACTCCACGCTCATGTCGTGCAGATAGGGCTGGTAGTGGCCCTCGGCGTCGCTGTAGAAGAGGTAGCCGAGTTCCGTGCTGCCGAAGAGGTCGACCACGGGGCAGTCGAAGTGGGCGCGCAGCTGGGCGCGGACGTTCAACGGCGTGTACTCGTACGCATGGACGATGCCGGTCGGCCGCGGAAAGCCGTCCCACAGATCCCACTCGGTCACTTTGCGGACCAGATGCGCCAGGTGGTAGCCGGAGCAGTCCAGGAGATATGACCCTTCGGGGTGCGCGGCGCTGACCTCCCGGATCTCGGCGAGCATCCGCTCGACCTCCGGACGCTCCCAATCGGCCGGGTCGAGCTGTTGGTTGAGGTAGAGGGTGCGGTCGTCGAGCCAGCGTTCGCCCGGAGTCGCTCCCGGCTTGCGGGCGTTGACGCGCGCGACGTGTTCGGTGGCCAGGACGGTGGTCAGCGACACGCGCCGGGCGCCGGTGTGCCAGGAGGCGCCGAGGTCGGGGTGCTCACTCCACAGGCGGTAGTAGGAGCGGAGCAGGAAGTACGGCGGCCGGATGATCTGCATGCGGGCGTGGTTGGTCCCGGTGGAGAGCACGAACTCGGCCTCGCCCGTCTCCAGGGCCCGGGCCAGCTCGGGAGTCATCCAGTTGTCGGGGAAGCCCCGGGCGATGTCCGGCTTCTCCAGGACGGGGAAGTCACCGCGCTCGGCGGACGCGCGGTAGAGGGGAATGTCGCGTACGCGGTCCAGGACGTCGGCGCTCGGCAGGCGGTTCACGGCGGCTCCGGTGCAGGTGGGGGTGGGGGACCGAGGGCGGGACCGCCGCCGGGAAGGGTGCGGCGGCGGCCCCGCGGCCTCAGCGGCTCAGGGGATCAGCGGCTCAGGAGATGCAGCCGCTCTTACCGGTGGCGCTGATGCAGCCGCTCTTGGGCGCAGAGCTGATGCAGCCGTCCTTGGAGCCCTGCCCGGAGCCTGTCTGGGCGGAGTTGGCGGCGACCCACTTCTGCCACACGGACTCCTCGGTCATGCGCTTGATGAGCTGCTCCATGGTGGAACCTCCATAGCTGGTTGTTATGCAGCGATAGCTGCGGAATCAATGGGTTTACATGCTTTCGCCCCATCCCCTTGAACGTAAAGAGATGGTCAAGGAAGTGTCAATGGGGGCGGACTGGATGGCGTAACCGCACGCCCGAGCCCGGCTGTTGCGGGTTGTGGGCACGCCGACGGGCCCACCGGCCCGCACCGTCTGCCGCCGGGGCGGGCGGCAGACGGCGTTCAGGGGTGGGCGTCCGGCGTCAGCGCCGGTCGATGCCCGGCGTCAGAGCCGCGTGCGGGCCCGCGCCTCGGAGCTCTCGGTCCCGGAACCGGTCCCGGATTCAGCCCCGGCGGATGCCACCGGAGACGTCTTCATGCGGACCGCCTCCGTGTCGCTGTCGTTGTGCCGCATCGCCCAGTTCTCCAGCGTCGTGCGGCAGGCGTGGTCCAGATGCCGTACGGCCGTCAGGTCCAGCTCGATGGGCTGGTCCTTGGGCAGGGCCTCCAGTGTCTCCAGGATGCGGGGCAGCCGAAGGAACGTGGCGTTGCCGGTGAGGGTGACGACCAGCCGGCCGCCGGTCAACTCCCGTACGTCCAGGTGCACATGCGAGGTGTCCCAGGCGGACTTGACCACCGCGAGCACCAGTCCGAGCACCACGCCCTCGAACATGTTGGTCACCACGATGGCGATGGCCGTGGTGGCAAGCACCAGGGCTTCGCCCCGGTGGGCGCGGGCGAGCGGGACGATCTCCTTGACGGGGATCAGCTTGAAGCCCGCGTGGACCAGGACGCCGGCCAGCGCCGCCAGCGGGATGATGCCGAGCGCGGCAGGGAACAGCACGGCGAACAGCAGCAGCCACGCGCCGTGCAGGACGCGGGAGAGCGGCGTACGTGCGCCGGCCTCGACGTTGGCGGAGCTGCGGACGATGACGGCCGTCATCGGCAGCGCGCCGAGGACGCCGCAGGTGGCGTTGCCGATGCCCTGGGCGACGAGCTCCTTGTCGTACTGCGTGCGGGGCCCGTCATGCATGCGGTCGACCGCCGCGGCGCTGAACAGCGATTCGGCCGATGCGATGAGGGTGAACGCGAGGACCGTGCCGAGCACGGCCACGCTGCCGAGGGCCGCCAGATCGCCGAGCCCGGGCGGCTGAATGGCGTCGACCAGGCCGCGTACCGTCACGTTGGCGACGTCCAGGCGCAGTCCGGCGGCCACGGCTGTGGCCAGGGCGACGGCGGCCAGCGGGGCGGGCACCACGCGTACGGCGGCGGGCAGCTTCGGCCAGAGCATGAGCACGGCGATGGTGCCGATGCCCAGGGCCGCGGCGGTCAGTGAGGCGGTGTCACCGAGCACGTCGACGAGCAGTCCGGGCAGCCCGGCTATCTTGTCGATGCCGGAGCGCGGTTGTTCGGCCCCGGCCATGGTGTAGAGCTGGCCGAGGATCAGTACGAGTCCGATGCCCGCCAGCATGCCCTGCACGACGGACACCGAGATGGCACGGAACCACCGGCCGCAGCGCAGCAGGCCGAGGATGATCTGCAGGGCGCCGGTGAGGAGCACGATGGCGCCGAGCATGCCGAGCCCGAACTCCTGCACCGCCTCGAAGACGAGCACGGTCAGTCCGGCTGCGGGCCCGCTCACCTGCAGGGCGCTGCCGGGCAGGAAGCCGACGACCAGGCCGCCGACGATGCCGGTGACCAGGCCGAGTTCGGCGGGCACTCCGGAGGCGACGGCCACGCCGACGCACAGCGGCAGGGCGACGAGGAAGACGACGAGCGAGGCGAGGAAGTCCTTGCGGAGGACGCCCGGTTCACGCAGTGGGCTGAAGGGGGAGCGGAGGGAAGAGAGGAATGAGGACATGAGGGTGGGGGGTCCTGTCGTGGGAGCGGGCCGGTGGGTGGGGCGTGGCAGCTCTCACAGCGGACCGAACGCCGGCCGGTCGTCGAACGACAGGCCGTGGGCGGTGACGGTGCCTGTGTGCACCTCGTAGTACCAGGCGTGCAGGTTCAGTGAGCCGTCGTCGAGGCGCTCACTCACGCAGGGGTAGTCGCGCAGCCTCTGCACCTGGGCGAGCACGTGGGTCTGGACGGCTTCGGCGACGTCCGCGGCGGCCTGGGAGGCCTCGCCGAGGGAGCGCAGGGCGGCGTCGGGGGCGACGGAGTGGTTCAGCCAGTCGCGTACCGCCGGTACGGCCGACAGGTCTTCGCCCCGCACCAGGGCGCCTACCGCGCCGCAGTGCGAGTGCCCGCAGACGACGATGTCGCGGACTCCGAGCACGCAGACCGCGTACTCGATGGTCGCCGCCTCGCTCAGGGGGTGGGTTTTCCCGTCGGCGTCGTTGCCGGAGGGGTAGATCGGTACGACGTTGCCCGCCGTACGGAGTTCGAAGAGTTCGCCGGGGCGCGCGCCGGTGATCAGGGACGGTACGACGCGTGAGTCGGAGCACGTGACGAACAGGACTTCGGGCGACTGCCCGGCGCCGAGGGCCTGGAAGGCCGCGGCGTTCTGAGGGGCCGCGACGTGTGTCGCGGCGAAGGAACGGGCGTTGTCGATCAGGGACTTCATGCTGGCCTGCCTCCTGCGTCGCTGCGGCGGAGCCGGGACGCGGTGTGGTCGGGTCGATGGTGACAGTGAGGCGGCGCGGACCGTTGAAGAACAGCGGGCACCGCGTCGCCCCGGTAGCAGCCTGTACGGCGGCTGTGTCTCTCACTTTGCCATCGCATTAACCTCGGATGACAGAGCAAAATTCTGCCAAAGATTGAGTAATAAACGCCCCTGAGCTGCGAACTAGTCGAAATCTCAACCGTTGGTCAAGGGTTCACGTGGAGATCATGTGGAGCACTTGAGGCGGTTCCGTTCACGGTCCATTGCAGACGCGATGTGCGAGGCCCGTACATGAACACCCGCCCCCTGCCTACGTCATGACCCCGGCCCTGCCGCCACGCGTGCCACTCTGTTGCCATGTCCGTTCACGTGCGCCCAGCCGCGGTCTTCGAGGACGTTCGCGCCGTGGTGGGGCCCAAGTCGCCCGCCGCCAACGTGTGCTGGTGCCTGAGTTATCGCATTCCGTCCAAGCTCAACAACGCGCTGCGCGGGCCGGAGCGGGGGGAGTACGTCGCCGGGTTGTGCCGTGCGGAGCCCTCGCCGGGAGTGCTGGCCTACGACGGGGACGAGCCGGTGGGCTGGGCCGCCGTGGCGCCCCGCTCCGAGACGTCCTTCGCGCGCAATCGCAAGATCCCCCACGTCGACGATCTGCCGGTCTGGTCCCTGTGGTGCATTCGGGTGCGCCCAGGCCACCGGAAGCAGGGGATCTCGCACGCCCTCATCGCCGGCGCGGTCGACTTCGCCCGCGCCCACGGCGCGCCGGCGGTCGAGGCGTACCCGCTGGACAATGGTGACGCCAGGGTCGACCTGACGATGGCGTACGCGGGAATCCGCAAGAACTTCGAGCGCGCCGGGTTCACCCACGCCGCCGACACCACCTCCGTGCTGGCCGGCCACCCCCGCGTCCTGATGCGGCTCGACCTGCGCTGACGGGACATCACCGGCTGCGGCGGGGAGCGGGGAGGCATGGGGCGCCCCGCCGAACAGCCGTGCGTGACGCGGTCACCGCGTCATGTCGGTCACCCCGTCGTATCGGTCACCCCGTCGTCGTGTCGGTGTCCCCGTCGATGATGTGCACCGCGGCTTCCTCGGCGGATGCCGCCCCGCCATCGATGCCCATGTCCTCGCCGATCATGTCCTGCTCGGCGTCGTCCTCCGCGTCCACGCTCGCCCCGTCGTCCGGGGCGAACAGGCGCCCGGCGCGGGCGTCTCCCACCTGCGCGTCCTCGATCGGCTCGCCGTCGGTGCCGGTCGTGTCACCGATGCCGTCGTCCTCCTCGGCGGGATCGGGAACCTCGAGCGCGGGGTCGGGCCGCTCCTCGGAGAGACGCTCGGCCAGGCTCTCGCCCTCCTGCTGCTCCTGAGCGGTGGTACCGGTGTGGCCCACTCCGAGGGGCCGTTCGGGAGGCGACCAGCCCTCGTCGTACGGATCCGTCCCGCGATCGCTGAGCGTGTCCTCCGCATCGAGGATGCCCTCGTCCTCGCGGACCTCCTCCGCATCGGGCTGGTACACCTCGTCGCCCATGACCTCGTCGTTTCCCACGGTGCTCGTCCTCCTCCACGCGCGACTGTCGCTGGTGTCCTGCCGTGTATCCACCCTGATCCAGAACACACGTTCCGGCACACGGAGGAGTGGCGTGGAAAGCGTGGCGGGCGTGCCGGAGCGGCAGGTCAGCGCATTTCCGGTGGGCGCCACTCAAGGAGCAACAGCGTCGCGTCGTCGCGCAATTGGTTGTCCTGCCGGTCGAGGATGGAGTGGATGAGCTGACGCAGGGCCTCGGGCGCGGGTTCACCCGCGGCGGTCGCGCGGATGATGCTGTCCGTGAACCGGTCCAGGCCGAACTGGGAACCGCCCCCGGTGCGCAGCTCGGTGACGCCGTCGGTGTACATCAGCACCCGGTCACCCGGCTCGAGTGCCTGCTCGTGGACCTCCCACTCCACGCCGGCCAGCTGAGCGGGCGTCCCCATGGGCGGCTGTGACGGCCGCTCGAGCGCCCGGTCGAGCACGCGGTGGTCCCGGATCAGCAGGGGCGGCGGATGACCGCAGTTGCACCACCGCAGGATGCCGTGGGCCAGATCGACCTGAGCGAGGATCCCCGTGCAGAACTGCTCGGGCAGCCAGTCGGCCAGCGCGTGCTGGACGGTGTCGACGAGTTCGGGCAGTTCGACGCCCGCGCGCCGGGCGTTGCGGCAGCCGGCCATGGCCACGGCGGTCGTCAGGCCCGAGGCGAGGTTGTGGCCCATGGCGTCGAAAATCGCCACGTGCAGGGTCGACGGGGTCAGCGAGTGATCGAAGGCGTCGCCGCCGATCTCGTACGCGGGTTCGAGGACGGCCGTCGAGATCACACGGGAGTTGCCGATCGTCCTGGGCGGCAGGAAGGCCCGGAGCATCTCGGCGGGAAGCTGCATGGTCTCGGACCGGGTCCGGCGCGCGAAGCTGTCGCTCGACGCCCGCTTCGAGGTGATGGTCATGGCCAGGATGGACGCCAGCATGCGGCACCGGCGCAGCAGCGCGACATCGATGGCCGAGGCCGTGGCGCCGATCACGCCGAGGCGTTCCGCGCCGTCGATCAGCGGCAGCCACGCGACGATCCTGCCGTGGGCGAGTTCCTCGACACGCAGCGTGTGCGCCCGGTAGGCCGAACCGGCGACAGAGGTGTCCACACCGAGCGTGGGCGGCCCGTCGGCCAGCGGCACCAGATCCCGCTGCTGGAGGTCCACGAGATAGACGTCGATCCGGTCGAGCCCGACGGCGTCGGCGAAGCGCCGCGCCAAGGCAGGGAGCTCCATCGGCGCCGCCGCGTGCGCCGAGGCGAGCAACTGCTCGAACAGCTGCTCTCCGGGGCCGGGCTGCCGAGGGTCTGACTTCCCCGAGCCGGTGCTCCCGGGGCCGGGACTTCCGAGACCCGGGTTCCCGGGTTCGGGCTCCCTGGAATGGCTCGCCATGTGTGATCACCGCCTCACCAGCAGTCTCACATCGGCCCGCTGATCCCGCCCGGCCTCGGGCGTGCGGGGCACCCATCTCGCCTACACCCGCCGGATTCCCGGCCTTCCCGGGCCTTCCCCGGTGCCTCGAAGAGGCCGTCTCACCGGTCGACCCCGGTCCGCGGAGGCCGCCGCGCGCAGCGTAAGGTCGCGGACCGGCCGCATGCGGCCGATCTGAACCATTACCGCCACCCGAACAAGGAGCCGCTGGTCATGCCAGCCAATGACGCCGCTGAGGCGCCGATCTACGAAACCCTCGTCCAGGAGCACGGCGACGTCCTCGCGACAGCCCGCAAGGCCGCCGAGGAGACTCAGCAGAGAGCCGAGGCCGTGCTGGACTTCAGGGGGCCGATCACTGTCGTGCCCGACGCCCCGTCCGCCGAACCCGCGGCGTAGGCGTCACTCCGGTCACTCCGGGGCACGGAAGGTTGCGGCCCTCACATGCCCCGCCGTCCTTTGTGGGCGACGCTGGAAGCACACGTAAGCCGTCGTGGTCCCCGCCGGCCGGAGGTGCTGATGGATCCCGTCGAGGCGCTGGAACGGATCGCCTTCCTGCTGGAGCGCGGCCGTGCCCCGACCTACCGGGTACGGGCCTTTCGCACCGCGGCCGCCGTGGTGGGCGGTCTTGCCGAGGGCGAGGCCGCGCGACGCGTCGCGGACGGATCCCTCGAGTCGCTCAAGGGGATCGGACCCAAGACCGCCGGTGTGATCGGCGAGGCGCTGGGCGGCGACGTGCCGGGGTATCTGCAGCGGCTCGAAGGTGAGGCGGACGCCCCGCTCGCCGGGGGCGGCGCCGAGCTGCGGGCGCTCCTGCGCGGTGACTGTCACCTGCACTCCGACTGGTCCGACGGCGGCAGCCCGATCGAGGAGATGGGCCGTGCGGCCCAGGCGATCGGCCACGAGTGGGCCGTGCTCACCGACCACTCACCACGGCTGACCATCGCGCGCGGTCTTTCACCGGAGCGGTTGCGCGAGCAGTTGGCGGTGGTGGCGGACCTGAACAAGCGCTGGGCGCCCTTCCGGCTGCTCACGGGCATCGAGTGCGACATCCTGGACGACGGTTCGCTCGACCAGGAGCCGGAGCTGCTCGACCGGCTGGACGTCGTGGTCGTCTCCGTGCACTCCAAGCTGCGGATGGACGCCGCCGCGATGACACGGCGCATGGTCGCCGCCGTCAGCAACCCCCGGGCCGACGTGCTCGGTCACTGCACCGGCCGTCTCGTCACCGGGCGCGGCAGACCGGAGTCGCAGTTCGACGCGGACGAGGTGTTCGCAGCGTGCGCGGCCGCGGGCACCGCGGTCGAGATCAACAGCCGCCCCGAACGGCTCGACCCGCCGCGCAGGCTGCTGCGCCGGGCCGTGGACGCCGGAGTGCTGTTCTCGGTGGACACCGACGCGCACGCGCCGGGCCAGCTGGACTGGCAGGTGATCGGCTGCGAGCGGGCCGAGGAGTGCGGTGTGCCCGCCGAACGCGTGGTGACGACCTGGACGGCGGAGAAACTGCTGACCTGGACGAGGGAGAAGCGGGCGGCGGCCTGAGCGAGGCGCGACGTACCGAGGCGCGACGACCCCGGTGCCTTCGGCTCACAGACCGCCCGCCAGCAGCCGGTCCGGGGTGAGGGGCAGTTCGCGCAGCCGCAGACCCGTCGCGTGGTGCACCGCGTTGCCGATGGCGGCGGCCGTCCCGACGATGCCGATCTCCCCGATCCCCTTGCTGCCCATGGGGTTGAGGTGGGGGTCGTCCTCGTCGATCCAGTGCGCCTCGATGGCGGGCACGTCCGCGTTGGCCGGTACGTGGTAGGCGGCGAGGTCGGCCTCCGTGAAGTCGCCGAAGGCCGCGTCCATGGTGCTGCCCTCGGTCAGCGCCATGCCGAGGCCCATCGTCATCGCCCCGATGAACTGCGAGCGCGCGGTACGGGCGTTGAGGATGTGCCCGGCCGCGTACACCCCGAGGAGCCGGCGCACCCTGACCTCACCGGACACCGTGTCGACGCCGACCTCGGCGAAGTGGGCGCCGAAGGCGTGTCGGGCGTAGTCGCTGTCCGCGTCGGCGTTGCCCTCGGTGTCGGCGGTGGCGCCGACGCCCTCCGGGGGCAGCTGCTGGTCCCGCTGTCCGGCCAGGCGTGCGGCCAGACGCGTGCAGGCCTCGTGGACGGCCCAGCCCCAGGAGGCCGTCCCGGAGGAGCCGCCCGCCAGCGGCGCGTCGGGGAGGTCGCTGTTGCCGATGTCGGTGCGTACGGAGTCCAGCGGGACGCCGAGCACGTCGGCGGCGACCTGGGCGAGCACGGTACGGGCACCCGTGCCGATGTCGGTCGCGTTGACGCGGACCACGAAGCTGCCGTCGGGGTAGGCGTGCGCGCTCGCCCGGCTCGGTCCGACGACCACCGGGTAGGTGGCCGCGGCGACCCCGCTGCCGATGAGGACGGGGCCCTCCGTACGCGAGCGGGGGCGCGGGTCGCGCTCGGACCAGCCGAAGCGGCGGGCGCCCTCGCGCAGGCATTCGGCGAGGTGACGGCTGCTGAAGGGCTTGGCGGAGTCGGGCTCGGTGTCGGTGTCGTTGCGCAGGCGCAGTTCGACGGGGTCCATGCCGAGGGTCGCGGCGAGTTCGTCCATGGCCGACTCCAAGGCGTACATGCCGGGCGCCTCGCCGGGGGCGCGCATCCAGGAGGGGCTCGGCACGTCGAGGGGCACCACGCGGTGGGTGGTGCGGGCGTGCGGCGAGGGGTACATGACGCGCGTGGCGGCTGCTGCGGTCTCCACGAACTCCTTGATGCGGGAGGTGTGCGCGGTCACCTCGTGGATCACGGAGGTCAGCCTGCCGTCCCGCTCCGCGCCCAGCCGCACCCGATGCAGTGTCGGCGAGCGGTGGCCCACCACGGCCGCCAACTGGCGTCGCGGCAGAACGAGTTTGACGGGCCGTCCGGTCGCGCGGGCGGCCATGGAGGCCAGCACCACGTGCGGGCGCGGCGTGCCCTTGGAGCCGAAGCCGCCGCCGACGTGTTCGGAGGTGACCGTGATCTGTTCCTTGGGAAGCGCGAACAGGGCTGCCAGGACATCGCGGACGGTGGTGGCGCCCTGGCTGCTGTCGTGCACCGTCAGTCGCCCGTCGTGCCACTGCGCGGTGGCCGCGTGCGGCTCCATGGGGTGGTTGTGCAGGGGCGGCACCCGGTAGGTGACGTCGACGCGGGAGGGCGCTGAGCCGAAGGCACCCTCCGCGTCGCCGCGGACGTGCTCTCCCGATGTGCCGTCCTCGTCCTCGGGTACGTGGGCCTCGGGGTGGTCGGCCTTGAGGGTGACGTCGTGCGGTTCCTCGGTGTAGGTGACGCGGACGGCCGCGGCGCCTTCGCGCGCCGCCTCCAGGCTGTCGGCGACGACGAGCGCGACGTACCAGCCCCGGTGCGGCACGCGCGCGTCCTGCAGCACGCCGAGCGTGGCGTCGTCCGGCTTCTCCAGGCGAGGTGCGTTCAGATGGGTGAGGACCTCGACGACACCGGGCACCTCCCGGGCCGCCGTGTCGTCGACGGCACTGACCGAGCCGCGCGCCACCGTGGCGGGCACCGGCCAGGCGTAGGCGCACCCTTCGGGGGTGTGCTCGGCGGCGTAGAGGGCGGCCCCGGTCACCTTCTGGGGGCCCTCCCTGCGCTCGGCGGGCGCTCCGAGGGCGCTGACGGTGTCCGGCATGGGGATCTCCCTGGAAGCGGAGGGCAGACGGGGCTGGGTTCAGGCGACGGGGGGCGAGTCCGCCAGGTGCCGAAGGACGTCACACGCGAGATCGCGGGCCAGACGCACCTTGAACGCGTTGTCGTGCAGCGGCTCGGCCGCCGAGAGCTCGGCGTCCATGGCCGCCCGGAACGCCTGGTCGCTCGGCGCGCCGCCGCGCAGTTCCTCCTCGGCGCGCCGGGCGCGCCAGGGCCGGTGGGCCAGGCCGCCGAACGCGATGCGCGCCTGGCGTACGACGGAGTCCTCGACGTCCAGGACCACGGCCACCGAGGCGAGCGCGAAGGCGTACGAGGCGCGGTCGCGGGCCTTGCGGTAGGCCGAGGGCAGTCCCGCCGTCGCGGGCGGGAGCAGCACTCCGGTGATCAGCTCGCCGGGCGCGATCTCGGTGTCCTGTTCCGGACGGCCGCCGGGCAGGCGGTGGAACTCCGCGGCGGGCACGGTGCGTCGGCCCCGTACGCCGTGCAGTTCCACCTGGGCGTCGAGCGCGGCCAGCGCGACCGCCATGTCGGAGGGGTGCGTGGCGATGCACTGCGGCGAGTGGCCGAGGATCGCGTGGTCGCGATGGACTCCGTCGCGTGCGCCGCAGCCGGTGCCGGGCTCGCGCTTGTTGCACGGCTTTCCCAGGTCCTGGAAGTAGGGGCAGCGGGTGCGCTGGAGAAGGTTGCCGCCGGTCGTGGCGACGTTGCGCAGCTGGCCCGACGCTCCCGCGAGCAGGGCCTGGGCGAGCACCGGGTAGCGCTCACGCACCAGCGGGTGGGCGGCGAGATCGCTGTTGCGCACCGTTCCGCCGGCCCGGACGGACCCGTCGGGCAGCTCCTCCACCGCGTCCAGCGGCAGCCTGCTGACGTCGATCAGGGTCCCCGGGCGTTCGACGCCCAGTTTCATCAGGTCGACGAGGTTGGTGCCGCCGCCCAGATAACGGGAGCCCGGGCGGCCCGCGTGGGCGGCGGTCGCCTCTTCGACGCTGTAGGCGCGCACGTACCGGAAGGGCTTCACCGGGTCACGTCCTCGACGGCCTCGACGATGTGCGGATAGGCGCCGCAGCGGCACAGGTTGCCGCTGAGCCGCTCACGGATCTCGTCCCGGGTCAGCTCCATGGGGGCGCCGGTGTCCGCGCTCGGATCGGTCACGTGCGAGGCGTGGCCGGCAGCGGCCTCCGCCAGGGCGCCGACGGTCGAACAGATCTGGCCCGGCGTGCAGTAGCCGCACTGGAAGGCGTCGCGCTCCAGGAACGCGCGCTGTACGGGATGCAGCCCTTCGCCGTCGTCGGAGCGCAGCCCTTCGACGGTGGTGATGTCGCACCCCTCGTGGGCGACGGCGAGGAGCAGGCAGCTGTTGGCGCGCCTCCCGTCGACGAGGACGGTGCAGGCGCCGCACTGGCCGTGGTCGCAGCCCTTCTTGGCGCCGGTGAGACCCATCTGTTCGCGCAGGACGTCGAGCAGCGTCGCACGGTGGTCGACGGTGGGACGGCAGGGCGTGCCGTTCACCGTCAGGGGCACTTCCGACCGGTACACATCGGTCCCCATGGCGTTCTGCTCCCTCGTCGAAGCGTTTATCTGCGGTTGACCGCGTAACCAGCCTGGGTCAGGGGACACGTTCCGGCATGTCGTGCGCGTGCATCGGGCCGAGCGGGAGGGGTGACGACGACAGGACCGCCGCCCCGCAGGGGACGGCGGTCCTGTCACGCCATGGGCTTACGGCTTACGGTTCACGGCTTGCGGGCGAGGCCGCCGTGCTCGCCGATGGGCTCCGGGGTGGGGGAGTCGGGGGCCGGGCGCCAGAAGGGGACCGAGACCACACCCGGGTCCAGGAGTTCCAGGCCGTCGAAGAACGCCGTGATCTGGTCGACGGGGCGCAGGAAATAGGGGACGGCGCCGGTCTCGTTGTAGGCGTCCTGGGCCTGTTCGTAGGCGGTGTCGGTGCCTCGGGAGCCGTCGTTGATGGAGAGGTAGCTGCCGGAGGGCAGGCCGTCCACCAGGCGGGTGACGATGGCGCGCGCCTGGTCGTAGTCGGCGACATGGCCCAGGATGTTGCTGAGGATCAGCGCGGTGGGGCGGGAGAGGTCGAGCGTCTCGGCTGCCGCCGCCAGGATGCGGTCGGGGTCGGAGAGATCGGCGTCGACGTAGGCGGTCGCGCCCTCGGCCGTGGAGGTGAGCAGGGCGCGGGCGTGCGCCAGGACCATCGGGTCGTGGTCGACGTACACGATCCTGGACCGTGGATCGAGCCGCTGGGCCACCTCATGGGTGTTGTCCACGGTCGGCAGGCCGGTCCCGATGTCCAGGAACTGCCCGATGCCCGCCTCCGACACCAGATAGGTGATGTTGCGGCGCAGGAAGGCGCGGCTGCTGCGGGCCACGGTGACGATGCCGGGGAAGACGGAGCTGTAGGCGTCGCCCGCCTCCTCGTCGACGGGGTAGTTGTCCTTCCCGCCAAGCCAGTAGTTCCAGATCCGGGCCGAGTGCGGCACCGATGAGTCGATCTTCTGTTGCGCCGCAGGTCCGGGCGTCGTGGCGTGGTCGGTCATGGGTAGCGTCCGTCTTTCCACCGAGGCGTGAACTGTTCAACGCACAACCTACGTCCCAACCGTCCGGGCGCGTACACCAGTTCACGTTCTCGGCGCGTTCCTCGGCGCGTTCCTCGGCTCGTCCGCGGGAGGTCGTGTCGACGGTATGGCGGGACCTCGCGGCCTCCGCGAGTATGACCCCCTTCGCGCGGGCGCCCCGCCGGGCTCCGCGGAGCCTTGGCGGCCGGGAGGAAGGGCATCGCGATGGGATCACACGCGGCGGCGGGACGGCGCAGGCCGATCGTGCTCGTGGCGCTCGGCATCACCCTGCTCGCCGCCCTGCTGTCCATCCCCAGCGCGGGAGGGGCGCCGCGCTCGGCCGACGCCTGCGGCAGTGTCGGCACCGAGCTGCCGCGCGGCGACTGCGGGCCGTTCTGGCAGGTCGTCGCCGAGGACTTCAACGGTGACCGGGTGCCGCTCGGCGCGTTCAGCGACTGCGACCATCGCGCCGACACCTCGGCCGCGTACTGCGATGGACTCGAAGGTGCCTACCGCGACAACTGGTGGGCCTACCCGACCGGTTGGCGCGACACCTCCAACGACCGCGGCCGTGACGTCGTCGGTGTCTACCACCCGGAGGACACCGTGAGCGTGGGCCCTGCGGAGAACGGCGACGGCCGTATGCGCATCCGGATGTGGCGGCCCGCCGACGGAGGCCCGGTGCACTCCGCCGCCGTCGTACCGCGCGCCGTCATGCAGATGAAGTACGGCAAGTACAGCGCCCGCATCAAGGTGACCAAGCCGGCCCCCGGTTACAAGTCGGCCTGGCTGCACTACGGCGGAGGCTGCGAGATGGACCACCCCGAGGGCAACTGGTCCGGATCCCTCACCGCCTTCCATCATCCGTGCGGCGGCGGCGAACAGGGTTACTTCCGAGGCGCCGACGAGTGGACCGAATGGCACACGGTGTCGACCGAATGGACCCCGGGACATGTGCGCTTCTTCGTGGACGGACGCGAGACCGGACATGACACCCGGGGCGTCCCTGACCGGCCGCTGTCCTGGATCCTGCAGAACGAGAGCGCGCTGGAAGGCCCCGGGGCTGCGCCCGGCAGCAGCGCGCAGCTGGAGATCACCTGGGTCGCCGCTTACGCGTACGACTGGAAGTAGGCGCGCGGGGCACCCGAGTACCGCCGCGTGGCGCGGGCGACGGGCTCACGCGTGCGCGAACGGTGAGGTTTCAGCGGGAGCCGTTCGGCAAAGCGTACAAATATGGTGCAAATCGGCTACACGATGATGACCGAGCAGGCGGGCCCCCGTGCGCTCGTCGACGATCTCGTCGCGGCGGAGCAGGCCGGGTTCGACTTCTCCGTCACCTCGGACCACTACTTCCCCTGGCTCGACTCACAGGGGCACGCGCCCTACGCGTGGAGCGTGCTGGGCGCGGCGGCGCAGGCGACCTCGCGGATCCCGCTCATGACGTACGTGACCTGCCCGACGGTGCGTTATCACCCCGCCGTGGTGGCGCAGAAGGCCGCGACGATGCAGCTGCTCTCCGAAGGCCGCTTCCGGCTCGGCCTGGGCTCGGGGGAGAACCTCAACGAGCACGTCGTGGGCGCGGGCTGGCCATCGCCGCAGGTCCGCCTGGAGATGCTGGAGGAGGCGGTGGAGATTATCCGCGCGCTGTTCACCGGCGACAACGTCAATCACCAGGGCACCCACTTCGACGTGTCGAACGCCCGCCTGTGGGATGTCCCCGACGAGCTGCCGCCCATTGGAGTGGCGGTTTCCGGCGGACGGTCCTGCGCGCTGGCCGGGCGCCGGGCCGACCTGGTCATCGCCACCGAGCCGAAGGCCGACCTGATCGAATCCTTCGACCGGCACGGCGGCAGCGGCAAGCCCCGCGTCGGCCAGCTGCCCGTCTGCTACGACACCGACAAGGACGCGGCCATCGCCCGCGCGCACGACCAGTTCCGCTGGTCGGTCGGCGGCTGGCCCGTCAACTCCGAACTCCCCGGCCCTTCCGGCTTCGCGGGCGCCACCCAGTACGTCACCCGCGAGGACATGGCGCAGCAGATTCCCTGCGGCGACGACGTCGACACCTTCGTGGATGCCGTACGCCCCTTCGTCGAGGCGGGCTTCACCGAAGTCGCCCTCGTCCAGGTGGGTGGCGACCAGCAACGCCCGTTCATCGACTGGGCGGAGAAGAAGCTGCTGCCCGCGCTGCGCGACCTCTGAGCAGTTCGGGTGCCGCCACCGGTCACCGTCCCGTCCCGGACAGCGGCCGCCACCTCAAATACCTGCCCTCACATCGGGTACCCGTGATCACACATCAGACCCCGCGACCCCACTGGAGCACCACGTGAACGACACCCCCGACCCGGCAACCCCCACCGCGCAGTCCGACTCCCCGGACCTGGTGCAAGTGGTACTCGGCGAGTGCTCCGCGGCCGACGCGGACGCCGTCTTCGGGGTGCTGCGCGCCCACTTCCCCTCCGACCGCGGCGAGGACGCGCCCCACCGCACGGAACAGGCCCGCCCCGCCGTCTGGACCGGCGAGTTCCTCGCCGCCGACAGTCCGGGGCCGGTCCGCGGTGTGCTGCTCGCGGGGCCCGTCACCGCAGACCTGCAGGGCAGCCCGGTGGCGGTGGACCGGCTGCGGACCACGCTCGAATCGGCCTTCGTCGTCTCGCCGAAGGGCAACGTGTCGGGCGACCAGGAGGTGCAGGTCCAGCTGCGCCTGACGGGCGCCGAACACGGCGAGCCGCCGCTGCCGGGCCACTGAGCGGCAGCAGAGGCTCCGGCGGGGGCTACTCGCCCCCGCCGAACATGCTGACCAGGCCGTGCGGCGCGTCGTCGCCGAAGAGGAGCTCGTGGAGCTGGGCGCCGTCGGTGGCGGCGGCGGCGCTGCGGGGGAACATGGCCTGCTCGTACGAGGCGAGGGCGGCCTCGATGCCCTCCGGGTGCGTGGCGATGGCCTCGCCGAGTTCGGCGCCGTCGTACATGGCCAGGTTGGCGCCCTCGCCGTTCGGGGCCGCGAGGTGGGCGGCGTCACCGAGCAGGGTCACGCCCGGCACGCGCTCCCACCGGTGTTCGGCCGGCAGTGCGTTGAGGGTGCGCAGGACCGGCGCGGTCTCACCGTCGGTGATCAGCGCGGTGAGCTCGGGCGCCCAGCCGTCGAATTCCTGCGCGATCCGAGCGGTGGCCGACGCCGCATCGGAGAAGTCGATGCCGGCGAACCACTCCCGCGGCTCGGTGAGCGCCACGTAGGTGTGCAGCGTTCCACCGCTCTCCCGGTGAGCCTGGATCCCCTTGCCCGGCGCGAGCGCGAACAGCGACCCGCCGCCCACCGCTTTCGCGGCGGCCGGGTGCCGGGCGTCGGCGTCGAAGAGATGGGTCTCGACGAACGATCTGCCGATGTACTCGGGCGTGGCGTCGGAGAGCAGCGGCCGCACCCGCGACCAGGCGCCGTCCGCGCCGATCAGCAGACCCGTGACGGCGGTGGTGCCGTCGGCGAAGGCCACTTCATGACGGCCGTCGCCGAGAGAGCGGACGCCGCTGACCTTGTGCCCCCACCGGACGGTGCCGGTCGGCAGGGAGTCGAGCAGCATCTGGCGGAGCGCCCCGCGCTGTACCTCCGGGCGTCCGCGTGCGCTGTCGTCGTCGTACAGAACGGTGCCGTCCGTGGCCAGGACCCGTGTCGCCTCACGGCCCTCCAGGATGAGGCCACGGAACTCGTCCATGAGGCCCGCCGCCTGGAGGGCCGGTTGGCCGGTGTCGTCGTGGATGTCGAGCATGCCGCCCTGGGATCGGGCCGTGGGTGAGACCTCCGCCTCGTAGACCGTGGCCGGGATGCCGTGGACGTGCAGGACGCGGGCGAGGGTCAGTCCGCCCAGGCCGGCGCCGATGATCGCGATATCGGCGATGCCAGTGATGTCAGTGGTGTGCAAGTTCATGGGGGCTCCTCAGGGTCATGCGCCTCCCGGGTGGGCCCGACGGGGCACCTCTGGAATGACGTTCCACGAACACACTGGAACCTCGTTCCAGAGATGTCAAGCTGGAACGAGGTTCCAGAGATATGCCAGGATGTGTTCATGGCTACGAGGACGCGTCGTGCGGAGCGACGAGAGGAACCGCTCTCCCGGGAACGCATCGTCGAGGCGGCGATCGCACTGCTCGACACGGCGGGCGAGAGCGGACTCACCTTCCGCGTGCTGGCCGAGAGCCTCGCCACGGGGCCCGGCGCGATCTACTGGCACGTCGCGGGCAAGGAAGAGCTGCTCAACGCCGCCACCGACGCCGTCATCGCCGAAACCGTGGCCGCCGACACCACCGACACCACGCCGCAGGAGGCCATCCGAGCCCTCGCGCTCGGCGTGTTCGACGCGATCGAGGCGCATCCATGGGTCGGCACACAACTCTCCCGCGCCCCGGGGCAGTCACCGATGCTGCGGGTCTTCGAACACATCGGGCGCCAGGTCCAGGCGCTCGGAGTGCCCCGGTCCGCTCAGTTCACGGCCGCGTCCGCGTTCCTGAACTACATCCTCGGCGTGGGCGGCCAGAACGCGGCCGACGCCCGCGCACACCAGGCACGCCGACCCGACACGAGCCGCACCGACTTCCTCGACGCCGCCGCGGCCGCGTGGTCCGATCTCGACCCCGACGAGTACGCGTTCCTCCGCAGCGTCGCGGACCAGCTACGCGTGCACGACGACCGGACGGAGTTCCTCGCCGGGATCGACCTCATCCTGACCGGCATCACCGCAGGTCACTGATCGGTCGGGCCGTACCAGACCGTCATGGCGTTGCAGAACTCGCGGATGCCGTGGCCCGCCAGTTCACGTCCGTAGCCCGAGCGCTTGATGCCTCCGAAGGGCAGGCCCGGGTGGGAGGCGGTCATGCCGTTGAAGAAGACGCCGCCCGCCTGCAGGTCCCGTACGCAGCGTTCGATGTCGGCGTCGTCGCGCGTCCACACATTCGAGCTGAGCCCGAACGGCGAGTCGTTGGCCAGGGTCACGGCCTCGTCCAGGTCCGCCACGCGGTAGAGCGTGGCCACCGGGCCGAACGCCTCCTCGCGGTGGATGCGCATCCGCTCGGTCACGTCGGCGAGGACGGTGGGGGAGTAGTACCAGCCCCGCTCCTGCTCCTTGGGGCGCTGTCCGCCGCACAGCGCGGTGGCGCCCTGGGCGAGCGCGTCGTCGACGAGCTCCTCCAGATCGGCGCGGCCCTGTTCGGTGGAGAGCGGACCGACGTCCGTCTCCTCGCTCGCCGGGTCGCCGACGGTCAACTCCCGCATGCCCGCGACGAAACGGTCCCGGAAGGCGTCATAGATGTCGGTGTGCACGATGAAGCGCTTGGCGGCGATGCAGGACTGGCCGTTGTTCTGCACCCGGGCGGTCACCGCCGTCGCGGCGGCACGCTCGACGTCGGCGCTCGGCAGCACGAGGTAGGGGTCGCTGCCGCCCAGTTCCAGGACGGTCTTCTTGATCTCGTCGCCCGCGGTGGACGCCACCGAACGGCCGGCCGGTTCGCTGCCGGTGAGGGTCGCGGCGACCACCCGCTCGTCGCGCAGGATGCCCTCGACGGCTCCCGAGCCGATCAGCAGCGTCTGGAAGCAGCCCTCGGGGAACCCGGCGCGGCGGAAGAGGTCTTCGAGGTACAGGGCGGTCTGCGGCACGTTCGACGCGTGCTTGAGCAGACCGACGTTGCCCGCCATGAGGGCGGGGGGCGGCGAACCGTACGACCTGCCACAGCGGGAAGTTCCACGGCATCACGGCGAGCACGACGCCGAGCGGGCGGTAACGGACGATCGCCCGGCTCGCGCCGGAGTCCTCCACGTCGGCCTGCGCGGGGTGCTCGTCGGCCAGCAGTCCTTCGGCGCGCTCGGCGTACCAGCGCATGGCCTTCACGCACTTGGCCGCTTCCGCCTTGGCCGCCTTGATGGGTTTGCCCATCTCGGTGGTCATGGTCCGCGCGATGAACGCGTTGTCCTCTTCCAGCAGGTCGGCGGCCCGGTTCATGAGCCGGGCGCGCTCGGCGAAGCTGCTGGTGCGGTACTTGCCGAACGTGGTGTGGGCCGCCGCCACACGGCGTGTGACCTCCGCGTCCGCTAGCGGCTCGAAGGTCTCGAGCGTCTCGCCGGTGGCGGGATTGACCGTGGCGATGGGCATGCCGTTCCTCCTCGGGACGCCTAGCGCGACTGCGAGGGACCCTCGTGGGGTTCCTCCCAGGAACTCGCGCGCGGCTGGGGCTCCTGCGGTGGGTTGGGGCGTCGGGTGACCTGCCGCCGTCCGAACCAGAAGAGGGCGAGCAGCACGAGGACGATCACCACGCCGATGATCAGCAACAGTGACGAGGATCCGCCTGCGGCGAGGGTCATGTACGGCCTCCGAATTCACCCTAGAGCGACCTGCGCGGGGAAGCATGCGCAGGACTTGCGGGTGCCCTGACATGCGGAGCGCACACGTCCCGGGCCTGGCCGGGTTCCTCGGGCGGGCCGCTTCGAGGGCCGCGGCCGATCTCCGTCAGAGGATCTCCAGGGGCTCCTTGCGCACCGGCGCGGGGAACGCGTCATCCAGTGCCTCGAGGTCCGCGTCCGTGAGGCTGACGTCCAGTGCGGCGTGGTTCTCCTCCACGTGTGCCGGGGTGGAAGCCTTCGGGATGGCGATGACGTCGTCGTGCCGCAGCACCCAGGCGAGTGCCACCTGCATCGGCGTGCAGCCGTGCGCGGACGCCACGGACTCCAGGGCCCGCTGACCGAGCAGGCGTCCCTGCTCCAGCGGTGAATACGCCATCAGAGGCATCGCACGCTCACGGCTCCAGGGGAACAGGTCGTACTCGGGGCCGCGGCGGGTGAGGTTGTAGAGCACCTGGTCCGTCTGCGGAAGGGCACCGTCGGGGAGTTCCGAGAGGTCGTCGACGTCGAGGTTGCTCACGCCCCAGGCGCCGATGCTGCCACGGCTCACCAGGCCTTCGAGGGCCTCGACGGTCTCGGAGAGCGGCACCCCGCCCCGCCAGTGCAGCAGATACAGGTCGATCCGGTCTGTGTTCAGACGGCGCAAGCTGGCCCGGCAGGCATCCACGGTGCCGCGGGCGTCGGCATTCGACGGCAGCACCTTGCTCACCAGGAACACCTCGTCGCGTCGCCCGCGAATCGCCTCGCCGACCAGCTCCTCCGAGGCGCCGCTGCCGTACATCTCGGCGGTGTCGATCAGCGTCATGCCCAGGTCCAGGCCCCTGCGCAGGGAGGCGAGCTCCTCGGCGCGCCGCGCGGGGTCGTCGCCCATGCGCCAGGTGCCCTGGCCCAGGGCGGGCACACTCACACCGGACGGGAACGTCACCGTCTTGGCCGCTGTCATCGCATGTCCCTTCTCGTGTCTCTGCGTGGGCGGGCGCCGCACGACAGCGCTGGTGCCCTAATTCCGCGGACTCCATGCCGGGCCATCGAGCCCGTCCCGCCGCCTCCTACATCACACCCGTCACACCCGTCACGCCGAGAACTTCACACTGCCGTACGCCGACGCACAACCGATCACCACCAGTACGCGGGATAGCGCGGCGCGCCGGGCCGGGCGCACGAAGCCGCCCACCCCACAAGGACGACCACGACGACCGCCCCGGCCAGCAGCGGCACGAACGTCGCGGGCCGGGGGTGGTGCAGGACGATGACGACCGCGGTGGCGCAGGCCGGCGAGTGCGGGGTGCGCGCGACGGTCATCACCGCCAGGCCGATGCCCGCGGCCAGCGCCGCGGCCCAGGGGGCGCTGCCCAGCGCCGCCAGGATCGCGTACCCGACGCCGGCGCACAGCAGGTGGCCCGCGATCACGCTGCGCGGCTGGGCCAGCGGCAGCCCGGGGGCGCTGTGCACGATCGCCGCGGATGCGGCCAGCGGGGGTATGAGCACCGGCTCGTGGACGACGGAGCCGACCGCCACCAGGGCCAGCAGCACAGCGGTGACAGCGCTGATGTTGTGCAGGGTGGTGCCCGTCGGCGGCGGGGCGGGGGCGCGGCCCGCCAGGCGGAGCAGGATGCGGGGACGGACAGGGGGAGTGGGGCGCGGTGAGGCAGGCGCGGGCGGCGCCTCGATCATTTCGTCGGTGCTCAAGTAAGGACGTTCCGGACTTCAGCCGGCGGGAGACCCGGACGGCGGGGTGACTAAGGGCAGGAGTCGCCACGGCCGCCCCTGCGGTCGGCAGGGAGCGCGGGCAGCATCGGCGGCCCGGGGTCGGGGGCGTCCGCGTACTCACCCAAGATCCTACGAAGCCCGGTCACGGGACCTGCGGCCAGGTCCCGTGACCACCGTTCTGACCAGGCGCGACACGGAGACCACGATGTGCCCCGCCGACCGGCCCCGCGGGTTCGGTCACGCTGTGCGGTTCGCCGGGGGCTTCGGAGCTGCCCGCGCCCCGCAGCCGCGCGAAGGAGAAGAAGGCCGCCACCGCCATGACGGTGGCCGCCCCGATCGCGGCGTAGCCCATCCCGTGGGTGAAGGCGTCGCGCGCGGCCGTCAGCACCCTCTGCGCCGTCTCGGCCGGCAGGTGCGCGGCCACGGTCGTCGGCCCGCCCAGGGTCTCGCGCACCGCGTCGGCCTGCGGGACACCGGCCGGTTGGGCGTCGGCCATGTCGCGGCTGTGGACCGCCGCGCCGACGGAGCCGAGGATCGCCATGCCGAAGGCCCCGCCCGGCTCCTGGCCCGACTCCAGGACGGCCGCGGCCGAGCTCGCACGCTCCGGCGGGGCGGTTCCCCAGGGCGAGCTCGTTGGCCGGCGTCATGGCGGCGACCGGACCGCCCGCGGAGACGAGGAAGCCACCGCCCATGACATACGCGCGGTCGACACGCTGCGCGAACGCCTGGACGGGGTCGAGGCGCTCAGCGCGAAGCCTTGAGCGGAGTGGTCAACGCACGAGACAGGGGCGCTTGTTGTCGAACTGCCAGTCGGGGATGAGGTAGCGCATGCCGGTGGCGTCGTCGCGTGCGCCCAGGGCTTTCTCCTTGTAGAGGTCGTGGGCCGCCAGGAGCCGGTCCATGTCGAGTTCGACGCCGAGGCCGGGTGCTTCGGGCACGGCTATCTCCCCGTCGACGATGCGGGGCGGGGTGGTGGTGAGGCGTTCCAGGCCCTCCTGCCAGATCCAGTGGGTGTCCAGGGCGTTGTAGTCGCCGGGAGCCGCGGCCCCGCAGTGGGTGACCATGGCCAGGGAGATGTCGAAGTGGTTGTTGGAGTGGCACCCCCAGGTGAGACCCATCGCGTTGCACAGCTGCGCCACGCGCACGGAGCCCTGCATGGTCCAGAAGTGCGGGTCGGCCAGGGGTATCGAGACCGACTGCAGGGCCAGGGCGTGGGTCAGCTGGCGCCAGTCGGTGGCGACCATGTTGGTGGCGGTCGCCAGCCCGGTGGCCCGGCGGAACTCGGCGAGCACCTCGCGGCCCGAGTAGCCGCCTTCGGCGCCGCAGGGGTCCTCGGCGTAGGCGAGGGTGCCGGTCAGGGGAGCGCACAGCTCGATCGCCTCGCGCAGGGACCAGGCGCCGTTGGGGTCGAGGGTGATGCGGGCCTGGGGGAAGCGGTCTTTGAGGGCGCGTACGGCCGCGACCTCCTGAGCGCCCTCAAGGACGCCGCCCTTGAGCTTGAAGTCGCGGAAGCCATAACGGTCGTAGGCGGCCTCGGCCTGCCGGACGATCGCCTCGGGGGTGAGGGCCTCCTCGTGCCGGACGCGGTGCCAGGCGACGGAGGCGTCGGGCTCGCGGACGTAGTCGAGGTCGGTGCGGTCGGGGTCACCGACGTAGAAGAGGTAGCCGAGCACGCGTACGGAGTCGCGCTGCTGCCCGTCGCCGAGCAGCGCCGCCACGGGCACCTCCAGGTGCCGGCCGAGGAGGTCGAGCAGCGCGGACTCGACGGCGGTGACGGCGTGGACGGCGGTGCGCAGGTCGAAGGTCTGGGCGCCCCGGCCGCCGGAGTCGCGGTCGGCGAAGCGGTCGCCGATCTCGCGCAGGACGCGCTTGTAGTCACCGACGCGGGCGCCGACGACGAGGGACTCGGCGTCGCGGAGGGTCTGGGTGATCTTCTCGCCGCCCGGCACCTCGCCCAGGCCGGTGCGGCCGTCGGAGTCCTCGAGGACCACGATGTTGCGGGTGAAGTAGGGGCCGTGGGCGCCGGAGAGATTGAGCTCCATGCAGTCCCGGCCGGCGACCGGATAGACGCTGAACGCGGTGACGGTCGGCTGCCTGTTCATGATGGGCGATTCCTCAGGTGTGAGAGCGGGTGTGGGATGTGAGGGAGGTGGGAGAGTCAGAGGCTCAGGACGTCCAGCGCCCACTCCACCGCGAGGACGCCGCCGAGGCCGAGGATCGCGAGCACGGTCGTATAGGTGGTGCGGACCTTGATCGCCTCGATGACCGAGAGGTTGAAGTACTCCTTGAACAGCCAGAATCCGGGGTCGTTGACATGGGAGAAGGCGATCGATCCGCAGGAGACGGCGAGCACGAGCATCTCGGGGTGGACACCGCCGCCCGCCAGGAGCGGCAGGACGACACCGGACGCGGTGACGACGGCGACCGTGGCGGAGCCGAGGGCGATGCGCAGGATCACCGCGATGAGCCACGCGAGGATGAGCGGCGAGATGGACCAGCCGTCGGTGGTGTCCTTGATGTGGTCGGAGATGCCCCCTTCGACGAGGACGTTCTTGAAGGCGCCGCCCGCGCCGATCACCAGGAGGATCATGGCCATGGCCTTGGCCGCCGACGCACAGGAATCGCTGACGTCGGAAAGGCTGCGGCCGATGCGCGGCCCGAACGCCCAGATGGCCAGGAGGAGGGTCAGGAGCAGCGCGATCGGTGCCGAGCCGATGAAGGCGACGAAGTGCAGGAACGGGCTCTCGGCGGAGGTGGCCATCTCGGTGACCGAGGCGCCCGCGATCAGTACGACGGGGAAGAGGGCCACGGCCAGGGACCAGCCCATGCCGGGCATTTCCTCGTCGGTGAACTCGTGCTCGCTGACCAGGCCCTTGGGGATGGTGGGGTTCATCGCCCTGACGAACGGGAGCCGGGGCCACGTCAGCGCGATCAGCGCGCCGGCGGGTATCGCGATGAACAGGCCGTAGACCAGGGTCAGTCCGACGGAGGCGTTGAAAGTGGCCGCCACGGCGGTGGGGCCGGGGTGCGGCGGCAGGAAGCTGTGCATCGTGGAGAGCGTGATCGACATCGGAAGCCCGATCCACAGCAGCTTCGCGCCGGTGACGCGTACGAGGGTGAACGCGATGGGCACGATGATGATGAAGGCGACCTCGTAGAACATGGTGACGCCGATGAGCATGGACGTGACCACCATGGCCACCTGGACCCAGCGCGGTCCGAACGCGTCCAGCATCTTGTTGGCGATGCGCTGGGCGGCACCGGAGTCCCCCATGACCCGGCCGACCATGGCGCCGAGCCCGATGACCAGCATCGTGTCGCCGATCTGGCCGCCGATGCCCTCCGAGAGGACGTCCGGGATCGTGGCCACCGGTATTCCCTGCACCAGCGCGACGCCGACGGCCACGAGGAGGAGGGCGGCGAAGCCGTTCAGTTTCAGGCGGGTCATGAGGAACAACAGGATCAAGACACTGACCCCGACTACGACGAGCGGCATTTCAGTTCCCCTTTGAACTGTGGGTCAACTCGGTGTGGGGGGTGGGGAAGTCAGGAAGGGCAGCGTGCTCAGGCCCTGCTGCGAACGGCCGAGACCAGATCCAGTCCGGCGTTGAGCACCTTCTCCAGGTCGGCGATGTCGGCCGGACCGGGGTCGGTGAGGGGCGCGCGCACCGGGCCGACCGGCAGGCCGCGCAGCCGGGCGGCGGCCTTGACGAGCGCGACGGCGTATCCCGGTGCCCGGTCGCGTAGTTCGACCAGCGGGACGTAGAACTCCCGCAGCAGCCGGTCCACCGCCGCGTCGTCCCGCTGCCGCAGCGCGGCGAAGAACGCGTCGGCGATCTCGGGGGCGAAGGCGTGCACGGCGGAGGAGTAGGCGGGTACGCCGACGGTGCTGTAGGCGCGGGCCTGGATCTCCGCGGTGGCGGCGCCGTTGAAGAAGAGGAAGCCGTCGGGGGCGGCGAGGGTCAGGCGCTGCAGCCGGTCGAGGTCGCTGTGCCCGTCCTTGAGGCCGATGACGGTGGGGATGTCTGCGATCTCGCGCAGGGCGTCGGCGGTGAAGGTGACCTGGCCGCGCTGATAGGCGACGAGGGGCAGCCGGGTGCCGCCGGAGATGCGGCGCAGCTGTTCCACCAGGCCGTCCTGCGAGGCCTCCACCAGGTAATGGGGCATCACGAGGAGGGCGTCCGCGCCTTCTTCCTCGGCGATCCGGGCGAACCGCAGCGACTGGGCCCACCCGTATCCGGTGCCCGCCACCACCGGCAATCGGCCGTCGGCGACCTCGACGGTGACCCTGACGACCGTCCGGTACTCGTCCTCGTCGAGTGAGAAGAACTCGCCGGTCCCGCAGGCGGGGAACACCGCGCCGGGCTCCGTCGCCAACTGGGCCGTCAGATAGGCCCGGTAGGCCTCCGCGTCGAGGCTGCCGTCACTCCCCATGCTCGTGAGCGGGAAGGACAGCACGCCGCGTGCCATGCCTTCCCGCAGTCGGCGGGCGATGTCCTGGGGCGTCGTACTGAGCTTGTTCATGCTGAGCTCGCTCACGAATCTCATCTCTATATGCAGATGGCGTCCACGTATGAGAATGGAGGCTAGAGTCATGAACGAGCGGGGTCAATGGTCAGATCCCGCGGATCTACGATGGGCGCATGTCGCAGAGCGAGACGGGCCCCGGGGTGGGCCCTGGGGCGGCGCCCGGGGCGGGTGCGGGTGTTCGCGGGGTGAAGTCGGCGCTGCGCACCGTGGCGCTCCTCGAACTGCTCGCCGAGCGCGCCGACCGGCCCGCCCGCCTGGACGAGCTCGCCGAGGAGTTGGGCGTGCCGCGCAGCAGCATGTACCAACTGCTTCGGACCCTCATCGACTGCGGCTGGGTGCGCACGGACACCACCGGGTCCCTCTACGGCATCGGGATCCGCACGCTGCTCACCGGCACGAGTTATCTGGACGGCGACGCGCGGGTGCGCGCCGTGCGCCCGTATCTGGATGAGGCGTCGGACGCCCTGGGCGAGACGATCCACCTGGCGCGGCTCGACGGTCCGCACGTCGTGTACCTCGCGACCCGTGAATCGCATGAGTACCCGCGCACCATCAGCCGGGTCGGCCGCCGCGTCCCCGCGCACGCCGGAGCCCTGGGGAAGGCGCTGCTCGCCGAGCGCCCGGACGGTGAACTCCCGCTCCCTGACGGCCCGTTGGAGTCCTTCACCCCGCGTACGCACGCCGACCGCGCCGCCCTGCTCGCCGACCTCGGGCAGGTGCGTGGGCGCGGCTACGCCATCGACCGCGAGGAAACGGTGACCGGCATCGCGGGCTTCGGCTTCGCCCTGCGGTACGACGTCCCGGCCGTCGACGCCATCAGTTGTTCGGTGCCCGTGGCCCGGCTCACCGACGCGCACCAGAGTCGCGTCGTGGCCGTCATGCGGGAGATCCAGACGAAGATCGAAAATTTGCTGTCACCCGTTGCGGGCGCTCCCGACTGGCGCTGATCACCCGCCCAGGTTCGCTGTGCGGCTCAAGGGCTCCGACTTGATAGGCAAGTCGTCACTTGCCTATCGTGGCGGTCATGTCGGAGGATGTGTTCAAGGCGCTGGCCGACCCCACCCGTCGGCGCATCCTTGATGAGCTGGTGGAACGGGACGGTCAGACCCTGTTCGAAATATGCGGCAGGCTGCTGAACAAGCACGGTCTCGGGCTGTCCCGGCAGGCGATCAGTCAGCATCTGGCCGTCCTGGAGTCCGCCGGCCTGGTCCGCTCGCGACGCGAGGGCCGCTGCAAGTTCCACGACCTGAACACCGAACCGCTTGAGTGCATCGTGACCCGATGGCTCAGGCCCGAACCCTCGGAGCGCATGCCATGAGGATCCACCTGACCAGCGTTTTCGTCGATGACCAGGAGAAGGCCGCGCGCTTCTTCACCGACGTGCTCGGCTTCGTGAAGAAGCACGACGTCCCCGTCGGCGAGGACCGGTGGCTGACCGTGGTCTCACCGGAGGACCCGGACGGCACCGAACTGCTGCTCGAGCCCTCCGGCCACCCCGCGGTGCAGCCGTACAAGACGGCGCTGGTCGCGGACGGCATTCCGGTGACCTCCTTCGCCGTGGAGGACGTGGCCGCCGAGTTCGACCGGCTGCGTGAGCTCGGCGTGCGGTTCACCCAGGAGCCGCTGGAGATGGGCCCGGTCACCACCGCGGTGTTCGACGACACCTGCGGCAACCTGATCCAGATCCAGCACAGCAAGTAAGTCGGTGGCGTGCCGGGCCCACACGGACGACCATGTCCCGCATGAGCGACCAACCCGAACGCTGGAGCCAGGCGACCACCTACCCCGACATGTGGGCGGACCCGGAAGACGACCCCCGCAACAGCGACGGGGTCAGCCCGGACGGTGAGCCGGCGACACTGCTGGACTTCCTGACGAGTTACCGCATGACCCTGAAGATGAAGTGCGAGGGCCTGGACGCGGAGCAACTGGCCCGGCGCTCGGTTCCGCCGTCGACGCTCTCGCTGCTCGGCCTGCTGCGACACCTCGCCGAGGTGGAGCGGGACTGGCGCAACTGGATCAGGGTCGGCGAGCCGCTGCCGAAGCTGTACGGCGAGCGCGACGCCGATTTCCACGGTGCCGTCGGCGAGCAGGCCGTGGTCGATGCCGCATACGCCGATCTGGCGCGCGAGCAGGCGGCACTGGACGCCGAACTGGCCGAACACCCCGACCTGGGCGAACGCCTGGGGAAGGACGGCTTCGCCGTTCGCGAGCTGATGGTGCACAGGATCGAGGAGTACGCCCGCCACTGCGGGCAGGCAGACCTGTTGCGCGAGTGCATCGACGGCAGGGTGGGCCAGTGACGGACGGCGCCACGCGTGGTTCACGAGGGGATGACGAGGTGACTGGGTGACGGGATTGCCCCGCTCATAGGGGTTCGCGGTGATGTGCCCCTTGTGTTCTTTCCTGCCCGCGTTCGCCGCTCGGCGCGCCTCCGCGTACTCGGCGGTCGGCTACCGAGCGGTGTGTGCATTGTGCGAAGATCCGGAGACCGTCCAACGGTCGTTGCGGCATAGTCACCGTAGACATGCCGACGGCAACGACCGGGTGGCCAGGCGAACTTACCGGGTGGGGAAGGCGGAGAATAGCGGTGGCGTCACAGCCATGGACTTCCGGCGTGCGTGCGGCCGGTGAAAGTGACTCTGCGGCGACCCGTCAGCTGTCGCCGCCGCTGGTGCTGCTGGTCGAGGACGATCCCGGCGACGCACTCCTGGTCGAGGAACTCGTCGCCGACAGTGCCTTGAAGATGCGGCTGCAGTGGGTGCGTTCCATGGCCGAGGCGCGCGAGTCACTGACCTTGGAAGTGCCGGACTGCGTGCTGCTCGACCTGCATCTGCCGGACGCCCAGGGCCTTGAAGCCGTCTCCATGGTCCGGTCCCGCGCCGAACAGGTCGCGATCGTCGTGCTCACCGGCCTCGCCGAGGAGGAGACCGGCTCCGCCGCCGTGGCCGCCGGAGCCCAGGACTACCTCGTCAAGGGCCGCGTCGAACCGGAGCTTTTCGGCCGGGCCGTGCGCTACGCGATCCAGCGCAAGCAGGCCGAGCAGGCGGCCGTCGCCCTGCAGGCCAGCCAGATGCAGGCACAGGAGAACGCCCGCCTCGAGCGCGGACTGCTGCCCAGGCCGCTCCTGAACAGCGCGGGCGTGGACGTCGTGGCCCGCTACCGGCCCGGCCGTGCCCAGGCTCTGCTGGGCGGCGACTTCTACGACATCGTCCAGGGCGCGGACGGCACCGTACACACCCTCATAGGGGACGTCTCCGGCCACGGGCCCGACGAGGCCGCCCTCGGCGTGGCACTGCGCATCGCCTGGCGCACCCTGGTGCTCAGCGGTGTCACCGGCGCCGAACAAGTGGGCCGACTCGAGGAGATCATGCTGGCCGAGCGGGTGAAGCCGTACGTCTTCGCCACGCTGACGAGCCTCTCCGTACCGGTCGGGGCAGCGCACGCGCACGTGACGCGCGCGGGCCACCCCGGGATGCTGCTGCGCACCGCGGAGGGCGGCGTCGAATGGGTGGAGACGTCCGGCGGGCCGGCCCTGGGCGTCGCACCCGGTTCTTCGCTCTGGCCGGTCGAGCAACTGTCCCTGCCCGCGGGGTCGGCACTGGTGCTGTTCACGGACGGCCTTTTCGAGGGGCACATAGGAAACGGACGCGAGCGACTGGGCGAAGACGGACTGCTGGGCCTCGCGCGAGAACTGGGCGACCTGGCACCCGAGGTTTTCGTCGACACGCTGATCCAGCGCGCCGAGGACCTCGCCGAGGAGCAGGGCGGCCTGGCCGACGACGTGGCCGTGGTGCACCTGCATTGGCACGGGGACGGAGAGGGCCCGACGAGATCTGTCGTCGAGGGCCGGTACAAGAGCAGCATCGGGGAGCAACGCCGTGGTTGAGACGACGAGCAGGACATGGATCGGCCGTCGGCTGACCGTACAGGGCTGGTTCCAGCTGGTGCTGGCCCTGATGGTGCTCCTGGTGGTGGCCGGCACCGTGATCGGCGCTCGCCTGCTGGGGCAGACCGCGGACGTGACCGACGAACTGGTCGACCGCCTGGAGCCGGCCCGCACGCAGACCTACCGCCTGCAGGCCGCCCTGGTGAACCAGGAGACCGGCGTCCGGGGCTACGCCATCACCGCCGACCGCCAGTTCCTGCAGCCCTATACCCAGGGCAAGCGGGACGAGGCCCGCGCCGCCGCCGAACTCCGCGACCTCCTCGCGGACCAGCCCCGGCTCCTCGCGGACCTCAAGGCGGTCCAGCGGGAGGCGGCGGACTGGCGGGGCGCGTACGCCCAACCGCTGGTGGACAAGGTCACACCCGGCCAACCACGCGCCGTCGCCGCGACCGACGCAGAGCGCGGCAAGGAGGTCTTCGACAAGATCCGCACCGTGTGGGCCACGCAGAACACCGACCTGGCCGAAGCCGTCGACGACGGCAAGGACGAGCTGGACACCTCGCGCACGGTGCGCACCGTGATCCTCGGCGCCATGGTCGTGGTGTTCCTGCTGGCCGGGATCGTCCTGGCGTTCCTGGTGCGCGCCCTGGTGGCCCGGCCCCTGGACGCGCTGCGTGTCTCGTCACGCCAAGTGGCGCGCGGTGATTTCGACCACGTCATCACGATCGACGGGCCCGCGGACCTCAGGGCGGTGGCGGCGGACGTCGAGGGGATGCGGCTGCAGATAGTGGAGGAACTGGCGGCCTCGCGCAGCCGACGGGACGCGCTGACCCAGCAGGCGGCCGAACTGGACGCCCAGGCGGTGGAACTGCGCCGCTCCAACGCCGAACTGGAGCAGTTCGCCTACGTCGCCTCCCACGACCTGCAGGAGCCCCTGCGCAAGGTCGCCTCCTTCTGCCAGCTCCTCGAGAAGCGGTACGGGGACACACTCGACGACCGCGGCAAGCAGTACATCGACTTCGCGGTCGACGGCGCCAAGCGCATGCAGGTCCTCATCAACGACCTGCTCACCTTCTCCCGCGTCGGGCGTCTCAACGACGCCAGGGTGCCCGTCGACCTCGACCAGGCCCTCGGCAAGGCACTGGCCAATCTGGAGACCTCCGTCCGTGACACCGGCGCGATCGTCGAACGCCCCGAGAATCTCCCCGAGATCGTCGGCGACCCGACGCTCCTGACGATGCTCTGGCAGAATCTCGTCGGCAACGCCGTCAAGTTCCACCACCCCGAACGCACTCCGCGGATCCGTATCACGTGCGAGGCGGACGAGGACTCCGGCAACTGGAGCTTCAGCGTCACCGACAACGGCATCGGCATCCCCGAGGAGTTCGCGGAGAAGGTCTTCGTGATCTTCCAGCGCCTGCACGGCCGGGATGCCTACGGGGGCACCGGCATCGGCCTTGCGCTGTGCAAGAAGATCGTCGAGCATCACGGCGGACACATCTGGATCGACAGCGGCCAGGCCGAGGGAACCCGCCTCTGCTTCACGCTGCCGTCCGACGCCGGGACGGACGCAGACGCCGAAGCTGAGGCCGCTGACGCCGAGGCCGCTGACGACACCGCCGAGAACACCGCATCCCGCAACGAGGAAAAGGCCCTGACATGACCACCCCTGATGCCGCGCCGATCGACGTGCTCCTCGTGGAGGACGACCCGGGCGACGAGCTGATGACGCGCGAGGCGTTCGAGGACAACAAGATCCGCAACAACCTGCATGTGGTCCGGGACGGCGAGGCGGCGCTCGACTTCCTCTACCGGCGCGGTGAGCACACGTCGGCGCCGCGTCCCGATCTCATCCTGCTCGACCTCAACCTCCCCAAGTACGACGGGCGCCAGGTCCTGGAGAAGATCAAGTCCGACCCGGACCTGCAGGACATCCCGGTGGTGGTGCTCACCACGTCGGCAGCGGAGGAGGACATCCTGCGCAGCTACAAACTGCACGCGAACGCCTACGTCACCAAGCCGGTCGACCTCGACCAGTTCATCGCCGCGGTACGGCAGATCGACGACTTCTTCGTCCAGGTGGTACGTCTGCCACGTCGCCAGTAGATTCCTCCTTCATGACTGAGACCTCCCCCTCCTACCTCGCCACGACAGCGGACGCCTACGGGTCCATCGCCCCGCTCTACGACGAACTCGCCCGCGGCGCGCTCGACGCGTTCCCGCTGGATCGCGCGGTGCTCGCCGCGTTCGCCGAGCTCGCGTCGGCCGGCGCCGGGCCGGTCGCCGAACTGGGATGCGGCCCCGGGCGGACGACGGCGCACCTGAGGGACCTTGGGCTTGACGTCTTCGGCATCGACCTGTCACCGGTCATGATCGACCTCGCCCGCGAGAACCACCCGGACCTGAGGTTCGAGGTCGGCTCCATGGACGCCCTGGATCTGGCCGACGGCAAGCTGAGCGGCATCGTGTCCTGGTACTCGGTCATCCACATCCCGCCGACGGACCTGCCTCCGTACTTCGCCGAGTTCCGGCGGGTCCTCGCCCCCGGCGGCCATCTCTTGCTCGGTTTCTTCGAGGCGGAGGGCGGGCCGGTCACGGCGTTCGACCACAAGGTCACGACCGCCTACCGCTGGCCGGTCGACGGCCTCGCGGAACTGGCCCGCGAGGCCGGATTCGTGGAAGTCGGACGGATGCTGCGCGAGCCGGGCGAGGACGAGCGCTTCCGCCGCGGCCACCTCCTGATGCGCGCGGGCGACTAACCCGGGCGGCCGCGCAGCGGGAACCCGCGGTAATCGACTCGCTCGCGTCGCGCGCTGAACCTATCCTCGGCGAAGCGGGACCGCGCGGTCCCGCAGGTTGCGGCGCCGTGGCAGAGCGGCCGATTGCGATCGGCGTGCGGGAAGCCCCCCGCACGCCGACTGACGGGAGCCGGGCGGGCCTTGCCTCTCCCTTTCCGCGGGTTCGAATCCCGCCGGTACCGCAGCCGACTCATACGAGAGCCGTACGTCCGCCTCCGCCGACTGGAGTTCGCATGAGCACGCCCGCCCCCGCCGCGGTGTTCGTCGCACCGGAACAGACCGCGGCCGTCGGGCGGGGGCAGATCAGCGTCCTGTGGTCGCTCGGCGAGCGGACGAGAGATCTGGACGCCAGCGTCGTGCGGCTGGCCCCCGGGGCGAGCCTCGGCGAGCACATGGAGGACTACGGAGTCCTGTTCAGCGTGCTGACCGGTGAGGGTGAACTCCGCACGCCTGACGGCTCCTGGCCGCTCGCACCGGGCGCCCTGGCGTGGCTTCCCGCAGGCCTCACCCGTTGCGTGGACGCGGGGGAGGCGGGGCTCGTCTACACGACCGCCCACCGCCCACGCGTGGCTCTCGGCGCCGGTCCGCACGATGGCTCCGACGCGGGCGAGCCGGTCTGCCTGCTCGGCCGCGTCTGCCCCGACTGCGGCCGACTGGCCACCGAAGATGACGCCCGGTACTGCGCCCGCTGCGCAACGCCGTTGGCGGACTGACCGATGTCACACGCGAAGGCGGGCCGGCCGGGACAGTCCGGTACGCAGGACGTCCTGACCGGAGACCACCGCACCGCGCACCTTCTCGCCGAGAACGTGCACTGCGTCCTCGGTGACCGCATGGTTCTGCGCGATGTCTCCCTGAAGGTGTCCCGTGGCGAGCGCGTGGGCCTGATCGGCGAGAACGGCCGCGGCAAGTCGACGTTGCTGCGCGCCATCGCCGGTGACCTTCCGCCGCAGCGCGGCCAGGTCGTACGGGCGGTGGCGGGCCTGGTGGGATTCCTGCCGCAGCAGCCCGGCTTCCCGGCCGGCGCGACCATCGAGACCGTCGTCGCACGAGCGACCGCCGAGTTCGCCGAGATGACCGAACGGATGCGGGCCGCCGAGGAGTTGATGGCGTCCGGCACGGAGGGCCTGAGCGATGTGCTCGGCGAGTACGGCCGTCTCCAGGACGAATTCGCCCGACGCGGCGGCTGGGAACTCGACGCCCGCGTCGGCGAGGTCCTCGATGTCTTCGGCCTCGGCGGCCTGGAGCGGCGTCGGCCCACCGAGACGCTGTCGGGAGGCGAGAGGTCACGCCTGGCGCTCGCCGAACTGGTCCTCACCGAACCCGCCGGGCTGCTCCTCGACGAGCCGACCAATCACCTCGACGACCGTGCGGTGGACTGGCTCGTCCACTGGCTGGTCCAGTACCAGGGGCCGTGCCTCATCGCGTCGCACGACCGGCTGCTGCTCGACACCGCCGTCACCGCCATCGTCGACCTGGACGGCCCCCGTGGCTCCACCGTGCGCTACGGCGGCGGCTACCGCGACTACCTCGACGAACGCGCCGCGGCCCAGGCGCGCTGGTGGCAGCAGTACCGCGACTGGCGTCAGGAACTGGCCGAGGCGCGGCGCCGGCTCGACCGGGCAGGTCGGTCCGGCCGCACCTTCGGCGCGATGCGGGACGGCGACAAGCTGTCGTACAACCTCGCCGGGGGCGGTGCCCAGGCCGCCGCGTCCCGCGCCACCCGCGCGGCCCGGCAGCAGCTCGGGCGGCTGCTGGACGAGGAAGTGCGACGACCGCCCGAACCGCTGTCCTTCCGGCCGCCTCTCCCGGTCGCGGGGCAGGAGCCGGACCAGGCTTCGGAGAGCGAGGGCCCGCACCGCGGTGTACTGCTGCGGGCCGAGGGCCTGGTCGTCGGCGATGTGCTGCGGGGCGTGGACCTGGAGCTCGCCCCCGGTGCGCTGCATGTGATCACCGGGGCGAACGGCGCGGGCAAGACCACCCTCCTGACCGTCCTGGCAGGCCTACGGGAGCCCGATGCGGGGGTGGTGGTACGTGAACCGGGTCTGCGTGTCGGCTACTTGCCGCAGGAGAGCGACCACGCCGAGGAGGAGCGCGGCGTGCTGTCCACCTTCGCCGCGCACCGCGCTGCCCATGTCGACGACGCGGCACGGGAGTTGACCAGGTTCGGTCTGTTCACGGCCGCGGAATTCGATGTCCCGGTCAACCGGCTGTCCGTGGGCCAGCTGCGGCGCCTCGAACTCGCGCTGCTGTTCTCGCGGCGCCCTCACCTGCTGCTGCTCGACGAGCCGAGCAACCACCTCAGCCTGGCGCTGGTCGAGCAACTCCAGGAGGCCGTCCACCAGTTCACGGGCCCGGTCGTGATGGTCACCCACGACCGTGCCTTGCGCGAACGCCATCGGGGCAGCCTGCTGGAGCTGACCGAGGGACGGCTGGTGCGGCAGGCCTGAAGCCGGGCGGCCGCCGCCCCTCTCAGTTGTCCACGTCTCCGTACGTCGTGCCGACCTTGAGCCCGTCGATCCAGTTGATGACGCGCTTGTCCTTGACCTCGGAGCCGTACGAACCGAATCGGGTGTCATTGCCCAGGTCGTCCCAGGTGCGGCCGGAGAACTCGGCGACCTTGGTGCCGTTGTAGAAGGCCGACACCCACCCGGCGGAAGCGTCGGACGAGGTGTGGATGCCGAGCACGATGCGCTTGTACGTGCTGGTGGTGACGGGCGTGGACCACTTGAGGGTCCACTTCTCACCGGCCTCGATGTGGAACAGCTTGAGAGCACCGCCCTCGACCTTCATCAACACCGGGTAGTTCTGCTGATGTTGGTCGTTGGTGCCGTACGACTTCCACTGGAAGATCGTGCCCGCGTCCGGGGTGTTGGTGGAGGTGTCCCAGCCGATCCAGTACGTCGAGTTGTTCTTGAAGGTGTACCGCGAGCCGCCGACGCTGATCCCGTGTGCCTCGCAACGTTCGAGGCCGAGCGGCTTGTTGAACTTGAAGACCTGACCGCGGCCGTCGTCGTTGTCCTGTGCCGAGACGCTGCCGGGTGAGTCGCACAAGGTCGAGGAGAACACGCCGGTCCCACCGGAGGCGTCGCCGTCCCAGATGACGGAGGCGTCGGCGGGTGCGGCGGTGAGCAGGACCAGGGAGGAGGCGGCGGCGGTGAGCGTGCCGGTTCGCTTACGCATGGGGGCTCCTTGCGAGTGGGGGGAGGGGCTCGCGTGGTAAGCGGTTTCTAGCACGGCTGCGGCGGAACGCTCAAGGGTGTGGCGCCAGTTGAGGACCTCGACGCAGAAAACGGTATCGGGGGCCCGGCGGGAGCTCGGCGCACGATCCCGTTCGCCGGGGTGGTGATCAGCCCAGGACGAGCGGGAGCCTCCCGGTCAGGTCACCCAGTGCCGACTTCTCCGCGTCGGTCGGGGCGCGCCGCCCGGTGCCGACCAGCAGGGCATCCGTGTCGGAGAACGACGTGGGGAAGGCGGCGCCGGCGATCTGCTCCAGCATCTCGCGGCTGCGGGCGAGCCCTTCGGCGGGCGGTCCGGCCACGTTCGGGAGGTGTGCGATCAGGTCGAGGTGGTGCAGGGTCCATTCCATGACGTACGTGGTGAGGTAGTCGCCCGTGGTGAGGACCTCGTCGCGGGTGCTCACCCGGGCGTCGGGGTCGGCTAGCGCGGCCGCGCGGCCGGCGGCCGAACCCAGGTCGTCGAGGTGGAACTTGAGCAGCCAGGGCTCCTCGTACGCGGCGGCCAACCGGACGGTCAACGCGTCGAGCGGGTCCTCGCCGGTCGGGGGCGTCGCGGAGACGTCCCAGTAGGTCAACGCGTCGCGGGTCGGCTCCGCGTCGGCGGGGGTCACGAGGGTGATCAGGACGTCCTGGGCGTCGACGACCAGATGGCACACCAGGTCCCGCACGAGCCAGCCCGTGCAGCCGGACGGCCGTGCGAAGGCATCGTCGGGGAGTTCGGCGACCGCCGTGCGCAGGGCCGTCCATGAGCGCGAGAAGAGATCCACGGCGTCAAGGTAGTGCGGCGCGGAGGAGGGGGACAAGGCGGTCGTGCGGGCCCGCTCACGCAGGGAGGGCGCGCGTGGCAGGGAGGGCCCGCGCCCGACCGTGCTGTCCCTGCCCTCCTCGCCCTCCTCCGCGTCGCAGCGCTAACTCAGCGGCGTGGCCCGGATCGCGGAGATGTCGAACTGCAGCCGGACCTTCTCGCTCACCATGGCGCCGCCCGTCTCCAGGCGCTGGTTGTAGACGAGGCCCCAGTCGGTGCGGTCGATGGTGGTGGTGCCGTCGAAGCCGGCCCGCTCGAAGCCGAACGGGTCGACGACCGAACCGAGGTAGTCGAGCTGCAGCTCGACGGGCCGGGCGACGCCGCGGATGGTCAGTTCCCCGGCCATCCGGAAGGTCTCCCCGCCCTCATGGACCGTCGAGGTGCTGCGGAACGACATCTCCGGATGGCGCCGCGCGTCGAAGAAGTCGCCGCCCACGAGGTGCGCGTCCCGCTGCTCCACGCCCGTGTCGACGCTGCCGACCCGGATGACGATCTCGGCCCGCGACTCGGAGGGCCGGGCACCGTCGAAGTACAGCGTGCTGTCGTAGTCAGCGAAAGCACCTCGCACCGTCGTCACCATCGCGTGCCGCACGGAGAATCCGATGCGGCTGTGCGGGCGGTCGATGGTCCACTCCCCGGTCAGCGCGCGAAGCGCCGGGTCGAGGGCGGCGCCGGAGGATGCCGAGAAGGGCGTACTGGGCCCGACCGCCGGTATCGGCTCGAGGGTCGGGGTCTGGCGACGGCTGAAGATACCCATGATGTCGCGTCGTCTCCTTCGGATGTGATCACTCCGTGTTATCACGCCGACGGCAGACGCAACTCAGCAAGATGAGAGGTCTCGTCCGGGTTCGACGCCGCGGACTGGAAAGATGCACAAGATCGACACGGATGTGGATGCACGAATGGGTGGTCCGGCATCACACACCGTCACAGGCGTGTCCGAATGGTCTGCGGATCAGGGGATCAGGGATTGTTCCGCCACTCGACGGCCCCGACGCCGAAGCTGTCTCTGAAGCTGTCATCGGCATTCAGAAGGTGCATACTTGAAATAATTCTGAGGGTCGGAGGCGCAATGATCGCACTCGGAATCATCCTGCTCATCATCGGTCTAGTGGCAGGCATCTCCATCCTGTGGACCATCGGTGTCATTCTTCTCGTCATCGGTGTGGTCCTGTGGATTCTCGGATCTGTCGGCCACGCGGTGGGCGGGCGAAAGCATTACTGGTAGGCGCATCCTCGATGTGCCGTGCGGGCCCCACGGCCCGATGTGCGCATGCGGACGGCTCCTCCGGGTAGCAGGCTGAACTGGATCAACCTGCTGGACGGAATGGAGTCGGTGCATGGCCGGCATGGGCGGAGGGCAGCGGGCGCAGTCCGCGGCCCAAGAGCGGTCGGATCGTGTGCGCCAGTGGTGGCGGCGAGCCTGGGACACACCGGGCTACGAACGCCACACCCTGCTCCTCGTCCTGAAGAGCACGCTGGCCGCGACGCTGGCTTGGGTGGTCTCCTACTACCTGCTCGACGCACCGTCACCGGCGTTCGCGCCGTTCTCCGCGGTGCTGATCATGCAGGTGACGGTGTACCAGTCCCTGCTGCAGTCGCTGCGCTACCTCGGCGCGGTGGCCGTCGGCGTGGCCATGGTGGCGGGCCTGGGATTCCTGGGCGGCCCCGACCTGCTGACGTTCGTCCTGGTCGCGCTGGTGGGCCTGTCCATCGGACGCTGGCCCGCACTCGGCGCGCAAGGTTCCCAGGTCGCCACCGCGGCCTTCTTCGCCTTCTCCACGTATGCCGCCGCCACGTCCGCCTCGCAGAAGATCACCCAGCTAGGGGAGATCATCCTGCTGGTCCTCATCGGCTGCGGCATCGGCGTCGTCGTGAACGTCACGGTGGCCCCGCCGATGCGCTACCGCAGCGCCGAGCACGGGATCCGTTCGCTGTCCACTGCTCTGGGCGAGCTGGTGAGCGACATGTATCCGGCGCTGCGTGAGGGTGAGGTGGACGAGGAGCGCTGCAAGCAGTGGCGCCGGCGGGCCGAGCAGACCGGTGGCCAGATCACCCAGGCCAGGGAAGGGCTGCGTACGGCGGAGGAAAGCCTCTACTTCAACCCTCGGCGGCTGTTGCGCAGGCATCGGGGCCGGACCTCGTTCGAGGGGTACGGCTCGGTGCTCGGAGCCCTCGAACGCTCGCTGTACCAGGTGGCGTCACTGACGCGTGGACTGGATCAGTGGCAGGAGGACGACGGGGGCCGGCACGACGACCGGGCCTTCCTCGACGACTACGCCGGCTTCCTCGAATCCCTCGCGAAGATCGGCGAGGTGCTCGGCCAGCTGGACGAGGACTCCCTCGTGGAACAGGCCCGGCAGCTGTGTCAGCTGGCCGACGAGGCCCAGGAGTGCTGCCGGAAGGTGAGGGACGGAGCGAACCGGGCCGGCCTTCCGCTGGCCGACCCGGCTCGTCCGTACGGGGTCCTTGTCGTGGAGTCCACCCGGTTGATGGAGGAGTTCCAGTACGCCTGCGACGTGCTTCAGCGGTACGTCGGTCAAGACGCGTGAAAGGGCCCCACGGTCACGGGTGACCGTGGGGCCCTTTCAAGGGCGACTGCGCGGTCAGTGGTGGCCGCGGGCGCTGGCGGAGGCACCTCCGAAGAGCCGGGCGACGGCGCGGAAGGGAAGGGTGACGACCGTGGCGATGGCTCCACCGATGGCTCGGAGTACATCTGCAATGGCCTTCAGCATGAGGGACCTCCAAAGAACGTCTTTACTTGCTCGTCTTGCCCTGCGTCGGGCTTCTTGCCCGCCGTCGGTTCGTTAACTGCCGTACGGCTTGTTCAATACCGGTTGCCCTGCGAATGGCGGCGAAAACATGGGCCGCTTCGGACGGGGTCCGTATGCCGCGGCGTTCTCCGTTCTTTAAAGCCCGCTTGATTAGGGTTGATCCAATCGGGAACGCCTCCAGGGATACACCCGCCCCCGCACCGAAGAATGGAGCATCACATGCGCGCGCTGTCCTTGGTATGCACGCTGAATTCCTCGCCGACCGCGTCCAGCAGCCACACGCTGTCCGATCAGGTCATGGCCGAATTCGACAAGCTGGGGGTCGAGGTGGAGACGGTCCGGGTGGCCGACCACGACATCCACCCCGGCGTCGCGGCCGACCTGGGCAACGGCGACGGCTGGCCGGCCCTGCGCGAGAAGGTGCTGGCGGCCGACATCGTGCTCCTTGCCACGCCGATCTGGCTGGGCCACCCGTCGAGCGTCTGCCAGCGCGTCCTGGAGCGCCTGAACGCGGACATGTCGGAGACCGACGACGACGGCCGGCCCCTGATGTACGGGAAGGTCGCGGCGGTGGCCGTGGTCGGCAACGAGGACGGCGCGCACAAGGTGAGCGCGGACGTCTTCCAGGGCTTCAACGACCTCGGCTTCTCGCTGGCGCCCTACGCCGTCACCTACTGGGTGGGCGAGGCGAAGCAGGGCACTGACTACCAGGATCTGGACGAGACCCCCGAGTCCGTCGCCTCCGCCACCCACGCCCTCGCCGTCAACGCCTTCCACCTGGCCGAGCTCCTCGCCCGAAAGCCCTACCCGGCCCCCTGACATCCCCGCACCGGACGGCCTTCGGCCGGAACGAAGCGAAACGGATCAGGCGTCGGAAGGACGGGAGATGACCACGAAGGCGGGCGCCGACAGATGGACGTGACCGCTGCGGACGTCGGATACGCCTGCATGGGCATCGGCGCACTGCTCGCCGCGGTGCTGCCCCGGCTGGTGGCGCGCCAGCCCATGTCGATGCCGATGGTCTTCCTGGCCGTCGGCTTCCTCGTCTATCTGCTGCCGACCGGGCTGCCCGAGCTCGACCCCTACGAGCACCGGGCGTGGTTGGAGCACCTCACCGAGGTGTGCGTCATCGTGGCCCTGATGGGCGCGGGTCTCGCGATCAACAGACCGTTCGGCCGCCGGTCCTGGTCCACCGCGTGGCGACTTCTCGGCATCACGATGCCCCTGACCGTCGTGGCCACCGCGCTCGTCGCCTGGGGTCTTGTGGACTGGCCGCCGGCCGTCGCCCTGCTGCTGGGCGCGGTGCTCGCCCCCACCGACCCGGTGCTCGCGGCGGAGGTACGGGTCGGCGAGCCGACCGACGCCGAGAACGACGAGGACGAGGTGCGCTTCGCCCTCACCGGAGAAGCGGGCCTGAACGACGGTCTCGCCTTCCCGCTGGTCATGGCCGGCCTCGCGATGTTCGCCGCCTCGGAGACGGGCTGGTCCGGCGAGTGGGTGGGCCACTGGCTGTGGAGCGACGTGATCGTACGCGTCACGGTCGGCGTGGCGGTGGGTCTGCTGGTCGGCCGACTGCTCGGGTGGATGTTCTTCCGGGCCGGCTGGGAGGCGCTGCGGCTCTCCGAACACCGGGAGGGGTTCGTCGCACTGGCGGCGACCTTCATCTCGTACGGCCTCACGGAAGTACTGCACGGCTACGGGTTCCTCGCGGTGTTCACGACGGCCTGCGCGATCCGGGCCGCCGAGCGCGCCCACGGCTACCAACTGGTGATGCACACCTTCATGGAGCAGGTGGAGCGGCTCCTCACGGCCGGTGTGCTGCTCCTCATCGGCGGGTTCATCGCCTGCGGCGGGCTCTCCGCGCTCTCCTGGGGCAGCGCGGTGACAGCCGTCCTGGTACTGCTCGTGATCCGTCCGCTCACCGGCTGGATCGCCCAGCTGCGGGGGCGGACGACCCCTGGGGAACGCGCGGTGACCTCCTTCTTCGGCATCCGCGGAATCGGGTCCGTGTTCTACCTCGCGTACGCGCTGGGGGAGGGGGATCTCCAGGCGTTCCAGGAGGAGTTGTGGGCGGTGGTGACGTTCATCGTCCTGCTGTCGGTGATACTGCACGGAACCGCGGCTTCGCCCGTGCTCAGGCGCCTGGACAAGGTCGGCTACCGCGGGCGGTGAGAGGGCGACGGGGGAAGCGGGGCCTATCCGTCCGGCCCATGGGCACTCGGTTGGTGACAGGACGCCAACCAAGGGGAAATCGTGGAGATTTCGGGTCTCATCAGCGCTGTGGTGATCGGAATCGTCATCGGGATACTGGGGCGACTCGTCGTTCCCGGACGCCAGCGCATCGGCATTCTCTGGACGCTGGTCGTCGGCATCGTGGCGGCGTTGATCGGCACGGCCGTCGCGGCAGGTCTGGACGTGGCGAACACCGACGGAGTGGACTGGATCGAATGGCTCATCCAGATCGGTCTCGCGGCGCTGGGCGTTGCCGCGCTGAGCAAGGTGAAGCTGCGCTGAGCAAGTGAAGTTGCGTGGAGCGAGCGGAAGTTGCGTCGGCGGCGGCACATCGGTGGCGGCGGCGTCGGCAGTGACAAGAAGCAGGCCGGCGGGCTTCCGCCGGTCCGACCCGGTCAGCCCTCGACGGCTGCTGCCTCCCAGGGGCTGGGGCCGGTGCCGTCCAGCCAGGCCCGCAGATCTTCGCCGTCCACGCACACGATGCCGCACTGCTGCGCGTACTCCAGGGCGGGAGCGGTGAAGTCGCTCGTCGTGACGAGCGCCGCTATGTCCGCCTCGTGGACGGTGAAGCACGTCCCGCCGAAACGCTGCAGGTCCTGCGAGCCGACCTTGTTGTCGTCGCCGTAGCGCTTGCACTGGATGACGATACGGAGCCCGTCAGGGGTGATCGCCAGGACATCCGCGCCCAAGTCGCAGGCGCCGCCGACCACTTCCACCTCGCGGCAGTCGTCACGGGCGCACAGCTCGGCTATGGCGTGCTCGAAGCCGTCGGGATCGAGTTCCGCGTAGTCGTCCGGAGCGTCGAGGACGACAGTCGCCTCCTCCCCGTCCAACACCTCTGCCGCGGGGTCGGGGGGTGGCACGTCGAGCGGGATCTCCCGCTCCGGAGGGTCCGCCGGTATCGCTTCGGGCTGTGGTCCGCCGACCGTGTCCGCGGCGCCGAGGCTCTCGGAGGCCCGCTCGGCGGCCTCCTCCAGTGCCTCGGCCGCGCGGCGCGCGTATCTCGCGGCGGAGAAACGCCGCCACCTGGAACGGCCCAGGTGCGCGGCCGCGATGCCCACCACGATGATTGAGCCTGCCCACAGCGGACGGCTCTCGACGATGTCCGCAGCGGTGCGGACCACGAACGCCAGGACGCACAGGATGATCGCGAGCAGGAGGAAGAACAGGGTGGTGGCCCGCAGGTTGAAGCGCCGCTCACGGTCGATACGTCGAACCGGGCGCGGGGGTACGGTCATTGCTCTCCCTTACGGAGGACGACGTTCTCCCTTAGGGAGGACGACAACGAAGATCACTTGTCTCCGTGTGCCCAAGATCAACGACCTGAAGATCCCTCGCCGCGATGCCTGTGGGTGCGCTCCACGTGCCGCCCGCCGGACTCGCTTCTAGGCTGGTGTCCTCGGGGCTGTCACGGAGGTACCGCATGCCCCGACCCGTCTGGTCAGGCGCGATCTCGTTCGGCCTGGTCACGATCCCGATCAAGGTTCTGCCCGCCACCGAGAACCACAGCATCAGCTTCCACCAGTACCACCTGGAGGACATGGGGCGGGTCCGCACGCGGAAGATCTGTGACCTCGACGGCAAGCAGCTCACGAACGCCGAGATCGGCAAGGGCTTCGAGGTCAGCAAGGACACGATCGTCGCCGTCACCGACGACGAGCTCGACGAGATGCCGCTCCCGACCGCGAAGGCGATCGAGATCGCCGGTTTCGTGCCCTATGAATCGATCGATCCGATCAGGATCGGCGAGGGGTATTACCTGCAGGCCGACGGGCAGGTCGCGAACAAGCCCTACACGCTCCTGCGCAAGGCCCTGGAGCGGAACAGCAAGGCCGCCGTCGCCAAGTTCGCATGGCACGGGCGTGAGCGACTCGGCTTGCTGCGTGTGCAGGACGACGTGATCCTGCTGCACGCCATGAAGTGGGACGACGAGATCCGGAGCCCCCAGGAGCTGGCCCCCAAGGAGATGGACCTGGACGACGACGAGGTCGACCGGGCGATCCTCCTCATCGACTCCATGACCACGGACGGCATCGCGGGCCAGGAGTGGGCCACCGACCGCTACACCGAAGCCCTGGAGCAGGTCATCCAGGCGAAGGCCGACGGGAAGAAGCCGCCCAAGCCGGATGAGGAGGAAGCGCCGGCCGGGCAGGTCCTCGACCTGATGGCCGCGCTCCAGGAGTCCGTGCAGAAGGCTCAGTCGTCCCGGGGCGAGACCGGCAGGGACGCCACCGTCCACGAGATGCCCAAGAAGAAGGCGTCCACCAAGAAGGCCGCGAAGAAGGCGACGGCCAAGACCTCCGCGCCCAAGTCTTCGACAGCCAAGACCTCAGTGGTGAGGAAGACCACCGGCAAGAAGACGGCCGGTACGAAAGCGACCGCCAAGAAGACGACGGCCAAGAAGGCGACCGCCCAGAAGCCCGCCGCGAGAAGGCCGAGGCGCACCGCCTGAGCCGCCGGCCCCATGCAGGGCACCGGCCCTGAACAGTCAGTCCGCTCGCAAGGTCGGGGCTGTCAGTGGCTGGACGGTGCCAGATGCGCACGCTCTCCCTGCGGGCCGAACAGGGCGAGCAGTTCCGCGGGCCGGCTGTCGGCACTGCCGATCCAGTGCGGTACGCGGGTGTCGAACTCCGCGGCCTCGCCCTCGCCGAGCTGGAACTCCTGCTCGCCGAGCACGAACCTGACGCGTCCGTTGAGGACGTAGAACCACTCGTATCCCTCGTGGGTCCGGAGACTCAAGGTGGGCGCCTGGCCGGCGGGCGGGTAGATCACCTTGTACGCCTGGATGCCCCCGGCCCGTCTGGTCAGCGGCACCATCACGAGGCCGGAGCGCCGCACCGGCCGCAGATGGACGCGGGGATCGCCGGTGGGCGGCGCCGCGACGAGATCATCCAGCGGGACGCCGTGCGCCCGCGCCAGGGGCAGCAGCTGTTCCAGGGTGGGGCGCAGCCTGCCGTTCTCCAGGCGGGACAGGGTGCTCGCCGTGAGGCCGGTCTCGTCCGCCAGCGCCGCCAGTGTGGCGCCCCGAGCCTGGCGCAGGGACCGCAGCCGGGGCCCGACCCCGGCCAAGACGTCCTCCGCGTGGTTGCTCCCGCCGTCCGTGGTGTCCATGCCTCGATGATGCGGATCGATGATGCGGATCCGCAACTTTTCTTGCAAGGGTGGAACGGCGGTGCCGATGCTGTCGGTACATCACCGGCGTCCAGGCGCGCATCGCGTCGCGCTCGCCACGTCGGCCGACGAAGGGGTACCGCAATGGATTCCACAGAAGACCGCCGGGCGGTGGCCGACACAGCCGGCGGGGATGGCCAAGGCGCGGCGGACGAGAACGCCGGCCTGTTCTGGGAGCGGCATTACCGCTCCCGGCGCCCCGGGGCCGCACGCGTCAACCCGCTGCTCGCCGAGACCGTCTCGCCACTGGCCCCAGGCGCCGCCCTGGATCTGGGCTGCGGGGCGGGCGGTGACGCCATCTGGCTCGCCCGCCAGGGCTGGCAGGTCACCGCCGTCGACATCTCCACCACCGCCGTCGAACGCGTGCGGGAACGTGCCCGGGAACTCGGCATCGCGGACCGGGTCACCGCCCGACAGCACGACCTGGCCGAGAGCTTCCCGGCCGGGCGGTTCGACCTCATCTCCGCCCAGTACTTCCACACCCCGCTCCAGCTGCCCCGCGCCCGGGTCCTGCGCACCGCCGCCAGGGCCCTGCGGCCAGGTGGGCTCCTGCTGATCGTCGATCACGGTTCCACAGCGCCCTGGTCCTGGAACCAGGACCCAGGCATCCACCACCCCACACCCACCGAGATCGCCGCCGAACTCGATCTCGACCCGGCGCGCTGGTCCGTACTGCGCGCCGACATGCCCCAGCGCCGGGCCACCGGACCCGCCGGTGAGAGCGCCACCGTCATCGACAACGTGCTGCTCGTGCAGCACGCCCTCGTACAGCACGCCGGAACGGAGTGACCCGATGGACGACGAGAAGGACACCCTGCGGGGCTGCCTCGACCAGTTGCGGAACTCGGTCGCCGACAAGGTCGCGGGTGTGCCGGAACCGCGGGTCCGGACGGCCGGAGTGCCCTCGGGCACCAGCCTTCTCGGGCTGCTCAAGCACCTGGCGTGCGTCGAACGCTTCTACTTCCTCGGTGAGGATGCCGGCGACTGGCCCGCGACGCTGCGGCCGTCGGCGGACGACTCCGTCGACGGCCTGCTCGCCGACTACCGGCGGACGGTCGAGCGGGCGAACCAGGTCATCGACGCCTGCCCGGACCTGGCCCGGCCCGCCCCGCGAGCCCCACGCCGAGGGGCGGTGCCGTCCATGCGATGGGTCCTGGTCCACATGATCGAAGAGACCGGCAGGCACGCCGGTCACGCCGACATCCTGCGCGAACAGATCGACGGGTCCACCGGCCGCTGACCCTGCTCATCCCAAGACCCACGCCCTCCGATCAGCCGCCCGCGACCTGACTCAGGGGTTCGGGCTGGGGTTCCGGCTGCTGTGCCGGCACGGCTTTCGGCTCCCACAACTTGGTGGTCCGCGCATAGCCCTGGACCACCGAGATCATCGCCAGGACGAGAAGCGGACCGAATATCCACGGGTGCCTGGCCATCTGCATCGGCAGATAGCGATAAGAGACCAGGAGCAGCGCGAATACCGTCGTGCCGTACACGACGAGCTGGATTCCCGCCCGGTCCCAGCCACGGGCCATCGAGCGCAGCGCCGCGTCGATCGTGAACGCGAACACCACACCGGCGATGATGTCCACGCCGTAGTGGTAGCCGAATCCCAGCGTCGCGCCGAGCGTGGCGACCAGCCAGAACACGCCCGCGTAGCGCAGCACCCGTGGGCCCCTGCGGGAATGGATGAAGATCGTGGTGGCCCACGCCGTGTGCAGACTGGGCATGCAGTTGCGCGGGGTGATCTCGTCGAACGGCATTGATTCCGGGGTGGCGATCGGCGGCGGTGTGTGCGGCCACAGGTTGGCCAGGGCCCACTGCTCGCCACCGGTGCCGAAGGCGCCGTCGCCGTAGGTGAAGATCGGTCCGACCACCGGGAAGATCATGTAGATGGCCGGTCCGAGCAGGCCGATGACCAGGAACGTACGCACCAGATGGTGGGCCGGGAAGCGGCGCTCGACCGACACATTGCGCAGTTGGTACAGGGCGACGATGACCGCGGCCACCGCGAGCTGGATGTAGACGTAGTCGAGCACGTGGGCACCGACGGGCCCGGTGGCCGAGACCATCCGGCCCACCAGCCATGAGGGGTTGCCCAGTGCGTGGTCCGCGGTGGCCACGTACTGGTCGAGCACCGCAGGGCGGGTCTTCGACGTGATGAGCAGCCAGGTGTCGCCCGTCTTGCGGCCGGCCACGAGGAGCAGGCTCAGCCCGATGCCCTTCAGCAGCAGGGCACGCTCCTGGCCGGTGCGGCGCGTGAAGGCGATGACCGCACAGCCCAGGATCACCCACAACGCGCCGTTGCCGAACATCATCTTGGCGTCGACAGCCCATCGCACCAGGAAGAAGACGACATCGATGCCGACCGCGACACCCAGCGCGATGAACCGCTGTCGCCAGGTGAACACCACCATCATCAACGCCATGCCCGCGTACAGCAGTGGCCCTGACTTGGGGGCGAAGATCACCTCGCGCGCCTGGTTGGTGATCGGCCCGGCCACGCCGTAATGGCGCGCGGCGATCTCCAGTGCGACGAGGAACCCGAGGGCCACCACGGCCGCCGCTGTCCACAGCATCGCGCGTGGTCGGCGCCATGCTGTGAGCACTGCCCTGTAATCGATGCGCGAAGAGCTTCGCGATTCTCTAGATATCAATTGTTTTGGCCGATTTGTTAGTTGCGGGTAATAGCTCACTCTTCGTGCTGAATGGCGTTGTTTCCTGGTGAAGTATGGGCGATCAGGGCACTCGTCGTGAGTTCGATCATGTTAGCGGAGCAGTGTGGAAGACGGGACAGAAGAGTTTCCCCCACTTCAACTCCGCCTTCAACATCCGTTTCCAGAAGGCCACTTCTTGGTCTATACCAGCAACCGCCGCCCCAGTATCCTCAAGCGTGCCAGTGGCACACCACCCCCACCCAGGTTGCGTGCTGGCGCGGGCGAACACCCCCGAACTCTGCCCCTAGCAGCCGGGTGACCTCCCCCTTCGCCGCCTCCAGGAGGATCACGGTGAAAGTTCGCACCAGAAGCTCGGCGATCATCGGCGCCCTCTGCCTCGTCGCCTCCCTCGCCTTGGCCGACGCGTCCGCCGACGAGCCCACCCCACCACAGGCCCCGACGGTCGCGCTCAAGAAGGTGACCACGGCCACGAACCCGACCGCGGGCGCCGCCGGACCCGGCGGCACGGTCTGGTTGGCCGAACGCGCGGGCACCGTACGGGTCTTGGACCGCAAGGGGCTGGGGAAACCCGTCCTCGACATATCCAAGGAGACGACCAGTGACGGCGAACGTGGTCTGCTGGGCATCGCGTTCGACAAGAAGTTCGCGCACTTCTACATCTCGTACACGAACCTCGAAGGCACCAGCACGGTGGACGAGTTCGCCGTACGACACGGCAAGATCCGGCCCGACACCCGACGCACCGTCCTCACGCAGACACAGCCCTACCCGAACCACAACGGCGGCGACATCAAGATCGGCCCCGACGGCTACCTCTATGTCGCCTTCGGCGACGGCGGCGCGGGAGGCGACCCGCACGGCAACGGTCAGAACCTCGACACACTGCTCGGCAAGCTGCTGCGCATCGACCCGAGAGGCGGCGAACCGTACGCGATCCCGCGGGACAACCCGTTCGTCGACGACCCGAAGGCGAGGGACGAGATCTGGGCGTACGGGCTGCGCAACCCGTGGCGGTTCTCCTTCGACGCCGGTACGGGCGACCTGCTGATCGGTGACGTCGGCCAGAGCGCGTGGGAGGAGATCGACTGGGCGCCGGCGGACAGCGAGGGCGGCGAGAACTACGGCTGGTCGCAGATGGAGGGCACCCACCCCTTCCGGGGCGGCACGGAGCCGGCCAACCACGTGCCGCCGGTCCACGAGTACGACCGCACCGGCCTCGGCTGCTCGGTCACCGGCGGATACGTCTACCGGGGCAAGGCCATCCCGGAGCTCAAGGGCCAGTACGTGTTCAGCGACTACTGCGACGGCACCATCCGCTCCCTGCGGATGCAGAACGGCAAGGTGACCGGCGTCAGCGACCTCGGAGTCAGCGCCGGGGAGGTCGTCTCGTTCGTACAAGGAGGCAACGGCGAGCTGTACGTGCTCGACATCGGCGGCAGCGTCTACCGCATCGCTCGCGGGTAGGTCCCGCCCCGAAACGCGGCCGAGCCGTCCGGGAGGGTGTGATCACGCCCGCCCGGACGGCGTGGGACGAGCGTGATGCCGTGGTGCCGGATTTCGGTGGCAGAGTGGAAGAGCTTGTTCCGTCGCCGCCCAGGGAAGGTAGTCCCCGCATGCGCCTGCTGCTCATACGCCATGGCCAGACCCCGTCCAACCTCAAGCACCTCCTGGACACCGGGGTCCCGGGCCCGGCGCTGACGCCGCTGGGGCAGGACCAGGCGGCGGCGCTGCCGGAGGCGCTGGCCGACGAGAAGATCGAGGCCCTGTACGTCTCCACGCTGCTGCGGACCCAGGTCACGGCCGCGCCGCTCGCCGCCGCGACGGGTCTCGAGCCGCAGATCAGGGACGGCATCCGGGAGCTGTCCGCCGGGGACCTGGAGATGCGGGGCGACCACGAAGCCGCCACCGTCTACATGTCCACCGCTTTCGCCTGGTCCGGGGGCGACGTGGAGCGCCGGATGCCCGGCGGCGAGAACGGCCGTGAGGCTCTGGGACGCTTCGACGCCGTCGTCGCGGAGGCTGCCGCGACGGGAGCCGAGACGGTGGCGCTGGTCAGCCACGGTGCCGTGATCCGTACGTGGGTGGCGGCCCGGGCGGTCAACGTCGACGTGGAGTACGCGGCGAGTCACCCGCTGGCCAACACGGGCGTGGTGATCCTCGAAGGCTCACCCGACGAGGGCTGGCGGGCCCTGGTGTGGGAGGGACGCCCGCTGGGCCCGGAAGGGGAGTCGCCCGAGGACAGCGGTCCGACGGGAGAGGCGCCCGTGCCGGTGGCCTGAGCCATCGGCGAGCCGCGCACGCGCCGCCCGCCCGCCCGCCCGGCGAAAGTCCTCCCCGGTGGCCTTGCCGACGGGCGCGGGGGCGCGAGTGACCGTACGGTGGCCGGAGGCGTTCCCGAGGACGCTGTGGGTGGGCCCGTTTCCGTTCGCACGTGACGGGCCCACCCCTTTTTGCGTGCGGGTGCCGGCTCGGCGACGCCGACCACGATGGTCGGGAGCTGGTCGCGCTCGTCCGCGGGCTCAGGCGCGGCGTGCGGCCCATACGGTGCGCTCGGTGCGGAGCGCGAGGTCGTCGCGGCGCAACAGACTGAGCGGGCCCTCGGTGTCGAGCAGTTGGTCGAGCGAGGCGAGATCCTCGGCGGTCAGGGCATGGGCGCCGGCCCGCAGGCGCTTCAGGCTGCTCAGCGCGTACCTGGCGACCGCCGGGCTGCGGGAGCCGTCTACGTGCACGCTGATCGTCCGCTCGCCCTCGACGGTGAACCCGGCGGCCGCCAGCTTGGGACCCCAGTCCGCGCCTCGGTGCGGTACATGCTCGGCTTCGTGAGAATCGAGCGCGGTGTGACAGCGTTCTTCGAGGCCGGGCCGGTCCGCCGGAGCGTCGGCGGGCAGGAAGCGGGGGAAGCCGGCCAGCTCGACGACGGCGAACAGCCCGCCGGGCGCGGTCAGGTCGTGCGCCCTGCGCAGGGCGCTGTCGGGGTCGGCCATGTGGTGCATCGACGCCGACGCCCACACCAGCTCGGGCCGGCCGAGGTCGGGCCAGTCAGCGTCGAGATCGGCAGCCACCGTGCGCACCCGGTCGGCCGTCCCCAGCGCCTCCGCCTTCGCTCGCAGGCGGTGCAGATGATCGGCCGACGCGTCGACGGCGGTCACCTCCGCCTCGGGGAAACGGGCCAGCAGCGCGAAGGTGCCCGCCCCGGTCCCGCAGCCCAGGTCCACGATGTGCCGTGGCGCTTTCTCGACGGGCAGCCATGCGGTGATGGACGCGATGTGCTCGGCGAGCACCTCCGCGTCCAGATCGAGGATCTCGGCCTGGCTGTCGGTGTCCGGTGCGTGGTGGGAATGGGGGTCGGTGCCGTGGTGGCCTGCGTGCGAGGAAGCGTGGTTCATGCCGACGACGCTAGGCCGGTCATGCGGTTTCGGCAGCAAGAATCCCCGGGTGCGCAAGAAGATGGCCCGCCGCGCTGCCGTACGCGCAATCGACCGGCTCCCGCGTCTCGGGTTGCGCGTGCTGGAGGCGGGCCGTCGCCCGGAGCGTCACCGGCCGGAGTGGTCGCCGTCTCCCTTGACGGTCTCGTCCGCCTTTTCCGCGCGCTGATGACCACGGCGGGCATCGCGGTCGAAGATGCCCAGGATCTCGCAGGGCCCGCCCTCGGCGCCGATGGCATGCGGCAGCATCGTGGGGAACTCCGCGGCCTGGTTGGTCTCGATGCGCAAGCGCCGGTTGCCCAGGAGGAGGACCGCCGTACCGGACAGCACGACGAGCCATTCGCGGCCGGGATGCGCGCGCATGCGTGAGGGGTTGTCGGGCGGCGGGTTCGTCATCCGCTGGCGTACGACGCTCATGCCGGGTTCTGCCTTGATCGGCCAGCGCATGAGCCCGTGGGCCGCGTCGATGGTCGGGCCGGTGATGACGTCGTCGGTGGCGGTCTCGACGAGTTGGTCCAGGGAGGTGTCCAGGGCACGGGCGAGGGTGACGAGCTGGTCCAGGGCCAGACGGCGCCGGCCGTTCTCGATGCGGCTGAGCGTGGACTGGCTGATCGAGGCGCGGGTGGCCAGTTCCTCCAGGGACCACCCCTGCGCAACGCGCAGGGCACGGATCCGTTTGCGCACCAGGCTGTCCATCTCGCCGTTGTCTTGCGTCATGAGCAACATCATATGCCCTGCCCGCAAGGCTGGCTTGTCGTCGTGACCCCGGCACTCGGGAAGTTGAGCGGGATCGACGGGCATGAGGGGGGTCAACACGGTGCCTCGGCTCCGAACTCGAGGTCGTGGGCGGGGCTCCATCCCGGAAATCCCAACTGAAGGAGTGATCTATCTGCTCGCAGGAGTGACGCTCCTTGCTGGGGCGCCGACAGTGTTGTGACCATCGCCGGATGAACGGACAGAAGCGGAAGGCCGAGTTGGATGGCGTCGCCGAGACGACGCTATGGACGTTGCACCACCGCGCTCTGGCCGCGAAGGACCCTGGCTCGGCACTGCGGGACCCCAAGGCGATCGAGGTGATCGACGCTGTCGACTATCCCTTCGAGGGGCGGTTCGGCACCGGCAACTGGGGCTTCGCACAGGGAATGGCAGTACGGGCACGCTGTTACGACCGCGAGGTGGGACGTTTCCTCAAAGACCACCCGGACGGCACGGTCGTCTCGCTCGGGGAGGGTCTGGAGACGCAGTTCTGGCGGGTGGACAACGGCAGGGTGCGCTGGCTCGGCGTGGACCTGCCCGAGGTCGCGGAGCTGCGCCAACGGCTGCTGCCGGACGCGCCACGCCACCGCACACTGCCCTGTTCGGCCACCGACACCCGGTGGATGGACGAAGTGGACGCCTCACGAGGGGTGTTGATCATCGCCCAGGGGATGCTGATGTACCTCCCGCGGGATGTGGTCCACCGTCTCATCGAAGCCTGCGCCGCCCGATTCCCCGGGGCGGAGCTGGTGTTCGACACCCCGCCCGCCTGGATGGCGGCCCGCACCGAACGCGGCCGCTGGAAGTACCCCGCCGGGTACCGCCCGCCACCCATGCTCTGGGGAATGACACCGACGGAAAAGCGCAAGCTGCGCACGGTCCACCCGAACATCACCGCCGTGCGGGCGGTCCGCGAACCACGGGGCCGGGGCTTCCTCTGCGGATGGCTCCTGCCGCTGGCCAACTTCCTTCCTGCGATCCGTACGCGAAAACCACTCTGGGTCACACGCGTGTCGTTCGGCCCGACGAAACAGCACCAAGGAGTCAACCGATGACCGAACGCCTGGAAGCCGCGCGGGAGCAGGCCCACCTGTGGCCTCCGCGAACCTCGCCCCGGGCGCGGGTCGACGAACGGCCGCCGCCGGTGCCGGAGCAGCGTGCGGTCCTCGTGGAAGGCGGCACGCTGCGCCTGCGGGAATTCCTGCCCAGCGATGTCGAGGGCGTGCTCGGCATCTTCGGCGACCCGCGCACGACTCGGGAGTTCGGTATGCCGCCCTTCCGGCACGCCGACGCCGCGGCGCTGGTGGAACAGGCCAGGGCGGGTGCGCGGCGGACTCCCCGCACGCACTACCGCCTCGGCGTCAGCGAGATCGCCACGGGTGAGCTGATCGGCTCGGCGAAGCTGATCGTCGAGGACCAGTCGGGCGAGGGCGGAATGGTCCGCGTCGGCTACCGCAGCGCGGAGGTGGGCCTGGCCCTGCGTGCCGACCGGGTGAGCGTGGGTCACAGCGTCGAGATCGGCTTCCTGCTGGGAGTCCTGGGCTTCGACCGGCTCGGCCTGCACCGCGTCTGGTCGGGCTTCATGCCGTCGAACGTTGCCGCGCAGCGGGCCATCGAGAAGGCCGGCATGGTCCGTGAGGGGCGACTGCGCCACTACGGCCATGTGGACGGGGTGTGGCACGACATCGTCCAGTACTCGATTCTCGAGGACGACTGGAAGGCTCTGCGCGGCCGCTGAGCGCGCGCTCCGGTTCTGCGTCAGTTCCGCGCTCGGCCGCCCGTCAGCCCGCTCGCTTCGTACGCGGCGACGAATGCGTCCCGCTGACTTGTGCCACCACACGAACGTCACTGAGCGTTCCCCTCGTAGCCTGAGGTGGTGATCAGTGACGTGCCCGCGAACCCTCGCACCAGTCTTGCCCGCGTGCTCGAGGACTTCAGTCCCGCCCTGCTCGATCTCGTGCACGGCAGCCCCGGGCCGACCGACGAGGTCGGCGGGGTCGTCATCCACGACCCGGGGGACGCGATCACGTATCCGCCGCGCGCCATCGTGCTGGGTGTCGGCGTCTACGGGGCGGAGGCGATCGCCCGGCTCATGCGCGAGCTGAGCGAGCACGGTGCGGCCGCCTTGGTGGTACGCGGCCCGGTGGAACAGGACGAGGCGCTGGCCGAGGCCTCGGCGGCTTCGTCGGTGGTCCTGATCAGCCTCACGCAGGGCGCCTCGTGGTCGCAGCTGACGGAACTCCTGCGGACGCTGCTCACCGACGGAGATGTCGGTGACGCGGGGGGCGAGTCGCTCGGGGGAGTGCCCTCCGGTGATCTGTTCGCGGTGGCCAACGCCGTCGCGACCCTGCTGGACGCGCCGATCACGATCGAGGACCGCCGCCAGCGCATCCTGGCCTTCTCGGGCCGTCAGGACGAGGCCGACCAGTCACGCGTCGCCACGATCCTGGCCCGCCAGGTGCCGGACGGATACCTGCGCATCCTGGAGAGCCGGGGCGTCTTCAGCGAGCTGTATCGCAGCGACCGTCCGGTGCACATCGCCCCCGCGACGGTCGAGGAGGGCGAGACCGCCATCCCGCGGGTGGCCGTCGCGGTGCGTGCCGGTGACGAGTTCCTGGGGTCGGTGTGGGCCGCGGTCGAGGAGCCGCTGACCCCCGACCGTGAACAGGCGTTCCAGGACGCGGCGAAGCTCGTCGCCCTGCACCTGCTGCGTCACCGGGCGGGCGCCGACGCGCGGAACCGGCTGCGGGCCGACCTCGTGAGCACGGTGCTCGAAGGCGGCAAGGGTGCGGTGGAGGCCCTGGACCGGCTCGGCCTGGTGAAGGAGCCCACGGTGGTGATGGCCATGGGCGTCGCCGGGGAGAAGGGTGATCACGCTCAGCTCGTGGCGGAACGTCAACGGCTGACCAACGCTCTGGGCATCCACCTCAACGCGGTGCAGCCACGGTCGGCGCTCGCACTCCTCGGTGACGTCGCCTACGCCGTGGTTCCGGTGCCGGCCGACCCGGTGGCGGGCCGGGAGCGTGCGGAGCAGATCGCGGCCAATTTCCTGGAGCGGGCCGGAAAACGGTCGCGGGTGGTGATCGGCATCGGTTCGGTGGCGACCGACCCGTCGGCGCTGGGCCGCTCACGCATCAGGGCCGATCGCGCGCTGCGTGTGCTGACGAGCGACCTGGGCAGCAGGCGGGTGGCCTCGATCGGCGACGTGTACATCGACGCGCTGCTCCTGGAGCTGCGGGATCTGGCCGCGGTGCAGGGGGACGAGCTGCTGAGCCCGGTGGCCCGGCTGGTGGAGTACGACAGGAGACACCGTTCGCACCTGGTCGAGACGCTGCGCGCGTGGCTGGACGCCTTCGGCGACATCATCGCCGGGTCGGCGAGCGTGTTCGTTCACCCCAACACCTTCCGCTACCGCATCCGGCGGGTCGCCGAGGTGGCGGAGGTCGACCTGCAGGATCCCTCGGTGCGTTTCGCCCTCATGCTGCAGCTGCGGTTGATGCACCCCTCGGGCACGGACACGCGGGAGTAGGACCATCGCTCTGGTGCGGCCCAGCAGCGCGGCTCCCGGGGCGGATCCGCGAAGGACCCGCCCCAGGGGCCGTCACCGTGCCTGCCGGCCGATCGCCGCTACAGCTGGATCCACTCCTTGGCCGTGGTCACCCGCTCGAGGATCTCGTCGAGCGGTTCGACGCCGAGCCCGGGTCCGGTGGGGACGTCGAGATGGCCTTCGGCCAGTTCGAAGGGCTCGGTGATGTCCGTGGCGAAGTAGCGGCTGGAGCCGGACGTGTCGCCGGGGAGGGTGAAGCCGGGCAGCGCGGCCAGCGCGACGTTGGCGGCGCGGCCGATCCCGGTCTCCAGCATGCCTCCGCACCACACCGGGACGCCGTGGGCCACGCACAGGTCGTGGATGGCCTTGGCCTCCAGGTAGCCACCGACCCGGCCCGGCTTGACGTTGATGATCGATCCCGCGCCCAGGGTGATGGCGGCGGCGGCGTCCTCGGCGGACTCGATGGACTCGTCCAGGCACACCGGCGTACGCAGCTGCTTGGCGAGCGCGGCGTGCTGGACCAGGTCGTCGTCCGCCAGCGGCTGCTCGATGAGCAGGAGGTCGAAGGCGTCGAGCTTGGCGAGCTGACGTGCGTCGGCCAGGGTGTAGGCGGCGTTGGCGTCCACCTGGAGCAGCAGGTCGTCGCCGAAGCGTTCCCGCACCGCGCGGACCGGCGCCACGTCCCAGCCCGGCTCGATCTTGAGCTTGATGCGTACGTACCCCTCGTCGAGGAAACCGCCGACGGCGTCCAGGAGTTCGGGAATGGAGTCCATGATGCCGACCGAGACACCGCACGGAACGCGCTCGCGCTCGGCTCCGAGAAACGACCCGAAGGACTGCCCCGTGGACCGCAGTTGGGCGTCGAGGACGGCCGTCTCCAGCGCCGCCTTGGCCATCTTGTGGCCCTTGAAGGGCTTCATGGCGCGCTTGACGGCGTGGGCGTCGGCCACGGCGGGGAGCGCCGGGATCAGGAAGCGGCGCAGTACGTCGGCCGCCCCGTCGACGTACTCGGAGCAGTAGCGCGGTTCGGACATGGCGACGCACTCGCCCCAGCCGTCGCCGTCGGGCGTGACCGCGCGGACGAGCAGGACGTCACGTGCGGTCTCGACACCGAACGAGGTCCGGAACGGTGCCCGCAGGGGCATCGCGATCCGGCGCAGTTCAATTCCGTTGATCTTCATGCTGGTTGGCTCCTGGAGGAGTGGTTCGGGCATCACGCGGTGGTGGCGCGCGTGACGACGTAGAAACGGCGGTCGTGGAAGCCGGTCACTCGGGCGCCGTCGGCCAGGAGACCGCCGAGCACGTCGCGCATCGCGAGACGCCACGCCTTGGCCGCGCCGGGATCGTTGCGACGCAGCCCCTCGATGTCCGGCGGCACCTCGACCAGCAGGGTCGCGGTGTCGGCGCGGCCGACGACGGGCAGACCGTCACGCACGGACAGCGCGGTCGCCGCGTCCTCGGGGACCGTCACGGGTACGGGGCGCGACGCTGCGGCGGCGATCACCGCGGCATCGTTCACCTCCCAGGCCACCAGAGCGCGGTCGGTGTCGTCACCGCCGTTGATCACGTCGTCCATCGGCCCGTAGAAGCTCGTGAGGTACTCGACCGGCCGCCCGCCCAGCTTGGTCAGGTTGAAGTGGGCGTTGCGCCGCACCAGCGGGTCATAGGTCCACGTGATCCGTCGCAGCCCGCGGTCCAGGGCCCACTCGCGCTGATGGAGCTTGAGGGCCAGGCCCGCCCGGCGGCCGGGCAGGGCGCCGGTGACGTGCGAGTGCAGGGCCTCTCCGGCCGGGGCGGCGAAGAAGGCGACGGACGCGCCGACCAGCCGGCCGTCGTCGAAGGCTCCGGCGACGTAGTTGCCCGCGTGGGAGAGCGCCCGCATCTGCTCGACGCCCATGGGGGAGGCACCGGGCGAGCTGCCCCAGATCTCCTCGAACAGGGCGTTCGCGCCCTCCAGTTCACGCAGGTCGTGGAGTTCTCGTACGACGAGACCGTGCGCTGGGTGCGGCTCGTTCGTGTCGACGTTGTTCACCGGGCGACCTCCTCGACGAGGGCGGCCAGCAGGCGGGCGCGGGGGACCATCTCGGCGACGATCAGATGCTCGTGATCGGCGTGCGCCCCACCGCCCACCGCGCCCAGGCCGTCGAGGGTGGGGCAGCCGAGCCCGGCGGTGAAGTTCCCGTCGGACGCTCCGCCGACCGCCGCCGACGACAACGGCTCCAGGCCGAGCCGCTCGGCCAGGCGATGGGCCCGCTCGAACAGCTCGGCGGAGGAAGCCGGCTCCAGCGGCGGCCGGTTGGGGCCGCCGAGCACGTCGAGGCGTGCGCCGGACACGGTGGGCTTCAGGGCACGCATCGCCGCGTCCACCCGTTCCTGCGCCCCGAGCGTCGGGACACGGACGTCCACCGAGACGCGTGCCTCCGCGGGCACCGTGTTGGTCGTCGTGCCGGCACCGACCACCGTGGGGACCACAGTGGTGCGCCAGTCCTGCGTGGCGCCGACGTTGATCTCCTCGGCCAGCCCCTCAAGGGCGAGGATCAGATGCGCCGCCTCCACCGCCGCGTTGATGCCCCTCTCCGGCTCGAGGCCGGAGTGGGCCGCCTTGCCGTGCGCCACCAACTCGTAGGCGGAGGTGCCCTTGCGGGCCGTCTTCAGCGCGCCGCCATCGGCCGAGGCCTCAAGGACGAAGGTCGCCGCGCACTGCCGCGCCACCTCCTCGATCAGCGGCCTCGACGCGTCCGAACCGACCTCCTCGTCGCCGGTCACCAGAACACAGACCCCCTCCAGGGAGGGCAGCGAGGCCAGCGCGTGGAACATCTGCACGAGCCCGGCCTTCATGTCGAAGATGCCCGGACCGCGTGCGATGCCGTCGGTCACCGACCACGGGTGAGTGGCCAGCGATCCCATCGGCCACACCGTGTCGTGATGACCGAGCAGCAGCACCCGGGGTGTGCCGAACATCCACCGCAGGTGCGTGACGCCGTCCACGACGATGCGTTCGGGCGGAACACCCAGGTGACGGGTCCCCTGTCCGGCCACGACGTCCGCGCTGCGTGCCACCGCGTCCAGGTCGGAGGAGAAGGACTCGCACACCACCAGTTCCTCCAGGTCAGCGAGCATCGCCGGCAGGTGGGGCGCCGGCCCGCCCGGCGTCGCGCCGCTCATCGGGCCCACCCCGGCTGCTCGCCCGTGCAGATCTTCGGTCACCTTCGACTCCTCCTCGGATGCATGCCTGCGACGCTATGCGACTCGGGAGGATCACAGTTCGTAGGAGAGACCCAACATCAACACTGTTCTCCGTACCTCCGGACAACCGACCCGGCGCCAAGCGATACGTGCCCGGAGTCCGGGGAGCTGAACGCCGTGCCGGACGGGGATCGCGCCGCACGCCGGCCGACCGCCACGGCCCACTCACTCATGCCCGAGCGCCTTGGCGTTGCGCCGGAAGTCCGACCAGACCGGCGAGGAGCAGGCGCCGCAGTCGGGGCCGAAGAACTCGGCGCGCGCCTCTTGGTCGCCCATCAGGAAGAAGCGGAACCAAGCGGTGATCGGGCCGCGGAAGCCGTCGCCGTCCCCCGCGGGGGTCACATGCGAGGCGCCCGCCAACTCGCCGTAGACGGCCGGGACGTGATCGGCGGCGTTGTACCGGGGAATCACCAGGAGCTCGGGGATCACCACCGGATCGCGCTCGCCGCCCAGGATGAACAGGGGGCCCTTGAGGTCACCGATCCTGCCCTGGGGGCCAGGCTCGACGGGGACGGTCACGTCGACGCGCGGGTCCGCGCCGGCGTTGATCGCCCCGCCGCCGCCCTGCGAGTGCCCCGACGCTCCGACCTTGTCCAGGTCGACCTTGCCGCGGTACGGGCTTCGCGGGTCCGCGTCGGCCTTTTTCAATACGTCGAGCCCGTCGAGCATGGCGGTGCCCGACCCCGACTGTGTGGTGTTCGCGGCGACCACGATGAACCCATGTGACGCGAAGTGCTTCAGGAGTCCGTCGTAGATGACCGGTGTCACGAACGAGCCGTTGCCCCAGATGATCACCGGGTGCCTTGCGCAGCCCTGACTGCCGAGCTCGGTGGGGCGCAGGATGGTGTGACTCAACCCGGCGCGCTCCTTGGTCACGGCAAAAGGGCCGTCGTCGGCCCAGTGGCCGCCGACCGACGGACAGCTGCCGGCCGCGCGGGTGGCCGTCGCGGGACCGGTGCCCTCCGACCGCGCCTGACCTTGGCCGGTGAGCGCGACGGACAGCACGAGCGACGCGGCCAGCACCGTGGCATACCGCCGCACTCCGGACGAGGCCGATACGGCGGCGGACCGCCGCGTCCGGTGGTTCGTCGGCGTGGGGTTCTCCCGCCCCGGGACTCCGGCCGTCACGGGCGTGCCGCCGCCTTCGCGATGGCTTCCCCGAAGGCGGCCATGCCGCGGGCGTTGGGGTGCAGCGGTGCCGCGACGCTGGTGGGGACCAGGCCCTCGATGTAGCGCTCGGACGGCGCGGCACAGGTGTCGTGACCGGCGCTGACGGCAGCGGTGTCGACGTACGTGGCGCCGTGGGCCTTGCTCTGCTCGGAGAGTACGCCGTTGAGCTGGTTCACGCGTGCCTGGAGGTAGTTGCCGTCCTTGTCCCAGATGGGCTGGGTCGGCCAGCAGCCGTCCTTGCGGATGTAGGTGGCATACCCCGCGACGACGACCCGGGCGTTCGGGGCGCGCCGGTGGACCTCGTCGAGTGCCTGACCGAAGGAGGCGCGCCAGGCCTCGATGGCCTTCGCGGTGGGGTCGCCCTTGGCCGCGGCGGTGTCGGCGCAGGAGATGCCGGTGGGCTTCGGCAGGAGGTTGACGCAGCCGAGCGCGGTGGCGACGAGACTGACGTCGTTGCCGCCGATCGTCAGGGTCACCAGGTCGGTGCTCGGCTTGAGGGCGTTGTACTGGGGCGGCAGCAGGCCGAACTGACGCCCGGAGAAGTCGCCGACCTTCGCGCCCGAGCAGCTGACGTCGGTGAGCCGCGCGCCCAGCGCCTCGGCGACGACGGCCGGGTAGTTCCGTGCGGAGCGCAGGCAGGACCACTGGCTCTGGTCGGGGATGAGGGGTCCCGCCGCGAAGGAATCGCCGATGGCGACGTACTCCAAGGGCTCCTCGGCCCGCGAAGACGTCGCGCCGGCCGGCGACACACCGAGGGCGCAGGCGGACAGGGCGGCGGCCATGACCGCGGTGGTGCGGGCGCGTGTGGGGCGCACGGGCTCTCCTGAGTGGGGTGTACCGGGGGTAACGGACGCCCTTATGATCCGGGCCATCGACGCCTTGGTGTTCTAGGCGCGCAACCAGACTTTCCGAGGGGTCAGTTGTGACCGGTGACAAAAGCGTGGGCCGCTTCCTGATCGCCGACGTACCGGGGCTGGCCGCGACGGTCACCCGGCGCCTCGCGGACGACCTGCCGGTCTACGGGCGGTTGCCAGCCGAGGAACTGCACGGGGACGTCCGCGCCATCGTCGACATGACGATCCGGGTCTTCGCCGATGTGCTGCGCACCGAGCGCATGCCACCCCCGGAGTTTCTCGGGACGGTGCGCCGCTCGGCGGCCAGGCGTGCGGAGGAACGCATCCCCGTGGAGGCGGTCGTCAGCGCCTACTACTACGGGGCCCGCATCTGCGTGGAGGAGGTGACGGCGCGGGCCGAACCGCAGGACCTGATCGAGGCCCACCGGCTGCTGCTCGACTGCCTGCGCGAGATCACGGCCGCCGTCACGTCGGGATACGTGGAGGAGAGCCAGTCGCTGATCGGGGAGCGCGACGCGGCCCGGCACACCGTCCTGTCCGCCCTGCTCGACGGGAGAGGCCCGCAACTCGACTCCGCCCAGCTGGGGATACGCCTCCCGCCGTGCTATCTGGTGCTCGCCTTCACCATCGGCCGTCACCCCGATGAGGACCGCGCGGACGTGGACGCCACCGTGGCCTCCCGGCGCAAGATCAGGCGCCTGCGCACGGAACTCGACCGCGCCCTCGGCCACCCCGTTCTCTCCCGCCTGTCCGCCGACGAGGGCCTCGCGCTCATCCCGTCCGACACCGCACCGGACCGCGCGGCGGACACCGACCGGGCCCGCCTGGAGAAGTTGACGGCATCCCTCATCACCGCCGGCGGCGCGCCCCTGGTCGCCGGTGTCGCCGCGAGCACCCCGGCCGAAGTCCCGCACGCCGTCCGCCTGGCCACCGAGCTGCGCGACACGGCGACGGGCACAGGGCGGCCACCGGGCGTCTATCCCCTGACCGCGCTGCTCCTCGACTACCAGCTCACCCGCGCGAGCCCCGCCCGCGCCCACCTGGCCGCCCTGCTGGCCCCCTTGGCGGACGGCCCGGATCTGACCATGACGCTGCGGACGTACTTCGCGTCGAACCTGGACCGCCGCGATACGGCGACCCGTCTGCACGTGCACCCGAACACCGTCGACTACCGCCTGCGCCGCATCGCCGCCCTGACGGGACTCGACCTCGCCGCCCACACCGACCTGCTGACACTGCGGGCCGCGCTGAGCGCGCATGACGCGGGAGTGCGGGAAGGGCACAATCCTTGCCTGTGACGATCACCGCGCGGGAACTGAACCGGGCCACCCTCAGCCGCCAACTGCTGCTGGAGCGTGAGGCATTGACCGTCCAGGAGGGCATGCGGCGTGTGGTCGCGCTCCAGGCGCAGCAGCCTGCCTCTCCTTACGTCGCCCTGTGGAACCGGCTCACCGGATTCACCGCGGCGGACCTCGACGCGGCGTTCACCGAGCGTTCGCTGGTCAAGGCGACCCTGATGCGGATCACGCTGCACGCCGTGCACGCCGAGGACTACCCCGCCTTCCGCGCGGCGTTGCAGCCCACGCTGTACGCCTCCCGGCTCGGCTTCCGCTTCGCCGCCTCGGGGCTGAGCCCGCAGGACGCCGACGCGCTGGTGCCGGAGCTCCTCGACTTCGCCGAACGGCCGCGGACCTCGGCACAAATGCAGGCGTGGGTCGAGGAACGCCTCGGCGCGGACAAGAAGGAGGGGGCGTGGTGGGGCCTCAAGGCGTACGCGCCGTTGCACCACGCCCCGACGGCACATCCGTGGTCCTTCGGTCACCGGCCGTCCTTCGTCGCGGCCCGCGACGGATTCGTGCCTACGGGCCGGGCGGCGGACCCGCAGGCGCTGCGGACCTTGATCCTGCGCTATCTGTCAGGGTTCGGGCCCGCGTCGGTCGCGGACGTGGCGCAGTTCGCGATGGTGCAGAGAGCACCCGTCCGCGCGGCGCTCCTCGCGCTGGGCGACGCCGTCGAGCAGCTCGGGGGACCGGACGGGGACGTACTCTTCGACCTGCCGGGCGCTTCCCGGCCATCCGCCGAAACCCCCGCCCCTCCCCGGCTCATGGCCATGTGGGACAGCGTTCTGCTGGCGTACTCCGACCGCGCCCGGGTGATACCCCCGGCCTACCGGCCGTGGGTCATCCGGCGCAACGGCGACGTACTGCCCACCTTGCTGGTCGACGGTCATGTCGCCGGCGTGTGGCGTCCGCTGGACGACGGCATCGAGGCCACGGCCTTCCATCCGCTGCCACCGGAGACGTGGGACCAACTCGCCGCGGAGGCACAGTCCTTGACGGCCCTCCTCGGCGAGCGCGAGGTGACGGCCTACAGCAGATACCACCACTGGTGGGCGAAGCTTCCCGAGACCGCGGGCGAGGCGCGGATGCTGTAGTCGGCGACCCCGCGCGGGCCCGTGCCGCTCACCGGGTCCTGCGGCTGTTCCACAGCGGCAGTTGCTCGAAGAGGGCGACGGCCTCGCCGTTCCAGTGCCGGTGCCAGGAGGCGGCTTCGGCTGCCGCGGCGTGGGCGTGCCGGTCGATGGCCGCCTGGAGGCGGGTGTGGACGCCGTGGCGGTGGGCGATGTCCCGGATGCGGTCGATGGTCTCCGGGGTGCAGTCGGGGTCCGCGAGAGCGGCTCTGACCGTGTCGTGATCGCCGCTGTCGGTGGCGGCGAGGAGTTCACGGGTCAAGTAGGTGTGCCGGCCTGCCCGTAGGTCGGCGCCGCTGGGCTTGCCGGTGAGGCCGGGGTCGCCGAAGAGGTCGAGGTAATCGTCGCGCATCTGGCCACTGAGGCCGGCCAGCCGGGCATAGCGGTGCAGACTCTCCTGGTGTTCCGCCAGGTCCTGGCCCGCGGCGAGCAGGCCCAGGCGCATGGGGCCAAGGATGGTGTAGCGAGAGGTCTTGTACTCGCACACTGTCTCCAGCAGCCCCGCCTCACCCGCCGCCTCACCCTGGCCGTCCTCATTGCCTGCGCCTTCGCCTGCTGAGGGGTTCACGTCGCGCTCGAGGTCGAGGACCTGGCCGATGACGGTGTCGGTCGTCACCCCGAGCTGGACATCGAGCATGGCCTGCTTGCGGTCGGCGGGCAGGTCGGCGTCGAACAGGACGCGCAGGGCCAGGAAACCGGCGAGATCCCCCACCATCATGGCGAGGCCGAGCGCGGCCTGCGGGTGATCGGGGAGGTCTTCGCGGCACGCGTAGTAGGTCGAGGGGCCACCGCGTCGCATCGGCGAGTCGTCCATGATGTCGTCGAGGATGAGCGCGTGGCTGTGGAGCAGCTCGAGACTCACGGCGGCTTCCGTGAGCCCCGGTATCTCGTCCCGGGTGACGAGGGCGGCGGCCTCGTAAAGCAGGGTGGTCCGGACCCGCTTCCCGCCGCGCAGTGACAACTGCGCCAAAAGTTCCAGGCAGCGAGGCGGGAAGCGGCCGAGATGCGCGCCGTTGAGATTCCCCGCGAGCTCGGCGAAGTACTTCTCGAAGGACGCGTCGAACCGCTGCCGGTGGCCTGCGGCACGCTCGAAGGCGCTGACAGTAGTGCTGTTCATAAGTGTTCGGGCCGACCTTCCTGTACGGGTGCGGTGCCCAGCCTGCCATTCGGCGCGAAAGGGTCCTTCGTCGACCGCACCGCCGGGATGAACGGCTTGCAGTCACCTATTTCGCCGACAAACCCAACTCCCCTTACATCGGCTCGCTCTGCGTCGTCGTGCCCCGAAGCAGTCCGGCGCGAGGCCGCGGTCACGTAGGACCCCGCCCCCCTTCGGGATGGACGATTTCTCCATCGGCACTCCGCGAGGCCGGAGAACTTCTCCCTGTGCCTGCCACGACCGGCTGCCTACGGTGAGCGGGCTCACCTGGCGAGACGGTCGTACCCCCGGCACAGGGACATGAGGAGTCGTCGATGACGGAAGCCGAGACGCTGCGCCGCAGCGCACTGCGCAAGATCGCCCGGAGGCTCATCCCGTTCCTGGGCCTCGTGTACTTCGTCAACTACCTGGACCGCACGAACATCGGCTTCGCCAAGCTGACGATGAGCGAGGACCTCGGGCTCACGGAGACCATGTTCGGGCTCGCGTCGGGTCTCTTCTTCATCGGCTACCTGCTGTTCGAGGTGCCGAGCAACCTCGCCCTGCACCGCTTCGGGGCGCGGCGCTGGATCGCCCGGATCATGGTGACCTGGGGCCTGTGCGCGATGCTCCTCGCCTTCGTGCAGTCGTCAGGACAGCTGTACGCGGTGCGCGTGCTGCTCGGCGTCGCGGAGGCCGGCTTCTTCCCCGGGATCATGCTGTACCTGACGTGGTGGCTGCCGCGGGCCGAACGGGTACGGCTGATCGGCACGTTCCTGGTCGCCATCCCCCTGTCCAGTGCCCTGGGAGCACCGCTGTCCACGGCGATCATCACGTACTTCGACGGGTTCCTCGGACTTGAGGGCTGGCGCGTGATGTTCCTGCTGGAAGGCGTGCCCGCCGTGGTGCTCGGTGTGGTCTGCTGGTTCTACCTCACCGACCGGCCCGAGTCCGCCGCCTGGCTCACACCTGGTGAACGCCGAGCACTCACCGACGCCCTGGACGCCGAGCGGGCCGAGGTCGCGCCCGGCGCGGAGGGCTCCGCCTGGCGGGCCCTGCTCAGCGGCAAGGTGCTCGCCCTTGGCGGCATCTACTTCGGGATCGTGTACGGCCTGTACGCCCTGTCGTTCTTCGGGCCGACGCTGGTGGCGGGCTTCTCCGAGCGGTTCGACACCGAGTTCAGCCTGGTGCAGACCGGAGCCGTCGTGGCCGTGCCGTTCGTGGCCGGAGCGATCGCGATGGTCCTGTGGAGCCGCCACTCCGACCGCACAGGGGAACGGCGCTGGCACCTGGCCGGACCCGCCGTCGTCGGCGGCCTGACGATCCCGGTCGCCCTCTACCTCGACTCCCCGTACGCGGTCATGCTCATGGTCACCGTCACGGCGATGGGCATCTTCTGCGCGCTGCCCGTCTTCTGGCATTTCCCGCCCACCGTCCTGACGAGCGCCGGAGCGGCAGCGGGCATCGCGCTGATCAACACCCTCGGCAACGCATCGGGTTTCCTCGCGCCGTACGTGACGGGGTGGGCCCGCGACGCGACCGGGGACATCGACACCGGGCTGTGGATCGTCGGCATCGTGATGGTCGCCGCCGGGGTGGGGGCGGCCGTGCTGCGGGAAGGGCCACGGGCCAAGGGCGGCGAGTCGGCAGTCCTCGCGGGTTCGGCCACCGAAGGGGGCAGGGGAGGGGCGTCCGTCAGGTAGGCGGCCGGTTGCTGCCGCTGGGCGCACGGCTCAGGTCGACCACGCAGAAGAGGTTGCCGTCGGGGTCGGCGAGAACGACGAAGTCGGGGTCGGGCGGATACAGATCCCACTCGACGGCTCGCGCACCCAGGGAGATCAGCCGCCGGACCTCTGTCCGTTGTTCCTCGGTGGTTTCGGCGAACAGATCCAGGTGCAGACGCGGCCGGGGCTCCGCCGGTGACGCACTGTGCAGCAGGGCGAGGGCGCGGCCGGTTCCATCGGCGTGGTCGAGCGTCCGCCAGGTCTCGCTGTTCCACTCCTCGGTGGCGACCAGGTCCAGCGCCTGCGTCCAGAAGGCGACAGCGCGAGCGATGTCGGTGACCCCGACGACGGGAATTCCGAGCTTCAGCATGGACGGGAGCCTAGGCCAGCCGGCCTGCCAGTTCGTGCAGCCGCAGGGCGAGTTGGATGTCCAGGGCCCGGTCCGCGCTGCGCCAGCCCTCGCCGAGCAGGCCGTCGGCCCGGTTGAGGCGCTGGTAGAGGGTGTTGGCGTGGATGTGCAGGTCCGCGCAGGTGCGGGCGTGGTGCTGCGCGTTGGCCAGGTACACCCCGATGGTGGCCGCCAGGTCGCCGCCCCGCCCCCGTACCCGGTCGTGATCGAGCAGCGGACCGACGGTGGTACGGACGAAGACCTGGGCCTCGTCGGCCCCTGCCTGGGTGAACAGGGAACGGTAGGCGCCCAGTTCCGCCGGCTCGGCCACCACACCGTGCCTGCCCAGCGCCCGCAGCATCGTCGCCGTCTGCCTGGCCTCCCGGTGCGCCCGGCGGATCTCCGCGACGCCCCGCCCGCACGCGGCGAGGCCCACGGGCCCGGCCGGACCGCGCTGTTCCACCAGTACTCTGAGCGCGGCCACGTCGAGACCCGGCACCAGGAACGTGATCTGGTCGCCGAGTTGAGCACTCCAGCCCGATGTCTCCTGGGCGAGCCGGGCGATCTGGTCGGCCGTGTGGTCGGTGTCGCGGGCGTCCACGACGGCGACAGCCGCCACGGAGTCCACGTCCATGCCCGCGCCCAGCGCCCGGCGCCGCACACCGGCCTCGTCCGCCTCGGCGGAGAGCAGCGAGGTCAGCACCTCGCCGCGGGTGCGCAACTGCGTCTCCAGGACCGAGCGTTCCAGCGCGGCCACCAGCGCCACGGTGACCGCGCCGATCGAAAGCAGCCGTACGTCCTCGTCGTGGAACGCGGCCTCCCCGGTCGCCACGAGCGAACCCGTGTGCCCGCCGCGCACCACCACGGGCAGGGCCACGCCGTGCCGGCCGTCGTGTTCGAACCGGCGCGGGGACTGCGGCTCGTCGTCCGCCCAGGGCCGCGGTCGCTCGCACGGCGGCCCGGCGACCAGCTCGCCGTGCGAGTCGAGGACCGACACCGTGAGACCGGTGGCGCCGGTGATGGCCTGTGCCACCTCGCGATAGCCGCCCCCGCCGACCACGACGCCGGTGAGCCGGTCGCGGAGTTCGGCCTCGGCGCGGCGCAGGGAATCGCTCCCGCGCAGCGTCAGGTTGGCCTCGCGCAGGTCCGCGATGAGCGCGGCGTTGCGCAGGGCCACCGCCGCGTGGGCCGCCAGCGCGGCGAGCAGCTCCACCTCGCGGTCGGTGAACCGGCGCGGGCTGCGGTCGGCGGCGAGCAGGACCCCGACCGGCTCGTCGTCGACGATCATCGGCACGCCCAGGATCCCGCCGAGCTGCTCGGCGGCCGCGGCACTGTCGACCGCGGGGGAGCGGTTGATGGCCGGGTCCTCGCGATAGCGGACGGTCGACTGCGGAGCACCGCTGCGCAGGACGAGTCCCCCGAGGCCCGTACCCGGTTCGAGTTCGATGCCCCGCAGGGTCGAGCCCATCGAGCCGTCGACGGTCTCGATGCGCAGCCGCCGGTCGTCGTGGAGCACCATGATGTAGGCGAGGTCGACGGAGAGCAGGCGCCGTGCGTGCGCCGCCACTTCCCGCAGGACTCCGCTGGACGCGGTGAGTGCCCCCAGGCGCCGGGCCAGGTCGTTGAGCGCCGAAAGCTCGGCCGACTCGCGCTGTTGCCTGTTCATGCGCCGCAGGATCTCGCGGGCGTGGGCTGCGGAGTCCTCGACTTCCCCGGCAGGCCGCCCCTCGGCGAGGAGCGCGAGGCGCAGCGCGTCGATCTCGTCGGGCGACGGAGCCTCGGACAGCAGCCGCAGCCAGCGGTTCTCACTCATGTGCACCCCCTCATGATGCAGCGGGCCCCGGAAGGCCACTGTGGAGGGTCTCTCCGTGGCGGAGGCCGGAACGTGGAGGTTGTGTCCGTACGGATCGCCGTGCCGCCGTGTTTCGATCGACATCAGCAGCACCGCCCGCGCCGGCCCGGCGGTACTGCGCCGAGGGGACGGATACAGGTATGCACGCCACCGGAAGGCCCGCCTCGGGGCGAACCCACCGAGAGGACACACGATGAGTACCACGGTCGTTCGAGCGATCCTCGAGCACATTCCTGCCGACCGGGTGCTCACCGATCCGGACAGCGTCGAGGCGTTCCGCCGTGACCAAGCGGCATGGGCGCCCAGCGGTCGCCCCGCGGCCGTCGTCCGCGCGACATCCACCCAAGACGTCGCCGACACGGTCCGCGCCTGTATCCGTCACCGCACCCCGGTCGTGGCCCGCGGAGCGGGCACCGGCCTCTCCGGGGGAGCCAACTCGGGCGAAGGGCACGTGGTCGTGGCGCTCGACGCCATGGACCGGATCGTCGAGGTGAGCCCCTTGGAGCGGCTCGCGGTCGTTCAACCCGGGGTGATCAACGACCACTTGCGGGTCGCGGTGGCCGAGCACGGGCTCTGGTACCCGCCCGATCCGGCCAGTTCTCCGTGGTCGACCATCGGCGGCAATGTGGCCACCAACGCGGGCGGCGTCTGCTGCGTCAAGTACGGCGTCACCGGTGACTATGTACTGGCCCTTGAGATGGTCAACGGACTCGGCGAGATCGTGCGGCTCGGACGGCGTACCGCGAAAGGCGTAGCGGGCTACGACCTCACGGGACTCGTCGTCGGGTCGGAAGGGACGCTGGGCATCATCACGGAGGTGACCGTACGCCTGCGGCCCCTGCCGCCGGCCGCGGTCACGGTCGCCGGGCATTTCGGTTCCGTCGTGGACGCGGGAGCCGCCGTACGCGCGGTCGCCGAGGCGGGGCTGACCCCCTCGGCGCTCGAACTGATCGACCGGCACTGCCTGCGCGCCGTGGACGCGTGGAAGAACATGGGTCTCTCGCTCGACGCGGACGTGGTGCTCCTCGGCCGGGTCGACGAGCCGGGCGAGACCGGCGCCGCCCAGGCCGAGCGCATGGTCGACTGCTTCCGCGCAGCGGGTGCCTCCTGGGCCGAGCGGTCCACCGACCAGCACGAGGCCGACGCTCTGTTCGCGGCCCGCAGACTCGCCTATCCCGCCCTTGAACGCCTGGGCCCGGTGCTCACCGAGGACGTCTGCGTGCCCAAGGAACGCATCCCGGAGATGCTCGGTCGCATCGAGAGGACCGCCACCCGGCACGACATCCTCATCGCCAACATCGCGCATGTGGGTGACGGCAATCTGCATCCCCTGTTGATCACGGAGCCCGGCGACGACGTCGCCCGCGCACGCGCCCAGGCGGCCTTCGAGGAGATCATCGCCGACGCGATCGACCTGGGCGGTACGGTCACCGGCGAGCACGGAGTGGGCCTGCTCAAGCGCCCGGGGCTGGCCGCGGAGGTCACGCCGGAGGTGATGGCCATGCAGCGGGCCGTGAAACAGGCCCTCGACCCGTACGGCGTGCTGAACCCCGGCAAGGTGCTGTCCTGAACGTCACCGTCGGGGGGGGCTCGCGGACGGGGCCTACGGCATACCCGGGGCGCCTTCCCCCGGGTCGTTGCGGCCCTCGGTCCTGGGCCGCGCCGCCAGCAGCCTGTCCACGCCGAGGAGCTGAAGGATCTGCCGTACGGCCCTGGAGGGGTGGAGCACGACGAGACGGCCACCCGCTGCTCGGCTCCGCTCGTGATGCGACAGGAGGGCGTTCACCCCGGAGGAGTCGATGAAGGTGACGTTGGCGAGATCCAGCTCGACCCTCTGGGCCATCAAAGGCTCCAGCACCGTCGTCAGCGACGGCACGCTGTCCATGTCCAGGTCCCCGCACACACGGATCAGTACGGGTTCGAGTCCCAGGACCGCATCCACATGCAGTGGTTCGGGTGAAGCGGGAGCCATGCTTCGTGGTCTCCTCACGTACGTGGACCAAGTCGGTCGGTGGCTACTCCTCCGTCGCGCATGAATATGCCCCGAAATGCTGCGCCGCACGCACGGCGTAAGTGGAACGCTGCTTCCAGGAACACCCCGGGCGGAGTCGGTGCCGTGCTGGGGTGGGCAGACCTCCGGATCATACGGTGCGTCTGCGCGGGCCCCGCCTGGAGTGCTCCCTCCTCGCGAGGCGAGGCCCGCTCCCTCGACCAAGTGCTCGGGAGCCCGCACGGCTCCCGGTCGGCGCGGCACTTGAGAGGCTGCCCTCGCTGGCATGCCTGCCCTCGTCACCGGCAGGTAGGCGGGCCATATCGCGTCAAGCAGAGCGAAGGCCCCGGGACACCTGCGAGGCTTTCTCCGCACCACCCTCGCCACGTGACCGGACAGGAGAAAGACACAGTGCAGAGCATTGGCATCATCGGGGTCGGCGAGATCGGCCGGGCCGTCGTGACGGGTTTGTGCGACGGGGCCGACGAGTCGCCGCAGGTGTTCCTCTCACCGCGCGGAGCCCGCACGTCAGCGGAGTTGGCCGCACGCCACGAGGGCGTACGGGTCTGCGCCGACAACCAGGAGGTGGTGGACCGCTCCGAGGTGGTGATCGTCGCCGTACGCGCGAAGGACCGGCACGAAGCATGCGCGGGCCTGAGCGTGGACGACGACAAGACGGTGATCAACGTCATGGCCGGCGTCGCCAACGACGACCTGCGCCGCATACTCGCCACCGACGCCGCGCTGGTGCGGGCCATCCCCCTGCCCTCCGCCCGCGAACGCCGCTCCGTCACGGTGACGTTCCCCTCCCACCCGGTGGCGGACGCCCTCTTCGAGCGGCTGGGCGGGGCGCAGCCGGTCGCGGACGAGGAGGCCTTCAACGTCTTCTCCGCGCTGACGGGAACGCTGACCACCCATTACGCGTACCTCGCCGCGCTCACCTCGTGGGCCGTCGGCCACGGCATCGCCTCCGACGACGCCGACCGCTACGTCCGCGGGCTCTTTCAGGCCGTCGGCCGCGCACTGGGCGACGAGAGCCGTTCCCTGGACCAGCTCGCCGCCGACCACGAGACGCCGGGCGGAAACAACGAACGCATCCGCACCACGTGGTTCGACCCGGCCAACTCGGCAGCGCTCGACAAGGCCTTGGACGGCCTGCTCACCCACCTGAGGTAGCCAAGGCGCCGGAACGGACACGTACGCGAGAGCGGGGCGCGCCCCGCGCGACTGCGGCCACTCGCGTACGTATCCGCCCTGTCGGCCTGTGCCTCAGACGCGTTCCAGGACCACCACGGGGATCTGCCGGTCGGTCTTGCGCTGGTAGTCGTCGTAGGCCGGCCAGGTCGCGGCCATCGTCCGCCACATGTCCGGCTTCTCGTCCGGGGTCGCGGTACGCGCACGGGCGGTGTAGCGGTCGCCCTTCACCTGCACCTGGACCTCGGGGTTCGCCTCGATGTTGCGGAACCACAGGGGCGGCTGGTCGGCTCCGCCGTTGGAGGCCACCACGAGCACGTCGTCGCCGTAGGGCTGGTAGATCAGGGGAGTGCTGCGCTGCTCACCGCTCTTGCGGCCGATGGTGGTGAGGATCAGCACGGTGGTGTTCTGCCAGTCGTGGCCCACCTCGCCATCGGTCTCGACGTAACGCTCGACGTGCTCTTTGCCGAACAGCATCTGCTGTCTCCTTCGTGTACTCGCTGGATCGTGCGTGTTCTGCCTGCGCTGACCAACTCTTCATGGTCACTCTGCGGTTTCCCGCCAGCGTGGCCGCGAATCGGCGCGCCCGGCCTAACGACACCCCGCCGGGCCGGCCATCCCCGATACGCCCGGTCGGCGCGGGAAGGGGCCCCTTCTACCCACTCCTTCTCGGCTGAAGACACCACCGAGGGAACTTCAGGCGTATGGACGGCTTGCGGGGGCGGTGTGTTTGCGCCCCCCAATACCCCCGCCCTCAGGCCTCGTTGGGCCGAACATGGACGATGACACGAGAGACCCGCGCTCCGCGCAGCCCCAAGGTCAACTCCTCACCGGAGCCTACTGGTTGGACTCCCTCGTCTACGCGGGAGACGAGTGCATGGGGTGCACGCGGGCGACGCACGAAGAGCCCGGCAGGACCCGCGGCGGCAAGGAGTACGGCCACGGACTCGCCCCGAGGTGAGCGGTGACCCTTTTACCGTGCGGTGTGGTGCGGCGGACGCCGGTCGGGGCATGTCGGCCTGAGGGAACTGCCAGCAGGTCGCCATCCCCCGTCCTTGTGGACCCAACCGCAGCCAGGCGGAACCCAGTTGTCTCAGGCTCCCGCCAGCTCGGCGTTCGCCCGCTCTGTGACCAGGGTCAACACGCGGCCCGCGATCGCCAGGTCCTCGGCCGGAATGCCGGCGTACAACCGGGCGGTGATCTCCGCGGCCTCGGCGCCGGTGTTGTCGTGCAGTTCCCGTCCGGCGTCCGTCAGGCGGACCGGGGACGCGTCCGCCGGGTCCGCCTCCAGCAGCTTCTTGGCCGTCAGCTCCTCGATCACGCCGCGCACGACCGACTCGTCGACCTTCAGTGAGCCGGTGACGTCGCCGACGAGTTCTTCATGGCCCATGGACCCGCCCCCGGTCACGAGGGACCGGAGCGTCACGTTCTGCTGGAACGTCGCGCCATGCCGGGTCAGTACGCCTTCCAGAAGGGCGCGCGAGGCGTAGTGGGCCAGGGCCACCACCCGGCCATTGGCCGTGGGTGCGGCTGTGGCCGCGGGTATGGGTGAGGTGGTGGGCGCGGTGGTGGTCATGTCTGCTCCTCGTTGTTCTCGGTGTGTGGATCAAGAGGTGCGTCGAGCAGGATCGCCAGCTCGTGGGTGAACTGTCGTGTGCGCGGGCTGCTTTGCCCGCCGAGCGGTTCGAGCAACTGGTCCAGCAGGCCCTGGACCACCTTGATCGCGCGACGTGTGACGTCACGTCCTTGCTCGGTGAGTGAAAGCTGCATGGCGCGTGGGTCGTTCGGATCGCGGGTACGTGCGACCAACCCGGCGGCTTCCAAGGCGCGGGCGAGCTTGGAGACGTACAGCGCCTCGAGCCCCGTGTGGTCGGCGAGCCGGCGCTGGCTGGGCTGCGCCCCGGAGCGCGACATGCCGTACAGCGACGCCATCAACGCGTACTGCGCATGGGTGAGGCCCAGCGGCCCGACCGCCCGGTCGACGGCCACCCGCCACTTCATCGACAGGCGCCAGACCAGAAATCCCGCCGTGGCGCCCTCAGTTGATGTACTCACAGGAAAGTACGGTACATGGCTACTATGTCCATGGCTACTATTTTCTTGCGACTCAGCACCCAGGGCCTGGCATCGAGTGCTCAGTGCCCGGGACCCGGCGCAAGATCTGTACGGTCTCGCCGCCTCTCGGCGGGCTTCAGTAAGGCAACCCCTCCGCCGCCGCACGCAGGGCCGCGAGCAGGCATGCGGTGATTTCCGCGCCGGACGCCTCGGGGTCGTCCGCGTACCGCTGGGCGAAGTCCTCCGCCGCCGCACGCAGCGCGCCGTTCAGGGTCGCCGCGTGGACCTTCACGCTCAGGTCGTCGGCGTTGCCGCCGGACCGCTGGGCCAGAAGCTCGGCGAGTACGGGCAGGGCCTCGTCGTGGGCCTGGAGCCAGACGGAGCGCAGGGCCGGGTCGGTGGAGGTCATCCGGATCAGGTCGAGGATGACAGGCGTGTCGGCGGACAGTTCGCCGATCCGGCAGGCCTCCGTGAAGAAGTCAAGGAGGCTCATGTCCGTTGGCCAGTGGCGCAGTTGCTCCACCGCGAAGTCGAGCCCGGCCGAGAGGAGAGGCAGTACGCAGCTCTCCTTGGTGGGGAAGTGGCGCCACATCGTGCGGGCGGAGATCCCCACCGCCTGCGCTATCTGCTCCCCTGTGGTGGCGGTGACACCTTGTGAGGTGAACAGACGGACGGCCTCACGGGCTATCTCGAAGCGGAGAGCCGCTTTCCGCCGTTGGACGAGCGACGGTCTGACGTCGGCTTCCGCCGTCCGCCCGCGCTCCGTGAATGGCGCCTCGCGCACTCTCGACTCTCCTCTGCCTGGATCACGGCAGCATAGCGAGCCGCCGGATGACTCATGCAGACGCCTTGTCACAGACTGACACCCAGCCTTACTCTCCCGTAAGTAACCAGCGGGTAACCCGCGTTGGTCTCTATGTCATGCGCACGTCAACACGTGCGCCGGTGTGCGCGCCATCGAGGAAGACGCCCCTTCCCACGTCCCGCCGTCAAGGAGCCACGCATGCCCCCTCCCAGCAGACGAGCCCTGCTCACCGGCGCCGCCGGACTCGCGGCCACGAGTGCACTGCCGTATCGGAATGCCGCAGCCGCGCCTGCCGCAGTACGCACGACCCGGGAGGAACACCGGGTCGTGATCATCGGGTCCGGCTTCGGGGGAGGCGTGGCGGCGCTCCGCCTGGCGCAGGCGGGCGTGCCGGTGACCGTGCTCGAACGCGGCCGGCGCTGGCCGACGGGACCGAACGCCGAGACCTTCCCCCGGGTGTCGGGCCTCGACAAGCGAATGCTCTGGTACGGCACCCTGCCGGCCGCGGTCAGGCCCCTCGCCGGACTGCTGGGAACCCCGCTGAACTTCGCGCCCTACGCGGGGCTCCTGGAACCCGTGCTGGGGGAGAACATCCTCAGTGTCTGCGCGGCCGGGGTCGGCGGCGGGTCGCTCGTCTACCAGGGCATGACCCTCCAGCCGTCGGAGGCGGTGTTCAACACCTGGCTGCCCGAAGAGCTCGACTACCGCCGCATGAACAAGATCCACTATCCGCGGGTCGCGAAGATGCTCCGGGTGGCCACCGCGCCCGACGCACTGGTCAGCAGCCCCCACTACGCGGCGGCCCGGATATTCGCCGAGCGGGTGCGCGGGGTCGGGTACGACCTGGAGAAGATCCCCATGCCGATCGACTGGGACTACGCCCTGGCCGAACTGCGCGGCGAGATGAAGCCGTCGTACACGAACGGCGACTGCGCCCTCGGCGTCAACAACGGCGGCAAGCACTCCGTCGACGTGACCTACCTGCGGCAGGCCGAGGCGACCGGCAAGGTCACCGTCGCGACGCACCACAACGTCACGTCGGTGGCGCGGGCCGCCGACGGCCGCTGGGAGGTGCGGGTCGACCGCACCGACGACGCAGGGCGGGTGCGGGAACGAAAGATCCTCACCGCACGCGGTCTGGTCATGGCGGCGGGCAGCGTCAACACCAGCAAGCTGCTCGTGCGCGCGGCGGCCACCGGCACCATCCCCGACCTGCCCGACGGCCTCGGCGAAGGATGGGGCACCAACGGCGACCGCATCTACGCGTGGACGAACCTGCGGGAGGACTTCGGCAGCGAGCAGGGCGGCCCGGTGGTCTTCGGCAGCAAGGCCTGGGAGAACCCCGACACCGCGAACACGATCATCCAGGCGTCGCTTCCGCCCCTGGGCCTCGACACCAGGACGACCATGCTGGTCGGTTTCGGGGTGAGCCCCGACCGCGGCCACCTCCGGTACGACGCTTCCACCGACTCCGTCTCGCTGCACTGGCCGTCGGGCGGCGACGCGGAAAGTCACCGGCACATCCACCGGCGGGTCTCCGAGGTGTCCAAGGGGCTCGGCGTGCTCACGGACACCAACTCCCTGGTCAACAGCACCTGGCACCCGCTGGGCGGAGCGGCGATGGGTGCCGTGTGCGACATCGACGGCCGCGTGCGGGGGCAACGCGGGCTCTACGTTCTCGACGGCGCGCTGATCCCCGGCACGACGGGAGCGTGCAACCCATCCATGACCATCGCCGCCGTGGCCGAACGGGCGATGGACGCCATCACCGCCCACGACATCGACACGATCATCTGAATCCCGAGCGAGGAGCACACCATGAGCCGCAAGAGACACCCTTCGCGCACTTCCCGTTCGGCCGAAACCCCCGCGAGCCCCGTCTCCGCGAGCACCGAGGAGTCGGCGCGCGGTGCCGCCCCGGCCCGTCTGCGCCTGGCGGCGGGCGCCGTCGTCGGCGCCGTCTGCGTGGGCCTGTCGGGGGCACCGGCCACCGCGGCCGACGGGGAGCCAGTCGTCTCCCGGGGAGTCACCATCCCCACCTTCTACAACCCGCCCGCCGAACTCCCCTCCGCCAACGGGGCGTTGGTCCGCACCGAACCCATGCCGCTCGGAGTGAGCATCCCGGGCCTCGACGGGCGCCCCATGCCGGGCACCGCGACCCGCCTGATGTACAAGTCCACCGACTCGACCGGGAAACCCGTCGCGGTGACCGGCGCCTACATCGAGCCCTCGGCCGCCTGGACGAAACCCGGGCCGCGCCCGCTGGTCGCGGTGGCCTCCGGCACCATGGGCCAGGGAGACCAGTGCGCTCCCTCCTTCGCCCTGCAGCACCCCCTGACCCTCAACGGCGAAACCGTGTCGGTGGGGTACGAGGCCCTCGCCATCTACCGGATTCTGGCCACCGGGGCGGCCGTGGTCATCACCGACTACGTCGGCCTCGGGGCCACCGACCGCGCACACACCTACGTCAACCGGCTCGACCAGGGGCACGCCCTGCTCGACGCGGCCCGCGCCGCCCGCTCCGTGCCCGGGGCGTCGGTCACCGCGGAGTCCCGCACCGGCCTGTACGGCTACAGCCAGGGCGGTGGCGCCAGCGCGGCGGCGGCCGAACTCCAGTCCTCCTACGCCCCCGACGTCCGCCTGACCGGGACCTACGCCGGCGCACCGCCCGCGGATCTGACCTCGGTCATGAAGGGCATCGACGGCAGTGCGCTGGCCGGGGCCCTTGCCTGGTCGATCACCGGATTCGCCCAGGCCGACCCCGACCTGCGCGCGGTCGTCGAAGCACACATCAACACCGCGGGGAAGGCCGCGCTGAAGGACGCCTCAACGATGTGCGTCGGCGACGCGCTGTTCGGCTACGGCTTCACCAAGAGCAACAAGTGGACCCATGACGGCAAGTCGGTCGGGGACATCATCGCCGCCGATCCCCGGGCGAAAGCGGCGCTGGACAAGCAGCGCATCGGCACACTCAAGCCCAACGGGCCGGTGCGCCTGGCGACGGGCGTCCAGGACGACATCGTTCCGCACGGCCAGGCCCGGCAACTGGCCGTGGACTGGTGCCGCAAGGGTGGCAACGTCACCTACGAACCCATCGCGCTGCCGAACCTCGGCGACAAGATCCTCACCAATCACCTCGTGCCTCTCATCACGGACCAGGGCGACGCCATTTCCTGGCTGACCGACCGGATCTCCGGCGAACCGGCACGTTCCAACTGCTGGAAGATGCCGCTCCAGCCCTGACCCCGTGATCGCCCGTCCCCGCCCCGGCCGCGACAGGCCTCAGGCAGGGACGGGCTTCTGGTCCACCTGGCCCACCTGGTCGAACGGCGGATAGTTCTCGCTTCCCGTGCGCTCGGCCGCCTCGATGTAGACGGCGAGGGCGTCACGGGACTGAGCAAGCCGGTGCATCTGGTCCTCCAGCCGCCCCAGCCGCGACCGCATCGCGGAAAGGAGCTCGGAACACCCGGGCAGCTCAGGTGCTTCCCCCACCGCACAGGGCAGTACGTACGCGATGTCCTCGGAGGACAGGCCCGCACCCAGCAGGTGCCGGATCTGCTTCACCCGCAGCACGGCGTCCTCGTCGTAGTCGCGGTAGCCGTTCGCCCTGCGGTCGGCCTCCAGAAGGCCCTGGGCCTCGTAGTAGCGCAACTGATGGGCGTTGACGCCCGTCCGACGACTCAGTTCCCCGATGCGCATCGAACCTCACTTGACCTTCATACCGGTATGAACGTTGACGATGCTGCCATGAACAACGAAACCGCTGCACCCGTATCAGTCATCGGACTCGGCCTGATGGGCCAGGCCCTCGCGGCCGCGTTCCTGAAAGCAGGACACCCCACCACCGTGTGGAACCGCACGGCCGCCAAGGCCGACCAACTGATCGCCCAGGGCGCGCTGCCGGCGCCGACGGTCGGGGACGCCCTCACGGCAAGTCCCCTGGCGATCATCTGCCTCACCGACTACCAAGCCGTGCACGAGTTGCTCGACGCGAGCGATGTCGCTCTGGGCGGCACGACGTTGGTCAACCTGACCTCGGGCGACTCGGCCCAGGCCCGGGAAGCCGCGCGCCTGGCCGAGCAGCGCGGCGCGCGCTACTTGGACGGCGCCATCATGGCCATCCCGGCGGGGATCGGCACCGCCGAGGCACTGATCCTGCACAGCGGGCCGGAGCCGGACTTCGAGGCGCACAAGCCGACGCTCGACGCGCTCGGCACCGTCAGCCACCTCGGTGCGGATCACGGGCTGGCGTCCCTGTACGACGTGGCGGGCCTGGCCATGATGTGGAGCGTCCTGAACGCCTGGCTCCAGGGCACCGCCATGCTCAGGACCGCCGGTGTCGACGCCGCGACGTACGCGCCGTTCGCGCGACAGATCGCCGCCGGGGTGGCCGAATGGCTGCCCGGATACGCCGAGCAGATCGACAAGGGGTCCTTCCCGGCCGAGGTGTCGGCCCTGGAGACCGACGTGCGGGCCATGGCGCATCTGATCGAGGAGAGCGAGGCGGTGGGCGTAAACGCCGAACTGCCGCGGCTGATCAAGGCCATGGCCGACCGTGCGATCGCCGCGGGCCACGGTGGCGAGCAATACCCCGTACTGATCGAGGAGTTCGTCAAGCCCCGCGTCGGCTGACCGGCCACCGGCCCCGGACGCCTCCGGCCGGTGGCGGTGACGCGGGGGTCAGCGCGGCCGCTACCGGCGGGAGGCGACCGCCAGTCGGTGAAGGTCTTCCAGGGCGTCGACGAGGACGGTGTGCTGGTGCCACTTGACCCAGGTGCCGACGGCCCGGCTGGTGGCGTCCAGGGACTGCAACTGCGCCTGGGTGAAGCCGACCAAGGGGTTGGCGTGATGGGAGGAGATGACACCGTGCACGGTGCCCTGCTCGTCGATCAGCGGAATGCTGTGGACGCCCCGGCTGCCGGCCGAGAGGATCACCCTGCGCGTCTCCTCGTCGAAACCGGCCGACGAGGCCACGTCCTTGACGGTGACCTGCTGGCTGGCGACGGCGGCCCGTGAGCAGGCGGTTCTTCCTTCGACGAACGCGAAGTAGTCGGTGAACTGACGGGGCAGGCCCGTGTGCTTCGCCATCCGCAGAACACCGTCCTCGATCAGCTGGACGTTGCCCATGTTCGTACCGGTCACGGTCAGGACGCGTTGCAGGGCGGCGCCCAGGACCTCGCCCTGGTTGGCGGGGTCGAGCGTTCCCGCCTCAAGCGCGGTCAGGTCGGGTTTCGGCTGCTGTGACCGCCCGCCGAACCACGACTTGGCCCCCGGTGCCGGTCCCGGCGTCCGGGCCACCGCGGCGGCCATCTGGTGCAGCTTGATGTTGGCTCGCTGGGACGCCTGGCGCAGCAGCGTGAACGCCGCCTCCGCGTTCGCCAGGCGATACCGCTCGACCAGGACACCCTCGGCCATGGCGATCCTGGGGCGCGCCCGCGCCTGGACCTCCAGCTCGGACACCTGGCCTCGCAGCTGCTCGGCGGTGGCTCTCAGCTCGTCGGCCTCGGCCCTCAGGGTGGGGGAGTCCTGAGGCGAGGGCTGATCCTCGGGCGGGGGCGCAGACGGAATGTTCGTCACGTTGTCTCCCATGGCGGCACCCTGGTCCGTACTCCTCGTCGATCGTGAGCAGCGCCGCGACGTCGCTGACGCCGCCCACCTCGGCCCCGTTCGCCGAAGAGGACCGCTGCTCACCACACCAGAGGTGACCTTAACTCGACGTGTGGAGGATGTGACGACCGGCCCTGGAAGTCAGCCGCACGCGGTAATGGTTGGAGGCGATGTGCCGGATTTGGGGCCCGAAACTGTACGGCTCCCGGGTCCGGCCGACCCCGCTGCCCTCGCCCACGCCGCCCGCTCTCCAGCCCCCAAGGCCGGGCAGCTCCTCGACGCGATGTCCACCGACTGACACCGACGCTGCCCGGGGTCGACTGGAGCCGCATCACCGACCGTACGGCTCCAGCCGCCGCCCTCCATGCGTGGAGGCGAGGCAACTCCCGCAGCCTCGCTCCGCCGGGGGCGCTTCGCGCGCGAGCCGATCGAGGGGGAGCCTCGGTCCACGCGCCCCCAGCCGCTGCCGCACTCGCGCGGCGACGGCCGGACACGCACAGCGTCCCACTGCGAGGGCGGCCTGTCCCCCTGTCGGTGCCATCCCGAACAGGCCGCCCTCGCACCGGTGTCGGTGGCGTCCGCGCGGGAGGACGCCGCTCCCCTCACAGCCGCTTCCCTCACAGGGAAGCGCGGGCCTGTTCGCGTACCCATGCGGGATCGGGGTTGACGTGGGGGCGGCCGGCCACGAAGACCGTCGGAACGGTCTCATCGCCCTCGTTGACCGCCCGCACCGCGGCGGCCCCGGCCGGATCACGCCAGATGTCGACCCAGTGCACCTGGCGGGCGTCGAGCCCCAGCCGGATGCGCATGCGCATGCAGTACGGGCAGCCCGACCGCCAGTAGACGATCGGCCGGCCGTCGGTCGCGGCGCGGCGTTGTGCGTCCAGCGCACCGATCGACTTCGGGAAGAACAGCGGTGAGTGCACCCCCGCGAGCAGCAGGAACACCAGCAGGAGCGCCGCGGCCGCGCCGGGGTGGCCCGTGGAGGCCGAGCCGGCCGCGGCGAACGAGCCGCAGATCACCAGCAGCAGGGGGAGAATCCAGGCGCGCATCATGAGGACGCAGGCTATCGGCGAACCGAAGCGCCCCGACAGTGCCCCCGTACGAGGGTGTCACCCCGGTGTTCGCCAGCGCGGGGCTCGGTCGTCAGGGATGTCCGGTGAAGCGAAGTGGAAGGGCACGCCGAGGTGATCGGCCAGCGCGCGGCCGGCCTCGGTGGCGGCGGTTGCGGGCGAGCGGCCGGGGAGGTGGTGGATGACCGCCACGTGCCCTTCCCCCTGCGGCTCGTCCAGGACCGCGACCAGCTCCACGAACCAGTCGTGCACGGTGTCGCCGTCCCAGAGGGCCTCGACGGCGACCACGCGGCCGGGGAGAGCCGCGGCACGGGCTGCGAGTGAGGGCGTGTCGAGCGGGTCGGGGGGTGTGCGCCGCACCTGGTCGCCGAGGGCCTCGTAGCGCGAGTGGACCACCAACTGCGCGTCGAGCAGCCCCAACCCCAGTGGGCGCAAGGCTTCCCAGACAGATCTGACCGCTGCCATCCGGCGGTCACGGAGCACGTCCGCGTCGACCTCGCGGCGGATCTGGCCCTCCAACTGGCCCCACCAGTCGCTCACTTGGCCGCCGCCTCACTTGCCGCGGCGGGTGTCGCGGGCCCGGTCGCCGGCGTCATGGAAGCCGCCGCTCGCCGATGATCCCCTCGATGATTCTCATCAGCCGATCCCCCGCCTGGTCGATGCTTCCGTTCTGCGTGCTGACCTGCGCGCCTTCGAGCAAGAAGGTGATCTCGGCCGCGGTCTGTCCGGGATCGGGCAGCCCGGCCTCGGAGCACATCCCGACCAGCCTGCGGGTCTGGTGCGCCTTGTGTTCCTCGATCACCCGCCGTGCCGGATGGTCGCCGTCGGGCAGCTCGGCGATGGCGTTGATGAAGGGGCAGCCCCGGTGCGAGATCGCGGGCAACCCCTCGGCGATGAAGCGGACCAGGCCCAGGATCTGCTCCCTGGGGCGGCCGGGGTGTTCCGCCTCGACCCGGTCGAAGGCCGCCTGGTAGTCGGCCGCGACGATCCGCAGCCACTCCGCGACCAGTGCGTCCTTGGTCTCGAAGTGCCGGTAGATCGCCATCTTGGTGGTCTCGGCCCGCTCGGCGATGGCCTGGACGCTCACCCGCCGGATTCCCTCGCGCTGGAAGAGCTCCTCCGCCGCGTCGAGGATGCGTTCGCGAGGCGGCAGCTTCGCCACCCTGCTGGGCCTGCCGGCGGTCGATGCCATGACTACTCCGTGAAGTCCTGTCAGTCGTGGGGCGTCGGGGGCCCCACATGCGCTGCTACGGTACCAGCCCGTCCCGAACGATACCGCTGGGTATCATCAGGGACTCGACGGTATCTTTCCTTCCGCTGGGAGTGACAGTGAGAATCAGCGAGTACGTGAACTTCGACGCGGTAGGGCTCGCGCACCTGGTCGCCGCGGGTGAGGTGACGCCCGCCGAACTGGCAGCAGTCGCACACGAGGCCGCGCAGGCGGTCAATCCGCGGATCAACGCCGTCGTGGAGGCATGGCCGGCCGCCGGCGAACCCATGCCCGCCGGCGCCCCACTGACCGGAGTCCCTTTCCTGGTCAAGGACATCGGAGTCGCCATGGCAGGCAGGCGCACGGAATTGGGCAGCCGTCTCGCGGCCGGCAACGTCGCCCCGGCCGACTCCTCGCTGATGCGTCGCTTCCGCCGCGCGGGCCTCGTGACGTTCGGGCGCACCGCGACACCGGAACTGGCCTACAGCATCACGACGGAACCAGTCCTGTACGGGCCGGTCCGCAACCCGTGGGACCTGGAGCGCAGCGCGGGCGGCTCCAGCGGAGGCGCGGGCGCGGCCGTCGCGGCCGGGGTGGTTCCGATCGCGCACGGCACCGACGCCGCGGGCTCGCTCCGTGTCCCGGCGGCCTGCAACGGGCTCTTCGGGCTGAAGCCGACGCGCGGCCGGGTTTCCATGGGCCCCGACGCCGACGAGATCTTCAACGGCCTGGCCGTGCAGGGCAGCGTCAGCCGGACCGTACGCGACAGTGCCGTACTGCTCGACCAGATACGCGGACCCGAGCCGGGCGACCCCTACTTCGCCCAGGAGCCGGCGCGGCCGTACGCGGAGGAAGTCACCCGGCCCCCGGGCACCTTGCGGATCGGGGTTCTCGGCCAGGCGTGGGGCGGGCGCCGCACGACCCCACCGGTGGCCGACGCCCTCGCGCGTACCGTGCGGCTGCTCGAAGCCCTCGGCCACCAGGTGGAGGAGTTCGAGGTCGGCCTCGGGGCCGCATGGGACGAGTTCGTTCTGGCCAACGCTCGCCTCATGACGGCGAACCTCACCGCCTTGGTGGACGAGCTGGCGGCCGCCTTCGGCCGGCCCGTCGACCCCTCGACCCTCGAACCGGAGACCCTCGCCGGCTACCACTACGGGCGGCGGGTCACCGGTCCCCAACTCGTCGGCGCTCTCGCGCTCCGCAACCGGGTCGCGCGCAGCCTGGCACGGCACTTCGACGCGCACGACGTGCTGCTCACCCCGACCCTGCCGGAGCTTCCGATGCCGCTGGGCGCCTATGCCCAGGGTGGGCGGACGCTGGACGGCCTCGGCTGGATCGACCGGCTCAACGACCGCTCGCCGTTCACCATGGTGTTCAACATGGCGGGTACGCCCGCCATGTCCGTGCCCGTGACGGCCGACGCCGGGACGGGGCTCCCGATCGGCATGCAGTTCGCCGCCGCATATGGGCGTGAGGACCGGCTCTTCCGCCTCGCCGGACAACTCGAACAGGCAAGTCCGTGGTCGGGCCGGACCCCGACGGTGTGGGCAGGGAACGAGTCCTAGCGCAGCACGGCGGACAGCAGGTCCGAGCCCAGTGCCGTCATCGCGGGCACGTTCAGGGTGTAGTGGATGTAGCGACCCTGCCGGCGGGCTGTCAGGAGGTCGGCGCGTCGCAGGGCGGCGAGATGGCGGGAGACCTCCGGGGGTGACAGCTCCCAGGTGTGGGCCAGTTCGCCGGTGGTGTGCGGGCCGCGGGCCAGGGTGCGCAGGAGCCGCAGCCGTACCGGGTGGGCGAGCGCCTCCAGCCGTAGCCTGACCGTCTCCAGGGACACCGGCTCCGGCGGGTTCGGCTCGACCACCGGGTACTGCACCACCGGTTGCCATCCGGGAGCGTGGACCACCACCAGGTGCGGGCTGCCGAAAACGCTGGGGATGAAGGTGACCCCGGCGCCGTGGGCGGCGGTCGATTTGTCCTGCAGCTTGTCCACGGTGATGCTGGCCCCGTCCGGCGCCAGCGCGATGGCACCGGAGACCGATGCGAGCGCCGCACCGATGCCCTGATGCTTCAGCAGGTCGTTCTTCAGGCGCAGATCGGCGGCGAGCCGTTCGGTCACACCGGCCCAGGAGCTGTCGAAGAAGGCTTCGGCGCACTGTTCGAGGGTGTGGCGCACGCGCGCCCGCACGGCGGCCGGGTCCGCGAGCAGCCGCTCCGCGAAGGCCTCCTGCCGGGCGCCACGGGCCTGGGCCAGGTCGAGGGCCCGCTCGCGCGCCCGCGCGTCGGTGAGCGGTGAGGGTGCGGTGAAAGGGGCCCGGTTGCCGCCGCACGTGGTGACGAGCGCGGCGGTCACGTATGTCTCGTCGTCGATCCGGTCCACGTCGTCCAACTCCTGGGCGAGGGTCGGCCGCGGGCGGGCGGGGAACAGGAAGTCGGCTTGCGAGGAACGCCAGAGGAACTCCGCCTCCCGCAGCCGCTCGGCCAACTCCGGGCGCAGCCGGGCCCGGACGTCCGCGCCCCAGTCCGCGAGATGCGGGTGATGCCCGGGGGCGGCCAACGCGTGCAGCATCGCCGTCAGTTCGGCCAGGGGAGAGGCGGTGAACCGCAGCCGGTCGGGCGGCAGGCCGGTGATGTCGATGCGCAGCGTCATCCGCTCATCATCGCTGGCCGGACGGCCCGTGACGGCGTCGGTTGACGGACCCCGTCAACCGACGGGACCACCACTGAGTCCGCCGTACCCGCGACGATGTGTGACGACGCGTCTTGTGACGACACGTCGACTCAGCGCTCCGGCGATCCCTAAGATGTCGATCATCGATGTGGGGTGACGGACGGGGTGGGTTGTGAACGACGTTCCATACACGGCGTGGCCGCGGATCGGAGGCCCAACTCCCTGGACTGCCTTGGACGATCACCTCCTTTACACCTGCCATGTTGTCATGGACCTCACGCAGGGCAAGCTCGGCGAGAGGCCGCCGGTGCCCTCGATGGCCCGCCTGTCACCCGGTGAGACATCGGTGGCGGTGGGGCCCGCGGCCCGTTCCACCTGGCGGGCCGTCGGGGACGGCTCGTACGCGTACAACACGACACTGGCCGTCGGGCGGCCCGGCTTCGTGATCGGGAGCATGGTCGGTTCGGCGCTCGGCAACGCGGCCCGTCGGCGTCAGGCGGCCGCGGATGCCCGGCCGCGCTGGGTGGCCGACGGCCATGGAGAGGTGACGGTCACCGACCGGCGGGCCTACTTCGGGCATCCGCAGAGCTCGCTGGACCTGGAATGGGGTGGTCTCGACACCGCGGATCTCGTCGCACCCGATGTCTTCCAGTGTTCCTTCCGGGACATGTACAACGGCTCGCCCCAGCTGATCCAGCTGCACGGCCTGTGGGCATCGCTGATGTTCGTCCTGGCCGCCCACGCCGCTTTCCCGGCCCATCCCCGGCTCCTGGGCGGGAACTGGCTGCCACCGGATTTCGAGACGAAGTGCCGGACGTACGGGCGGACGTGCCCTCAGGTGCGCTGAGCTCGGGCGCGTACCCGGCTCCGGGACCACGCCTTTCTATCTCCAACCTGTGTTGTTCCTAGAATGGACGGGTGGAGGACATCGATGCGATCGCGGTGCTGCAGGACCCTGTGCGGCGCCGACTGTACGAGTACGTGGCGGCCCAAGGCCGGGAGGTCGGCCGGAACGAAGCCGCCGAGGCGGCTGGGGTGGCGCGCACGCTCGCCGCGCACCATCTGGACAAGCTGACGGATGCCGGGCTTCTGGAGAGCGGTAGCCGACGCCTGACGGGGCGTTCGGGACCGGGCGCGGGGCGCCCCGCCAAGGTCTACACGCGGGCGCCGGGCGAGCGGTCGGTGTCGCTGCCCGCCCGCGACTACCGCACCGCCGCCGAGCTGCTGGCGGAGGCTGCCGAGCAGGCCGGTCTCGACGCCGGGCTCTGCGCGGCCGCGCGGCGCCGGGGGGAGGCCCTGCGAGGCACGGCCACCCCTTGCGGAGGCCTCGAAGAGGCGATGGAGATGCTGGCCGCGCGCGGCTACGAACCGCACAGGGAAGACCCCGAGGGAGCGGAAGGCGGGGTGCCGGTCGTTCGCATGCGCAACTGCCCCTTCCATGCCGTGGCCGAGCGCTTTCCGCCCCTCGTCTGCGGAATGAATCTCGCGTTGCTCGAGGGGCTGCTCGGTGCGGACGGTCCCGTTCGCGCTCGTATGGACGCGCGGCCGGGGGAGTGTTGCGTGGTGCTCGACTCTTCTAAAAACAATGAGGATTGACATAGAAAAGCCGGGCGTGCTGGGATGAGGCCATGACCGCATCCGAGCATGCCGCCCACCTCGCCGAGCTCAATGTCGCCACGCTCCTCCACCCCATCGACGACGAACGCATCGCGCCGTTCGTCGAGTTGCTCAATCCCGTCAACGCCGCCGCCGACGACGCCCCCGGCTTCGTGTGGCGGCTGGTGGAGGAGGGCGAGGGCGACGCCACGGGCATGCGCCCGGCGGGCGAGGACGTCATCGTCAACCTGTCGGTGTGGGAGACCCAGGACGCCCTGTGGGACTTCACCTACCGCAGCGGGCACCTGGAGGTGATGCGGCGGCGCCGCGAGTGGTTCGAGCGGCACATCGAGTCGCACATGGTCCTCTGGTGGGTCCCCGCCGGCCACGTCCCGACGGTCGGTGAGGCCCTGGCGCGGCTGGCTGACCTGCGGGCGCACGGACCCTCCCCGCGCGCGTTCACCTTCGCCTCGTCCTACACCGCGGCCGAGTCCGCCGACCACTTCCAGACCGCCGCGCCCACGCGGCCCGAGCAGAGCGCCGCACACGCGCGGCCGATGCCCGCCGGGGACGCGGCGGCGGTGTAGGGCCGGGACACCGATGAGTTCCACCTCGCCGGGTCGTCTGTACAGGGGAAGCACCCCTTCCGCGTTCGCGGAGGCCCGACGAGATGACGAGGAGCGTACACATCGTGGACCAGGAGTACGTGAGCGCCACCCTGACCGTCGATGCGCCCGCCGCCGACGTGTTCGCGGTACTGGCGGACCCGGCGACTCACTCCGCGATCGACGGCACCGGCTGGGTCCAGAAACCCGTCGACCGCGCGCAGTTGACCGAGGAGGGGCAGATTTTCCGGATGGGCATGTACCACCCCGACCACCCGGACGGTGACTACCAGGTGGCCAACAAGGTCGAGGTTCTCGACCCACCCCGGTCCATCGGCTGGCTGACGGGGGAGGAGAAGGAAGGCGGCCGCCTGGAGTTCGGCGGCTGGATCTGGCGATACGACCTCACGCCGCTCGGTCCGTCCCGGACCGAAGTCACGCTCACCTACGACTGGACGGCGGTGCCGCAGTTCATCCGGGATTACCTCGACTTCCCGATGTTCGGCCCCGAGCACCTCACCAATTCACTGCACCACTTGGCCGAGCTCGCCGCGCCGGCATCCCGGACCTGACCGGCCGTTGTGCCGCCCGGGTGGGTGGCGCGTGCTTGGTAGGTTGCCCTGTCATGAACCCGACTGCCTCCCACGCACGGCTCCAGAGGCGCGCCAAGAACGCGGAGGCGTGGGGTTTCCTGCTGCTGGCCGCGGGCGTCGCGCTGTGGGCGTGGTTCGCCCTGGCCCTGGCCCTGCCCTATGACGCCGACGGCACCTCGTGCGAGTCACGGCTGTTCACGGACGGCCCCACGGCCAACGCATCCGCGAGCTATTCCGATGCGTGCGGCGCCCAGCGGGACTGGCCCAAGATGCTCGGCATCCTCGGGCTGTCCGTGCCGGCATCCGTCGCGGGAGCGCTGCTCCACACCAGCGGCAAGGCTTCCATACGGCTCAACGAGCACGCCGTCGAGATCGCCCGGCTGAAAGAGCTGGTCGACCGACGCGACTCGTAGGGGAATTGACACCTGGGGCCGGGCAGTCACGCTGCCCGGCCCCACGTGCGTCTCGCCTCCGCCTATTCGTGGCACAGGAGTCCGGTGCGCAGAGCGGCGAGCGTGCTCGACAGGAGGCGTGAGACGTGCATCTGCGAGAGGCCAAGGGCGGCGCCGATCTGGGCCTGGGTCATCTCCTGGCCGAAACGCATCTCGATGATGCGGCGTTCGCGTTCGCCGAGGCCGGCCAGAAGGGGGGCCAGGGCATGCAGATCCTCGAACACCGCGATGGCCGGGTCCTCTTGGCCCATGGTGTCGGAGAGGGAACGGCCGGTGGTGTGGGCCCCGCCTTCCTCGCCCTCGCTGCGCGGGCTGTCCAATGACCCGGCGGCGTAACCATTGGCCGCCACGATCACCTCCAGGACCTGTTCCTCCGTCACCGCGAGCTCGGCCGCGAGTTCCGCGACCGTCGGTTCGCGGCCCAGCGCCGAGGACAACCGCTCCTGGGACTTGACCAGTTGGAGGCGCAACTCCTGCAGCCGCCGCGGCACGTGCACGGCCCAGCTCGTGTCACGGAAGTAGCGTTTGATCTCCCCGAGGATGTAGGGAACGGCGAAGGAGACGAACTCGAAGCCGCGGTCGAGGTCGAACCGGTCGATCGCCTTGATCAAGCCCACGGTCCCGACCTGGACGATGTCCTCCAACTGGCCGTTGCCGCGGTTGCGGTAACGGCCGGCCACGTAGTGCACCAGGGAGAGGTTCATCTCGATCAGGGTGTTGCGCGTGTACAGATAGGCGGGAGAGCCCTCCTCAAGCGTCCGGAGCTCCTCGAAGAAGAGCTTCGACAGCTCCCGGGCGTCCTTCGGCGCCACCTGGTCGGCTTCCTCGATCCGTGGCAGCCCGTCGCTCTCGCCCCGCGCCGCCCGCAGCCCGCTCTCGCCCCGCGCCGCCCGCAGCCCGTCGCTCTCGCCCCGCGCCCGCGGCCCGTCGCTCTCGCTCCACGCCCACTCGGCCGGCTCGGCGGCTTCGTCCACGTCCGCCGTTGCCCGCAGAAACATCGTCCGGCTCCTCGCTCTCTCTCGTTCCGCACTGCTCAGCTCGCGGTGACCGTGAAGGTGTTGCCCTCACGGTCCGCCAGCACGGCTTCGCGCCGATTAAGGGCCCCTTCGGGCGGTGCGATGACGCGCCCGCCCCAGCCGATGGCCGCCATGGCGGCCACGTCGACGTCGGCCACGTGGAAGCACGGGTGCCAACCGGACGGCGTGGCGTCCCTGAACGCGGCGACCGTGCGCAGCCCGTCGCGCACCTCGATCTGCCCGCGCGTGTACTCCACCTCGCAGCAGTCACCTGACGTGCCGGCCCAGTCCAGTACGTCCCCGTAGAAGTAGGCGGCGGCGAAGATGTCCCGGGTACGCAGTTCAAGCCGGGCGACAGGGCCCGCGCCCACCTTCCAGCGCTGGTCGGGGGCGCGTTGGCGCAGGCCGAACACCGCTTCCTGCTGGCCCGCCGCCATGGCGAGCCGCCCGGTCTCGGTGCTCAGGGGCCCTACGGCGACGGTGGCGCCGCGCTCACGCAGCCGCCCCACCGTGGCGTCCACGTCAGCGACGCCGAAATAGGGAATCCACCCGGCCGAGACGCCCAGCTCGCACGAGGCCTGGCTGAGGCTTCCGACCGGTGCGCCGGCCCGCAGCGCCAGAAACCGCGCCCTGCCCGGCGGGCCGAGCAGCGGGACATGACACCAGCCGAGGACCCGGGCGTAGAACTCCTTGGCCGCCACGGCGTCAGCGGAGGCCAGGCTCAGCCAGCACGGCGCGCCACGCTTCCTGCCCGTGGCCCCCGTGGTTCCCGAAGCCCTCACGGCGCCCTGCTGCGGGCCGTCGCCGTACGGGGTGGCCCGCGGCTCGCCCGGTGGCGGCACCAGGCGCAGCCCTCCGGCCCGGCGGAACGGCCTGATGCCGGTCCCCGCGCCGCCTGCCTCCCGGGCCCTGACTCCCACGTGCGGAGCGGCCCTCTCTCGCCGCTGCTCACGCTCCCTGCTCACACCGATGTCCCTTGGCACAGCGCCCTCTCCCCATCTGGTTCCGGCGGTCTCGCCAGTGGTTCCGCAGACGGGAGGCGCCATACCGGGACCTTCCTCACCCATCCAGGGGACCAAGGCCCCGACCTGGCCGGTGCCGAAAGCCCCGCTCCCGCCCCAGGGCGGGGCGGCGTGCGGGCGGGCGCCCGAAGCGGGCCGATGGTCCCGTTTGGGGATCACCGGACCTCAGGGTGCAGACGATCCGCCTCTGGGTGGAGACGGTCCGCCTCCGGGCGCGCGGAGCTCGGCCACCGCGCGCCGCGCCTCCTCGCGCACACCGGGATCGGGGTGAGCCACAAACGGCTCGACGCAGGACAGTGCACGCCTGTCGTGCGTCGCCGACAGGCTGAACAGGACGTACTCCAACAGCTGAGGTGCGAAGGCACCGCCATGGGCGGCCACGGAGCGAGGACCTCGAAGGGGATCTCGTGACGGGCGCAGGCCTCACCGACGGCGTGCAGGGCGGACTCCCGCACCGCGTGTTCCGCGTCGGCGACCGCCACCCGGACGAGCAGGCCGACGGCTCGCTCGGCGTCGGCCTGCTCCGAGCACCCCGACGCCAGAAGATCGCCGAGTTCGTCGGCCCCGACCTCGCGCCGACGCGCGTCAGCGCCGGTGAGCGCCAGGAGCGCCGAATCGAGCTCTTGCCGTAGCGGTCGGTACTCGCCCACCGGGAGCCTCAGCCGCGCCTGCCGTCCCTCACACCCGCCGCCCCGGCGAAGGCACCACGCCCGCGACCACGTGAGCCGTCTGTCGACCGAGGGCCGACACGACGGGGTCATCGGCCGGCACGCAGTGCCCCGCGGCGGGGTCGTGCACGCAGCCGAGTACCCCGGCGTGGTGGGTGGCCGGCTCGGACAACCGGGAGTCCCAGCCGTGGGAGAGCAGCGCTTCGTGCAGCTCGCGCGAGGAGTCGACGGGCACCGCCTCGTCGGCAGTGCCGTGCACGAGCCGGACGGGGATCGGCGTCACCGAAGAGCCCACTACTTGGAGGGGCACGGCGCCCGTGGTGCGCGCCGGGCGCCGGTAGCCGCCCGCGATGCCCACCACCGCGGCGGGCGGCGGTCCGTCGAATGCCTCCGGCTGGAGGGCTACGCCCACCGCGGCGCCGGCCCCCGCCGACCATCCCGCGAGGATCAACCGGCCTGGCCCGTCGCTGAGTTGGTGAACGTGGTCGTGTGCGTACCGCAAGGAGTCGACGAGGTGTTCCCGTCCGCCGTCGGGCCGGTCCGAGCGCCAGTCAGGGACAAGGACACGGGGACCGAGCTCGGCTATCTCCCGGGCCAGCGCGGCCATCACGTGCCGTTCATCGGGCCCCGTTCCGTGCCACAGCAGCACACACCGGTCGTCCTGCTGCCCGGAGGTGTAGATGTCGAGCGGTTTGCTGTCGCCGCCGGTGGTGTAGGACACCGTCCGGGTCGTGATCGTCAAGTCCGTTCCTCCAGGCCGGGCGGGGTCGCGGGACGAACCAGCCCTCGTATCCGAAAAAAAGTCGCACGGAGATGTCGAGAACGCGTGACCGGCTCCGTCCCCGTGGTGAACGCGACCACAATGGGTCGCATCAGCACCGAGGAGAACATCATGGCCAAGTACCTGCTGCTCAAGCACTACCGTGGCGCCCCGGCTCCGGTCAACGACGTTCCGATGGGCCAGTGGACGCCCGAGGAGATCTCGGCGCACGTGCAATACATGAACGACTTCGCGGCCCGCCTCGAGGAGAGCGGTGAGTTCGTCGACGGCCAGGCGCTCGCCCCCGAGGGAACGTTCGTCCGGTACGACGGTGAGGGCCGCCCGCCGGTCACGGACGGCCCCTTCGCCGAGACCAAGGACCTCATCGCCGGCTGGATGGTGATCGACGTCGACAGCCACGACCGCGCGCTGGAACTCGCCGGGGAACTGTCGGCGGCCCCCGGCGCGGGCGGCAAGCCGATCCACGAGTGGCTCGAGGTCCGCCCGTTCCTGGGCGCGCAGCACACCGTCACCGAGTGAAGCCGGACATGGACGAGAGGCGGCTCCGGAGCCTCACGCCGAGCGTGATCGGCATTCTCGTCCGCCGCGGAGCAGACTTCGCGGCGGCCGAGGACGCCGTGCAGGACGCCTTGGTCGAGGCGGTCCGCGTCTGGCCCGACGACCAGCCCCGAGACCCCAAGGGCTGGCTGGTCACCGTGGCCTGGCGCAAGTTCCTCGACGCGACGCGCGCGGACACCGCACGCCGCAGGCGTGAGAACTGCGTCGACGAGGAACCGGCGCCCGGACCCGCCCCCTCGACGGACGACACGCTGCAGCTCTACTTCCTGTGCGCCCACCCGTCGCTGACACCGTCCTCGGCGGTCGCGCTCACCCTGCGTGCCGTCGGCGGTCTCACCACCCGCCAGATCGCCCGGGCCTACCTGGTGCCCGAGGCGACCATGGCGCAGCGCATCAGCCGGGCCAAACGCACCGTGTCCGGCGTGCGCTTCGACAGGACCGGAGACGTCGCCACCGTGCTGCGTGTCCTCTATCTGGTCTTCAACGAGGGCTACTCCGGTGACGTCGACCTCGTCGCCGAGGCGATCCGGCTCACCCGGCAGCTCTCGGCCGCCATCGACCACCCCGAGGTGGCGGGCCTGCTCGCCCTCATGCTGATCCACCACGCCCGACGCGCCGCCAGGACCGCACCCGACGGCAGCCTGGTGCCGCTCGCCGAGCAGGACCGCGGCCGGTGGGACACCGAGGCGATCGCCGAGGGCATCGGGATCCTGCACGCGGCCCTCGCCCGCGACCGCCTCGGCGAGTTCCAGGCGCAGGCCGCCGTCGCGGCGCTCCATGCCGACGCGCCCACCGCCGAGGAGACCGACTGGGTGCAGATCGTCGAGTGGTACGACGAACTCGTGAGCCTGACCGACAGCCCGGTCGTCCGGCTCAACCGCGCGGTGGCCGTCGGCGAGGCCGACGGGCCGCGCGCCGGTCTGGCGGCCCTCGCCGCGCTCGACCCGTCCTTGCCCCGCCACGCCGCCGTGGCGGCGTACCTCCACGAACGGGACGGCGACCTGGCGACGGCGGCTCATCTGTACGCCGAGGCGGCCCGTAAGGCGCCCAACCTGCCCGAACGCGATCACCTGACGCGTCAGACAGCTCGGCTCAACGCAAGGCTCAACGCCCTGCGGAGTGATTGACGGGCCGCGCTCGGCGCCCGGCGCGGGTGGCTGGGGTCGTCAGGGCTCCCCGCGTTCCCTGACGACATCGGCCGGGTCCTTGTCGTCCCGCAGCCCTTGATAGCGGGGGTGGCGCAGCATGCCGTCGCGCGTCCATTCGGTGAAGGCGACTTGAGCCACGAGACGCGGCCGCGCCCAGTGCGCGGTCCGCTCCGCCACCGGGCCGTCGAACGGCGAGTCCGTCAGGCGGAGTTCGTCGAGCTGCCGGCGCAGGGCCAGCAGCGTACGCCGGTCGAAACCGGTGCCGACCTTGCCCGCGTAACGCAGCCGATCGCCCTCGTAGTAGCCGATGAGCAGTGCCCCGATGCCCTCCCGGCTGCCCGTGGGTTCGGTGAACCCGCCCACCACGAATTCCTGGCCCCGGGAACATTTCAGCTTGAGCCAGTCGCCCGAGCGGCGCGCCTGGTAGCTGCTTTCGGCCCGCTTGGCGATGAGGCCCTCCCAGCCGCGGCGGCACGCGTCGGCGAGGAGTTCGGGCCCGCCTTCGTTGCGGTGGGTGCTGAACCGCAAGGGGGCGGTGAACGTGATCGCACGTCGCAGCAGTGACTTGCGGGTACGCAACGGCAGCCGACGTACGTCCATGCCGTCCAGGCGCAGCAGGTCGAAGACGTAGTAGGTGACCGCGACCTTGCTCGCCGCGACGTCGGCGGGCCGGGTGAGTCCCATGCGCTGCTGCAGTCGCCCGAAGTCGGTCCTGCCGTGCGAGTAGGCGACGATCTCGCCGTCGAGCGTGAAGTCCGCGGTGTCCTGTCCCGCGAGGGCGTCGACGATCTCCGGATACGTGGCGTCGAGCCGTCGTCCGGACCGGGACCGCAGCGTTACCTGGCCGTTCTCGCGCACCGCGAGTGCCCGGACTCCGTCCAGCTTCCGCTCGAAGATCCAGCCGTCCGGGAAGTGACGCAGATCGGTGAGCGTCGCCAGCATCGGGGAAGCGGCCAGTTCGACGCCCGGCTGCGCCTCGCGGAGTCGGCCGTCCAGGCCCGGCGGCAGGCCGTCGAGGAGGCCGGTCATGGCTGCTCACCGCTGTCACCGCTGTCGGAGTGCCAGGTCGGGGCGTCCGGCTCCTCGGCGACCTGGCGCAGCGTACGGCCGCTGAGTGCTGACCTCGCACGGCGCGGGTCGGGGGTTCCGCCGCCCGAGCGGTGTCCGGTCCGTACGAGCAGCCAGGTCGGTTTGGCGGAGGAGCTTCCGCTCTTCTCCTCGCGGCTGTGGAAGCGGGTGAGCGCGTACTGCCCGCGCAGCTTCTCGCCGTGCAGGTCGAACGTGGCGTGGCCCTTCTCCAGGGCCTCGCCGAACGGCACCGGGCGGTGGCGCTTGTCGTGGCTGGTCGGCCGGTAGGTGCCGCGGTCCCAGACGATGACGGTCCCGCCGCCGTACTCGCCGGAGGGGATCACTCCCTCGAAGTCCCGGTACTCCAACGGGTGGTCCTCGGTGGGGATGGCCAGCCGTTTGTCCTGCGGGTCGGTGGAGGGGCCCTTGGGGACCGACCAGGACTTCAGTACGCCGTCGACCTCCAGGCGGAAGTCGAAGTGCATCGTGCTCGCGTCGTGGATCTGGACCACGAACGTGGGCTCATCGGCCGCATCCGCATCGGCTGCGTCCCGCGCCGATGGCTCACCGCTCGGCTCGCTCGTCCTGTCGAAGTGCCGCTTGCCGCGGTAGGTCCGCAGACCGTCCTTCTCGCTCACGCGGGCCCCTTCCGTCGGGTCGCTGATCCGTTCGCCGATCCGTTCGGGCGCCCCGTACCCCGTGATTTCCTCCGGCATGCGATCACCTGCCAGGTGACCTGCGGTGATGGGGTGGCTCGGCCCCGGCCAGGTTATGCACCCCCGATCCCACCCGCACGGCGAGCGCGCCCCGGTCGCAGGTCCTGTGGCCCCGGTCGGCGTCCTGTGCGCACTCGTATGTGTGGGACCGCGGCCCGCGGGACACCCGATGCACCGATGGCTCGCGTTCGCGCAGGTCGTACACCGTGAGCGGTATCAGGCGTTCGCGCCTCCGAGAGGTGCGGAGCAAGCTGGAGAGAGTGGATCCGAGGAAGGAAGAGCATCCATGGGTGACACCCCGCAGGACCCGACGACGAAGCACCCGCAGCCCGAGTTCGCCTCGCAGGACCAGGAGCCGCCGGGCTGGACCGGCCCGATGGACCCGCCCCCCGACCACGGCGAGGAGTCCTACCGGGGGAGCGGGCTGCTGCAGAACCGGGCAGCGGTCGTGACCGGCGGCGACTCAGGCATCGGCCGGGCCGTGGCTCTCGCCTACGCACGCGAGGGTGCGGACGTCCTGTTCACCTATCTGCCCACGGAGGCGGAGGACGCCCAGGAGACGGTGCGGCTCGTCGAGAAGGCCGGACGCCGCGGCTTGGCCGTGCCGTGCGACATCCGCGAGGAGGAGCAGTGCCGTCGCCTCGTGGAGCGTGCGGTGGCGGAGTTCGGGCGCATCGACGTCCTGGTCAACAACGCGGCCTATCAGATGTCCCAGCCCGAGGGCATCACGGAGATCTCCACGGAGCAGTTCGACCGCGTCGTACGAACGAATCTGTACGGCATGTTCTGGCTGTGCAAGATGGCCGTGCCGCACATCCCGTCCGGCGGTTCCATCATCAACACCACGTCGGTGCAGGCCTACAAGCCGAGTCCCCACCTGCTCGACTACGCCATGACCAAGGGCGCCATCGTCACCTTCACCCAGGGGCTCGCGCAGATGCTGGTCGAGGACGGGATCCGCGTCAACGCCGTCGCTCCGGGCCCTGTGTGGACGCCGCTGATCCCGGCCACGCTGCCCGACACCAAGGAGTTCGGCAAGCAGGCCCCCATCGGCCGTCCGGCCCAGCCCGCCGAGATGGCGCCCGCCTATGTGTTCCTGGCATCGGAGCAGGCGAGCTTCATCACCGCCGAAATCATGAATGCCACCGGAGGCACACCGCTGCCGTGACCCGGCCGGGGGAGCGAGACGACCGCGGAAGCATCGGCGTGAAGGAGACGGTGACGTGAGCCCCACTGTTGAGCTGCAGGTCGGACGACGCAAGGTCGAGGTCAAGCGAGCCGAGAAGGAACTCTTTCCGCAGGACGGCATCACCAAGGCCGACCTCGCCGAGCACTATCGGCGTGTGGCGCCGCGGATGCTGCCCGAGCTGCGCGGCAGGCCCCTGATGCTGGAGCGGATGCCCGACGGGATCGACGGCGACCGCTTCTACCAGAAGGAGGCCTCCGACTACTTCCCCGACTGGATCCAGCGCGCCACGGTCGCCAAGGAGAGCGGCAAGGTCACGCATGTCGTCTGTGACGACACCGCGACCCTCGTCTATCTCGCCGGCCAGGCCTGCATCACCCCCCATCGCTGGCTGAGCCGGGCCGACCGGCCGCGCTGCCCCGACCGCCTGGTCTTCGACCTCGACCCGCCCGCCGACGACTTCGAGCCCGTACGCAGTGCCGCCCACCGTCTGCACGAGCTGCTCGAAGAACTCGACCTGCCGTCGGGCCTGATGACCACCGGCTCACGCGGTCTGCATGTCGTCGTGCCCCTGAACCGGCGCGACGACGCCGACGACGTGCTCGCGTTCGCCCGCGCCGCCGCCGAGACCCTGGCGGCGCGGTACGACAAGGAGCTGACGACCGAGCCCCGCAAGGACGCGCGCAAGGGGCGGCTGTACCTGGACGTTGCCCGTAACGGCTACGCCCAGACCGTGGTCGCCCCGTTCGCCGTCCGGTCCAGGCCCGGCGCCCCCGTGGCCGTGCCGCTGGGCTGGGACGAACTGGACACGCCCGGGCTGACCGCCCGCCGCTGGACGGTGGCCAACCTCGGGGACCGCCTCGACAAGGATCCCTGGGCCGGACTCGCCCGGCACGCGCGCGGCGTGAACGCCGCCGCCAGGCGGCTGCGAGAACGCACGCAGGCATAGCGACGCCCTCACGGGAGAGACCCGCAAGGGGCCGAGCGTCAGCGCTAGTGGAGGAGAGTCCGATGCGTGCACTCACCTGGCACGGCAAGCGAGATGTCCGGGTCGAGACGGTCCCCGACCCCGTGCTCAAGGAGCCGACCGACATCATCGTGCGGGTCACGTCCACCGGCGTGTGCGGCTCCGACCTGCATCTGTACGAGGTCCTGGGCCCCTACATCGACCCCGGGGACATCCTGGGGCACGAACCGATGGGCATCGTCGAGGAAGTCGGCCCGGGCGTCAACGAACTGTCGCCCGGTGACCGTGTGGTGGTGCCGTTCAACATCTCCTGCGGACAGTGCTTCATGTGCGACCGAGGTCTGCACTCGCAGTGCGAGACCACCCAGGTCAAGGAGCGCGGTACGGTCGCCGCCCTGTTCGGGTACACCAAGCTCTACGGCCAGGTGCCCGGCGGGCAGGCGGAACTCCTGCGGGTGCCGTTCGGTAACACCCTGCCCGTCAAGGTGCCGGCGGGGCCCGCGGACGACCGGTTCGTCTTCCTCTCCGACGTGCTCCCCACCGCCTGGCAGGCAGTGGAGTACGCCGACATCCCGCCCGGTGGCACGGTGACGGTCCTTGGCCTGGGGCCGATCGGCGCCATGGCCGCGCGCGTCGCGCTGCACCGGGGAGCAAGCCTGGTGGTGGGGGTGGACCTGGTGCCGGAGCGGCTGAGCCGGGCCTACGCCGACGGCGTCAAGGCCTTCGACCTGCGCCGCTACGGCAAGGATCTCGGAAACGCGATCCGTGACCTGACGGACGGACGCGGCACGGATGCCGTCATCGACGCGGTGGGAATGGAGGCGCACGGCGCGCCCCTGGCCAAGGCGGTCCACTGGGGCGTGGGCCTGCTGCCCGGCGGCATGGCCGGAAAGCTCATGGACCGCGCCGGCGTCGACCGCCTCGGCGCCCTGTACGCGGCGATCGACATCGTCCGACGCGGCGGCACCCTCTCCGTCTCCGGTGTCTACGGCGGCGCGCTCGACCCGATGCCGCTCCTGACCATGTTCGACAAGCAGCTCCAGCTCCGCATGGGCCAGGCCAACGTCCGACGCTGGGTGGACGACATCCTGCCGCTGCTCACCGACGAGGACCCGCTCGGCGTGGACGACTTCGCCACGCATCACATGGCGCTGGAAGAAGGCCCCAAGGCGTACCGGATGTTCCAGGGCAAGGAAGACGGAATGATCAAGACACTGCTCAGGCCTTGAAGCCGGAGCCCGAGCTCACTGTGCCGGTTTCGAGTTCACCACGAAGTGCGCCCCGTCGGGGTCGCTCAGGAGTGCCTCCGTGGCCCCCTGCGCGCCCTTCAGAAGCCTGCCGCCGTGGGCGCGCGCGGCCCGGACACAGGCGTCCACGTCGTCGACCGTGAAGTGGATCGCCCAGTGGGGCCGGATCTCCGGATCGGGCGCCGCTTCCACCGCCCCCGAATGGATGCGGGCCACGACGTCGCCCTGGCTGCGCAGCACGACCCGTTCGTCCTCGTAGTGGACCTCGCAGCAGCCCGACGACGTGGACGCCCAGCCGAGTACCTCCGCGTAGAAGATGGCCGCGTCGAAGGCGTCCCGGGTGTAGAGCTCCACGAAGACCGGGGCCGCGCGGCGCCATGCCTCCCAGTCGGACACCAGCTCGCCCTCCCAGATGCCGAAGACGGCTCCCTCGCGGTCGGCGAGCAGCGCCGCCCGGCCCGGCGGGAACGAGATGGGCCCCACCGCGGTCGTCCCGCCACGCTCCTGGCTGCGGGCCACGGTCTCGTTCGCGTCGGAAGCGGCGAAGAAGGGGGTCCAGGCCACGGCCGCCTGCCCCACGGCCTCGACGGCGGACACTCCCGCCACCGGGACGCCGCGCACACTCGCGAACCTGTACTGGTCGCCCAGCTTGCCGACGCGCCAGTCCCACCCCAGGACGGCGCGGTAGAAGGCCTGCGCGGCCTCCAGGTCCCGCGTGGTCAGGCTGACCCAACAGGGTGCGCCGAACACCGAGCTGCTGGGTACGTGGCGGCTTGTGGATGCCTTGTGGCTGCTCATTTTCTGTACCGTTCCGAGGTCGAAGGACGCCCCACCCTCTTCGGGCTACTGGCGCCCGACCCTGCGCGGCCGGGAGACGGCCCGCATCGGCGGCCCGCGCCCGTGATCCCTGTCGGCTCCATCATCCCCACGAAGGGGCCGCGCGTCGCGCCGGGCAGAGGGACCGATACCTCCGCATGGACGACCTCGGGCCGGGCATCCGTGGCATCAGTGGTGTCAGTACGCATCAGGCGACTGGCGGGAGCGTTTTTTTCTCATATGGGGTACATGAGCGTTATGAGCACTCATAGCTATACCGTTCTGGCCGTCGAGGGCGGCGGCTCGCTGATCTTCATCATCGTCGGCGTCGCCGTGGTTGCCGGGCTGCTCGCCATGTTCGTCAGCGGACGGCGCCGCGCGGCCCGCCGTTCCGAGCCCACGACCCCCTCCCGCAACGTCGATCCCCCCAGCGGCGAAGCCCAGCGGGGCACCACCTGGCAGACCCCCGACGACGACCCCGACCAGGGACATCCCCACCCCTGAGCGCCGGGGCGGGGCGGTGAACGGGGTCTGGCGTCGACGGCACGGCGCGAGGGAGGGTTCTCTCGCCGGAGCCGAGTGCGGGAGAGTCCGCCACCAGGAGGGGAGACACCACCGTCATGCCATCTCAGCGAGGACTCGGTGTGGCCGTCATCGGCACCGGGAAGATGGGCGCCGATCATGTACGCCGACTCCACGACGTCATCAGCGGGGCGCGGGTGGCGGCCGTCGCCGACATCGAGGCGGAGCGGGCGAAGTCGCTGGCCGCCACGATCGAGGACTGCACGGCCTACACGGATCCGGCGGCCGCCATGGCCTCGGGAGAGGTGGACGCCGTACTCATCGCCTCCCCCGGTCCGGCCCACGAGGCGGCCCTGATCGAGGCGCTCGGCCATGACCTGCCGGTGCTGTGCGAGAAGCCGATGACTCCGGACACGGCCTCCGCCCTGCGGATCTTGGAGGCGGAGCAGCGGCTCGGCCACCGGCGCATCCAGGTGGGCTTCATGCGGCGCTATGACTCCGAGTACATGAAGCTCAAGGCGATGCTCGACAGCGGTGAGCTGGGCCGGGCACTGATGCTGCACCAACGCCACCGCAACCTGGCCATGCCGCCCGGGTTCACCGACGACATGCTCATCACCAGCTCGGTCGCCCACGAGGTGGACGCGACCCGCTGGCTGCTCGACCAGGAGATCGTGGCGGTCACCGTGCACAAGCCGGCGCCGACATCGCTCGCCCCGGCCGGTATGAACGACCCTCAGCTCGTCCTGTTCGAGACCGCGGCGGGCGCGCTCGTCGACGTCGAGATCTTCGGCCACTGCGGCTACGGCTACCAGGTCCAGGCCGAGGCGGTCTGCGAGCGGGGGACCGTGCGCATCGGGGACGAACAAGGGCCCCGGGTGAGCACCGACGGCCGCTGGGGAGGCCACGTGCCCCCGGACTACGTCGAGCGTTTCGAGGACGCCTACGACCGCGAGGTGCAGGCCTGGGTGGACGCCACCCGCAGGGGCGAGGTCACAGGACCGAGTGCCTGGGACGGCTACGCGGCCGCGGCGGTGTGCGAGGCGGGCGTCGTGTCCCAGGGGGAGGGCGGGCGCGTCGAGGTGGAACTGGTCGAACGCCCGGACTTCTACGGGCGGACCGTGCGACGCGACTGAGAGGCGGCGAAGCGGGGTGGGCGGCACCGATCCGGTGCCGCCCACCTGGCGTTCGTGCCGTGTCCGTCCGGTGCGCCTACGAGCGCACGGTGAGCACCAGCTTCCCCGTGACGCGGCCTGTCTCGCCCTCCGCGTGTGCCTTGGCGGCCTCGGAGAGCGGGTACGTCTGCGACACGTGGACCCGCAGCTGGCCGGACTCGGCGAGCGCGGCGACGGCCGTCATGCCCGCCTGGTCGTGCTCCACCAGCATGTCCGTGGCGCGTACGCCCAACTCGGCGGCGCGCTCGGCCACTTCACCGAAGTTGCCGGGCAGGATCGACACCAGGATGCCGCCCGGACGCAGCACCTCCAGGGATCGCAGCCGGTCCTCGCCGCCCAACGGGTCGAGAACGACGTCGATGTCACGGGCCTCCTTGACGAAGTCGGCGGTGCGGTAGTCGATGACCTCGTCCGCGCCAAGGCCCCGCACGAAGTCGTGCTTGGCTGCCGAAGCCGTGCCGATGACGTAGGCGCCGCGCGCCTTGGCGATCTGCACCGCCGCATGGCCCACGCCGCCGGCTGCCGCGTGCACCAGCACCCGCTGGCCCGGCTGTACTCGCGCGTTGTCGACCAGGGCCTGCCAGGCGGTCAGCGAGACCAGCGGCAGGGCGCCCGCCTCGACGTGGCTCAACCCCGCGGGCCTCGGCACGAAGGCGCGGGTGGGGCCGGTCACGTACTCGGCGTGCGAACCGGCCCCGTACGGGTACGGCAGCATGCCGAACACCTCGTCGCCCGGCTGGAACAGCGAGACGCCGATGCCGACCGCCTCGACGATGCCCGACACGTCCCAGCCGAGGGTGAACGGCGGCTCTCCCAGGAAGGCGCCGAACCTGCGGTGCTTCCAGTCGGTCGGGTTCACGCCCGCCGCGTGCACGGCGACGAGGATCTGGCCGACTCCGGGCTCGGGGCGAGCGACCTGGATCTCCTTGAGCACGTCGGGCTCGCCCAGGACGTCCTGGCTGATGGCGTTCATGGTCACGGTGTCGTTGGTCATGACTCCAGCGTGCGGCAAGGACCTGACCTGGGCAATGGCAAGATTGCCATGGAGCGATAGAATCGTGCCATGGCTTCGATGGATTTCCTCCCCGGTCGCCCGCACCGCGTGGTCGTGCTCGCCCTCGACGGCGTCTACCCCTTCGAGCTGGGCATCCCGAACAGGGTCTTCCCGTTGGTCCCCGGGGCCTACGAGGTGGTGACCTGCGCGGCGACGGACGACCGCACGGTGGCCACCGACGCCGATTTCAGCATCACCGTCGGGCACGGCCCCGAGGCTCTGGCGTACGCGGACACGGTGGTGCTGCCGCCGTACGACCTGCGGCGCATCACCGCCGAGCTGCCGGAGCCGGTGCGTGACGCGCTCTCCCGGATCAGGCCGGGCACGCGGTTCGTCTCCATCTGTACGGGGGCGTTCACGCTCGCCGCGGCCGGGCTCCTCGACGGGCGGCCCGCGACGACGCACTGGGCGCTCGCGGACCATTTCCAGAAGATGTTCCCCGGCGTCGACCTGGACCCCGACGTGCTGTTCGTCGACGACGGCGACGTCCTCACCTCGGCGGGGGCCGCATCAGGGGTGGACGTGTGCCTGCACGTGGTGCGCGCCGATCACGGCAGCGCGGTCGCCAACCGCGTCGCCCGGCACTGCGTCGTACCCCCGTGGCGAGAAGGCGGCCAGGCCCAGTACATCGAGCAGCCGATCCCGGACGAGGGCGCCACCGGCACGGCTGCCACCCGCGCCTGGGCCCTGGAACGCCTCGACCGGCCGCTCGCCCTGCGGGAGCTGGCCGCGCACGCCCGGCTGAGTCCGCGCACCTTCGCCCGCCGCTTCCAGGAGGAGACGGGAACGAGTCCCGGCCGGTGGCTGATCCAGCAGCGGGTGCACCGGGCACGGCACCTGCTGGAGTCCAGTGACCTGCCGGTCGACCGGATCGCCGCGGAGGTCGGCTTCGCCACCGGCGCGTCGTTGCGACAGCACCTGCACGCGGCCATCGGGGTGTCGCCGCAGATGTACCGGAAGACGTTCCAGGCAGGGTTGATCACCGGCAGCGCATAGGCCCTGACCAGCGCTGATAGGCGTCGATCAACGCCCGGGGCGGTACTTGTAACGGCCAGCTGCCAGGGGTGGGGTTGCACTGGAACGGTTACCGCACGCAAGGGTGCGTGCACCGAAAGTAAGGATCGGCCATGGGTAAACGTCAGTCTCCCCGGGACAAGCGCCGCGCTCGCGACCAGGAGCGCAGCAAGCAGCAGCCCCGCAGGCAGGACGAGCAGACCGACGTCGAGAGGGTCGAGGAGCACCGACGCCCTGAGCACGGCGGCAAGCCGGGCGGCGACATGGACTTCTAGGCCCCACGGCCTGGACACGGCGCCTCACCTGAACCTCCGAGGGGGGGGCGGTGGGGCGCCGCGGTCGTGCTCACCCGCACGTGCCGGAAACCACCAGGTAGGCTGCCCGCTCGCTGAAGTGGGACGAGGGGGAGCGATCATTCGCGGCGTCGTGGGGATCAAGGGCAGGGGAGTGGCGGTCGGCGTCGTGCTGGCCGTCGTGTTCGGGGCTGCGGGGTGCGGGGCGGAGGCCGAGCCCGGTGGGTCCGGGAGCACGGGCTCCGCCGGGAAGGGTGACCGGGTCAAGAACTCCCTCACCTGGGAGTTCGAGCACATCGCGGACTTCAGCGGAAAGCTCTCCGATGTCGCTGTCCTGGCCGAGGACGACATCTGGGCCGTCGCGAGCGAGAACAACGGCGAGGCTGGCGCCCACCTGTTGCACTGGGACGGCTCGAAGTGGAAGCGCGAACCCCTTCCCGAAGCGCTCGGCGACAGCGTCTACCCACCGAAGCTCGAAGAGGTCGCGGAGGAAGAGCTGTGGTTGCGGCCGCAGACCTCGCAGGACGCCTCCGCCGTGAGCCGCTGGGTCAAGTGGGACGGCAGCCGTTGGTCCGCGCTGCCCAGCCCCCCGCCGGGCAACGTCGGCCGGCTCGATGCCTCGGGCCCGGACGACATCTGGGCCCTCGGCGGCGAGCGGACCGCCCAGCACTGGGACGGCACCCGCTGGGTCGCGACCCGGCTGCCGTACGAAGCGTCCGACCTCGCCGTGGTGGGACCGGACGACGTCTGGGCGGTCGGCAGCCGCTCGACAGGCCCCGGCACCCAGATGGAGGGTTCCGGCGAGGAGTACGGCCAGCCCGCCTCGATGCACTGGGACGGCACCTCCTGGAAGGCGGTGGAGACTCCGCAGTCCCGCTTCGAGGAGCCGCTCCCGCCGGAGCCCGACGCCGGCCTCGACCAGGTCTTCGCGTTCGACAGCGGTGAGGTGCGCGCGTACGGCATCAACTCCTTCAACCACGGCGAGGTCGAGAACGAACCCGCGGAGCAGTTCATCCGGCTGCGCTGGGACGGCTCGAAGTGGGCCGAGCAGAAGGACGCGCCCGGCGGATGCGAGCTGCGGACCCCGGTGGGGCAGGACGACAAGGGCCTGTTCCTCGACGGCAACTGGTACATGACCGACGACGGCCGGTGCGTGAAGATCAAGCGCCATCGCCTGCCGCTGTCGACGGGAGCCCGCAGGGACTCCGACCAGTCGCTGTGGCTGGAGGAGATCCACCGGGTGCCGGGCGGCGACGAGTGGCTGGGCGCCGGGCACGTCCAGGTCAACCAGTCGGGAGACCCCTTCGGCGCCCCCGTCGTCGTACGCCTCAAGCGAGGCGAATGACCCCCTCCGCCCCGCCGGGAGGGCTACGCGCCGGCCCCGTACGTTCCGTACTCCGGGCGTCCCTTCGTTTCGTAGATCTGAATCGCCAGTCCGCCCGGCGTCGTCTCATTGCTCAGGAGCCGCAGACCGACCGGCGCGCCCCCGTCCGGCAGCAGGCGGCGGCCCGTGCCCACGACCACGGGTGCGACGGCCAGCCGCAGTTCGTCGACCAGACCGGCGGCCAGCAGGGACTGGCCGAGCCGCCCACTGCCGTGGATCTGCAGCTCGCGGCCGGGCTGCCGCTTCAGCTCTGCGACCTGGGCGGGGATGTCGCCGGACAGGATCGTGGTCGGGTCCCACTCGGCCGTGGTCAAACTGTGGGAGGCCACGTACTTCGGCAACCCGTTCAAGATGGCGGCCGCCGGGTGCTCGGTCATCTTCGGCCAGTCCCGGGCGAAGTTCAGATACGTACGGCGGCCGAACAGGAACGCGTCGGCCTGTCCGAGCCAGCTACCCGCCAGCTGTTCGAACTCCGCGTCGAGATGTGGCACGAACCAGCCGCCCCGGGTGAATCCGTCACTGGTGTCCTCGTCCGGTGCCCCCGGGCCCTGGTAGACGCCGTCGAGCGACAGGAACTCCTGCAGTACCAACCTCATCGCGCACCATTTCCGTGATCGGGGGACGGTCCGTCCCGCTCAGCCTTCAGACAGCGTGCCGTACGAGAACTCATCGGTCCGGGCGCCGCCGATCCTGATGTTCCCGGGTCCCCAGGCCCGGCAGAACCCGCGGAGAGCGCCCGTTCCGGCGGAGCGGAGGCCGCCCCCGTTTGACCTGCGATGGCGGGATCGGTGTGGCTTGAGCGTTACGTACGGTCCGTCCGGCGTGGCGCGGCCGCAGACGGGGTCCCGCTTCCCTCCTGAGCTTCAAGGGCCATACTGGTCGGGCCCCGATCACTCACAGAACGACTCCATGGCCAAGAAAAGCAGCTCCTCGACCACCGCCCCCGACACCGCGTGGCTGGGGCGCGGGCGCCACCTCGGGCCCGACCCCGAGCAGGACGTCCGGCGCAACCTGATCGCCCTCAAGGCGGCCGGGGTGCTCGACGACTTCCTGGACCTCGACCCCGTCGAGGCGGCCCGCTCCACCGTCCTGCATCCGCGGGACGAGTCCGCCGACCCCGGCCCCTCGGCCCGCCGCCTCTTCGAGGCCCGCTGGCGGGTGGACGACGACATCACGGTGCGCGCGCAGCTGACCCTGTACGACCCCGAGAGCCGCCGCAAGGACGGCGAGGGCGTCACCTGGGTCCTCGCCGCCGAGGCGGAGGGGGCATGGGACATGCACTGGCCGTCGCCCGCCCTCATGTTCTGGCCCGACAGTGAGCGGGTCGCCTGGGACCACGACACGGTGCCGGGCGTGCGCCTGCGGACGGCGAACCATCTGCCGAAGGACGACGACGAGCTGCGCCACCGACTGCGCGACTGCACCCGGCAGAGCTGGTTCATCCATCTCGTGGTGCACGAGGCGATGACGCCGGACGCCATCGGGGAGCGGCCGCTCTCCGTGTTCCTGCCGCCGAGCCTGCGCCACCAGGTGGTCGAGCACCGGGGTACACCGGAACAGGCACAGATCGCCGACTTCGCGATGAAGCGGGAGCTGAGTGTGCGGATGCCGCGCGGCGGCGCCGTCGTGCTGCCCACGGCGCCGCCGACCCCGGACTACGACGCGGAGCGCTTCACAGTGCGCACCGTGTTCCTGGACGGCACGGAACCGACCGAACTCCTCGACCGGATCAAGGACTTCGCGGCTCTGCCGCGACCGCTGAGCGCCGAGGCCGAGCAGGCCCTGACCCGGCTGCGCCAAGGCTGGCACCTGCTCACCCCGGACGAGGAACTGACCCACGCCCAGGACATGGTCACCAGGTACGCCGAGGCCCTCGACGCCATGACGACCTCCCGCGACCTGTACCAGCAGGCGGCCGAGGCGGCGCAGGCCGCGCTGGCCGAGGTGACCGGTGGCGACGGTGTGCCCAAGCCGTCGGCTCCGGGGCACGTCAAGGCGGACGGCTCGCCGCTGACCGCCCTGACGAAGGCGTTCGGCCGCTTCCGGGACCCGAACAAGTAGGCAGCGCGGGCGTACGGCATCGTCGGCCCGCCGCGGTCACCCGGTTGCCGCCTCCGGGCGCCGGGGCAGGCCCGTTGGTTTTTCCCGCATGGTGACGAACGCGACGTGGGCCTGGTCAAGCATCTCGCCGTCGTCGAGTACGGGTGGTTCTGCGGGACGTTCGGACGCGCGATGGAGCCCTTCCCGTTCGACCCGGAGGACGTGGGCGCGGACCTGCGGGTGGAGCCGCACGAGACCACCGCCGACATCGTGGAGTACTACGGTCGTGCACGGGCCGCCGCCGACGAGGTGATCGCCGAGGTCGGCATCGAGGACCTGGGCACGACGCCCTTCGGCGCCAACCCGTCGCTGCGCCGGGTGCTCATCCACATGATCGAGGAGACGGCCCGGCACGCGGGCCACATGGACATCGTGCGCGAACTCATCGACGGTGCCACCGGCGATCACCCCGCCGGCTGATCCCGGCCCCCGGAGGCGGGACCGTCCTCGCAACTGGGCGCGGGGGAGGCGGCATCGGCGTAACGGCGCGCCAAGTGGGCGCAGGCAGCGTTGAGTTCGCTCGGGCCGATGACCTCGATGTCGGCGTCGAACCTGCCGATGGCGGCGGCCAGACCGGCCCATGACCACGAGCCGAGGACGAGTCGGCAGCGGTCGGGCCCGAGTTCCTCCACGATCCCCTCGCGGCTGTAACGGGACACCACGGCAGCGGGCAGGTCCAGGATCACCTCGCCGCGGCAGGGCCAGTCCCCCGAGCCGTCGAAGCCCTGGAACCTGCCGGCGACGAAGGCCGCCACGTCACCGCCGGGCACCTCGCGCGGCGTGAAGCGGGGACCCGTGGGGACGCGCGGGGTGATCCGGTCGGCGCGGAAGGTGCGCCAGTCCTCGCGGTCGAGGTCCCAGGCGACGAGATACCAGCGCGAGCCCCAGGTGACGAGGTGGTGGGGCTGCACCCGGCGAGGAGGGGGCCCGGCGCCGTCGGTGCCGGTGGCCCCGGGCGGGGACACGGGGGCGTAGTCGAAACGCAGCACTTCGCGGGCGTGCACGGCGGCGCTGAGCGCCATGAGCACATGGCCGGCCACCTGCGGGTTCGGCGGGACGGACGGCCGCTCGACGGCAGTCACCTGAAACGTGTCGATGCGGCGACGCAGCCGACCGGGCATGACCTGGCGGACGGTGGTCAGCGCACGCGCCGCTGCCTCCTCGATGCCGGCGCCCGACGTGGCGGCCATCTGGAGGGCCACGGCGAGCGCCACCGCCTGTTCGTCGTCGAACAGCAGTGGCGGCAGGTCCGCGCCCGCGTCGAGGCGGTAGCCCCCGTCGGGTCCCTTGACGGCCACGACGGGGTAGCCGAGCTCGCGCAGACGGTCGACGTCGCGGCGTACGGTGCGCGCGCTGACGCCCAGCCGCTCCGCCAGCAGCGCCCCTGGCCAGTCCCGCCGCGCCTGGAGCAGCGAGAGCAGCGAGAGCAGTCGCCCTGAGGTTTTCGGCATGACTCCATGGTGCCTCGAGAAGCGGCCACAACCTGACCGCTTCTCTTGCGAAGGTGGTGCTTGCCCGACACCGAGCACGACCGCCCGGAAGGCGCGATCACCGTGACCACCACGCCCACTGCACCCACCACGCCCACCGCCCTCACTGCCCCGGCTACGCCCACATCGACTCTCGACGCCGAGCGCACCGACCTGCTCGCCGGGCTCATCAAGCACGTGGCGTCCATCGAGGACGGCTGGCTGCCCTTCGTCCTCGACGGCCCGTCAGCGATGCGCTACCACCAGAACGACTTCCGGATGCTGCCCGGAGAGACGCCGGCCGGGATCATCGCGCGCTACGAGGAGGTCGCCGCCCGCACCGAGGGGATCATCGCCTCCGTACCCGACCTCTCGCTGACGCACCCGCTGTCGGAAGCTCCCTGGCACGAGCCGGGAGCCGTGCGCAGCGTGCGGGGGGTGCTGATGCACGTCATCGCCGAGACCGCTCAGCACGCGGGCCACGCGGACATCCTCCGCGAGGCGCTCGACGGCCGGAAGGCGAGCTGAGCGACCCGCGGCGCACCACACCGCGGTACAGGATGGAACCGACAGAAGGGAACGGCGTGGCCGTCAAGACCCGCCTCAGGAGGTCTCCGATGACCGTTCTGGACACCCGGGCGCTCAACCGCGCGACGCTCGCCCGGCAGCTGCTGCTCGAGCGGGCCGACCTACCGGCCCTCGACGCGGTCGCGCACCTCGGCGGGCTGCAGGCGCAGGAGCCGCAGGAGCCGTTCTTCGGCCTCTGGGCGCGGCTGCGGGCGTTCGATCCGGCGGAGCTGTCCGACGACCTCGTACGGCGGCGCGTGGTGCGCACCCACCTCATGCGCCGCACCGTCCACCTCGTCACCGCCGACGACGCCCTGGCCTGGCGCGCCCGCCACGACACGATGCTGCGTCAACGGGTGCTCGGCGTCTACCGCGGCGAACTCGAAGGGACGGACCTCGACGAGCTGGCGGCAGCGGGCCGGGCGGTCATGGCCGACGGCGAGCCGCGCTCCATGACCCAGCTCGCGCGGGCCCTCGCCGAGCGCTGGCCGGGGCCCGGGCCGCGGGCGCTGGGGGAGATGCTGATGGCCGTCGTACCCATGGTGCAGTTGCCGCCGCGGGGGCTGTGGCGGACGAAAGCGGGGGTACGCAACGCCCCGCTGTCGGCCTGGCTGCAGCGCGAGGTCGCCCCGCTGTCCCCGGACGCCTCGGACCCCGTGGGCCAGGCGTTGCTGCGCCGCTACCTGGCGGCGTTCGGGCCCGCCGCATCGGCCGACCTGCGCGCCTGGTGCGGTCTCGCCGGGCTGCCGGCGGCCGTGGCCGCGCTGCGCGATGAGCTGATCACCTTCAGGGACGAGCGGGGCCGGGAGCTGCTCGACCTGCCGAACGCGCCGCGCCCGGACCCCGAAACGCCTGCCCCGGTGCGGTTCCTGCCCGCCTTCGACAACGCGATCCTCGGCTACCAGGACCGCACCCGCATCATCGACGACGCCCACCGCGGCCTGTCCGTCGCAGGAGCCCGCGTCGTCCTGGTGGACGGACGGGTCGCCGCCACCTGGACCGTGGAGGCGGACACCGTGACGGTCGTCCCGCTGCGCCGCTTCTCCCGTGCCGAGCGCGCCGCGGTCACCGAGGAGGGCCAGGCGCTGGCGTCGTTCCTCTCCGGCAACGCGAGCGACCGCGTACGCGTCTCGGACCCGGGCCCGCCGCAGTGAGGGAGGTGGCGCGAACGCCTGGGTTACCAAAGGGTTCCTCAGTCACCGGAAAGTGCGTTCTTCCACGTCAGCGCCGGCTCTCCTACGGTTCTCGAGTAACCACCGGAGAGCGCGGACGACGTGCCGCCGGTGGTATCGATCCGCAGATCCCAATTCCAAGGACAAGGAGCGAGCACACCATGGCCATCACTCTGGTGAATCCCGACGGGTTGCCGAAGATCGACGCCTACCGGCAGGTGTCGGTCGCGACGGGGTCGAAGCTGGTGTTCCTCGCCGGTCAGGTCGCCTGGGACGCCGAGGGAGTCACGGTCGGCGAAGGCGACCTCGCCTCCCAGGTCGAGCAGTGCTACCTGAACGTCGCCACTGCCCTCGCGGGAGTCGGCGCTTCCTTCGACGACGTGGCGAAGCTGACCGTGTACGTCGTCGACTGGACCCCCGACAAGATGCCCCACTTCCTGGAGGGGGCGGCCAGGGCCGCGGCGAAGTTGGGGGTCACGCCGGTGCCGCCGGGCACTCTGGTGGGCGTGGCGGCTCTGGACGTCCCCGAACATCTGGTGGAGGTCGAAGCCACCGCGGTCATCGACTGAACCCTCGGCTGAACTAGGGTGATCGGTGCGAATTCCCAGGAGCGGCCTGGTCACTGCGGTCGGTTGTCGCAACACGGTTGAGGAGAAGAGCTGTTGACGACATTCCGGCAGCACATGGCGGAGATGGCGGGGCGTGCCCTGGCGGCGTTTCCCCAGGTTGCGACCGCCGAGATCTACGCGGTGACGTTCCGGATCGACAGCGTCGACCAGGACCCGAGGTTTCCGTACCTGGCGATCGGTTACAACACCGAGACCGAGGTGGCCCGGCAACTCGCCGAGGGGGGCGGGGCGGAGCCGTGGGAGAGTCGCTGGAACTACGCCTACTTCCCGCCCTCGGGGCTTGAAGGCGTACGCGTCATCGGCCACGATCCCGTGAACGATCCGGTCGGCTCCGAGCTGCACCGGGCTGAGGCCGCGGCCCAAGACCTCTGGTACGAGGGTGGGGTCGACGACGAGGATGACGACGAGGGCGAGGACGGCCTCTCCGAGGAGGAGGAAGACGAGCGCGGCGAAGCGCTCGCCGAACAGTTCCACGAGCTCTGTGTCGACCTCGCGCGCGAACTCCACGGAGGCGGTCGGCTCGGCGGTGTCCTCGGACGGCCGGTGCCCGTGATCCTCTACGACATGTTCGACCCCGACGGGATGTTCGCCCTGACCCGTGCCGCGAACCCGCCCGAGCTGGTCACGGAGTTTCTGCGCGGGGAACCGCGGGGTTAGCCGCGGTCGGCCGGAGCCAGAGGGCCGTCAAGGGGGGGAGCGTCAGGCTGATGGATGCGGCGAAGCCGTGGCCGGCGTCAGGTTCCCGCCGGCATTGGGCGTTCTCGACGCCGCTGCCGCCGTAGCGTGCCGCGTCGGTGTTGAGGATCTCCTCCCAGGCCTCGCCCGCCTCGGGAGGTACGCCGAGGCGGTAGTCGTGGCGCACCACCGGTGAGAAGTTGAAGACGGCCATCAGCGGGCTGCCGTCGGTGGCGTGGCGCAGGAAGGCGAAGACATTGTCCTCGGCGGCGTCGGCGGTGATCCAGCTGAAGCCGGACGGGGAGGTGTCCTGCTCCCACAGGGACGGTGCCGTGACGTAGTGGTGGTTCAGGTCGGCCACGAGGTGCTGGATCGCGCGGTGTTCCAGGTGGGCGGGGTTGTTCTCCTCCAGCACCCACCACTGGGGCCCCTCGGCCTCCGACCACTCGGCGCCTTGCGCGAACTCCTGGCCCATGAACAGGAGTTGCTTGCCCGGGTGGGCCCACATGTAGGCCAGGTAGGCGCGGTGGTTGGCGCGCTGTTGCCACCAGTCGCCGGGCATCTTCGACACCAGCGCCTGCTTTCCGTGCACGACCTCGTCGTGCGAGAGCGGCAGGACGTAGTTCTCGCTGTAGGCGTAGACCATCGAGAACGTCATCTCGTCGTGGTGGTACTTGCGGTGCACGGGTTCATGCGCGATGTAGGCCAGGGAGTCATGGGACCAGCCCATGTTCCACTTCAGTCCGAAGCCAAGGCCCCCGAGCCCGGCCGCCGAGGGATGGTCCGTGGACCGGGTGACCCCGTCCCACGCGGTGGACTCCTCGGCGATGGTGACGACGCCCGGGCAGCGGCGGTAGACGGTGGCGTTCATCTCCTGGAGGAAGGCCACGGCGTCCAGGTTCTCGCGTCCGCCGTGCGCGTTGGGTGACCAGGCGCCTTCCTCGCGCGAGTAGTCCAGGTACAGCATCGAGGCGACGGCGTCGACGCGCAGCCCGTCGATGTGGAACTCCTGGCACCAGTAAGTGGCGTTGGCGACGAGGAAGTTGCGGACCTCCTTGCGGCCGTAGTCGAAGACGAGGGTGCCCCAGTCGGGGTGCTCGGCCCGCCGCGGATCCCGCGGCTCGTACAGGGGCTGACCGTCGAACTCGGCGAGCGCCCAGTCGTCGCGGGGGAAGTGGCCGGGGACCCAGTCCAGGAGGACGCCGATGCCCGCCTGGTGCAGCGTGTCGACGAGGTACTTGAAGTCGTCGGGCGTGCCGAGGCGTGCCGTGGGGGCGTAGAAGCCGGTGACCTGATAGCCCCACGAGCCGCCGAAGGGGTGCTCGGCGACCGGCATCAGCTCGACGTGGGTGAAGCCCAATGTCCGTACGTAGTCCGTGAGTTCCTCCGCCAGCTCGCGGTAGGTGGAGCCAGGCCTCCACGAGCCGAGGTGGACCTCGTACACGGACATGGGAGCCGCGTGCGCCGGTCGGTCGGCCCGGTGCTCCATCCATCGGGCGTCGCCCCACACGTGGTGGCTGCGTGTCACCACGGAAGCCGTCGCCGGAGGGGTCTGCGTGTGGCGTGCCATCGGGTCCGCGCGCTGCGTCCGGGAGCCGTCGGCCCGGGTGATCTCGAACTTGTACATCGCCCCTTCGCCCAGACCGGGCACGAAGAGCTCCCAGATGCCCGACGACCCGAGGGACCGCATGGGCAGCGCGGTTCCGTCCCAGTGGTTGAAGTCGCCGCAGACGCGCACCCCGATCGCGTTCGGAGCCCATACGGCGAAGCGTGTGCCCTGCACCCCTTGGTGCTCCCCCACGTGCGCGCCGAGCGCCGTCCAGAGCTCCTCGTGGCGGCCCTCGGAGATGAGATGCAGATCCAGCTCGCCCAGGGTGGGCAGGAACCCGTAGGGGTCCTCCGTCTCCACCACTGCCTCGGGGTAGCACACCCGCAGCGTGTACGGGGCGGCCGGCTGCACCGGGATGCCGCCCGAGAACAGGCCGTCCCCCTCGTCGTGCAGCTCCCATGCCAGGTCGTCCAGCACGACGGACACCGCCTGCGCTCCGGGGCGCAGGCAGCGCAGATGTACGCCGTGCGGCACGGGATGTGCACCCAGGACCGCGTGCGGGTCGTGATGTGCGCCGCGCAACAGCCGGGCCCGGTCCTCGGCGGCCAGTGGGGGCAGCGCGCATGCCCCGCGGACGGCTGCGGCGGCGGTGGCGGCTGGGGACACCTCGGTGACGGCCATGTGTGCTGCTCCTCGAACCCTTGGGACAATCCTTGGCGGGCGATCAGTGGTGGCGGGCGAGCCGTGCGACGGCCCGGAGGGGGACGGTGATCCAGTCGGGGCGGTGGGTCGCCTCGTAGAGAACCTCGTAGACGGCCCGGTCCGCCTCGTGTGCGTGCAGCAGTACCGGGATGTCCTGCGGATCGAAGAGGCCCGTCGCGCCGTATCCGTCGCAGAACGCGGTGCGGCAGCGCGCGGCCCATTCCGGGCGCGCCGCCTTCTCGACGTGGGCGGCGTAGTCGAAGGACCGCAGCATGCCGGCGATGTCGTGGATCGGGGAGCGATCGGCGCGCCGTTCCGCGAGGGGTTTGGCGGGCTCGCCCTCGAAGTCCACGACATGCCACCGGCCGTCGGCCCGCAGCACCTGCCCGAGGTGGAGATCGCCGTGGATGCGCTGCAAGTGCAGGCCACCGTCCGTCGCGGCGAGCCTGATGAAGACCTCCCGCAGACCCGACACGTGCGAGCGCAGGGCCGGCACGCCGGCCGCCGCCTGCAGAAGCCGATGGGTCATCTGGTCGGCCAGTCGCGTGTGGTGGTCAGCGGTGGGCTCGGCCACCGGGAACGACTCGGCGAGCGCCACGTGCAACTCTCCGGTCAGGCAGCCCAGTTCATAGGCCTGATCGGAGAAGTCGGCCTGAGCGAGGGCGGATTGCATGGCCAGGGTCCAGCCGTCCGTCGCTCCTGGCAGGAAGCGCTGGACGACGCCCAGGGTGCCCCAGAACGGCTGGGAGGTGTGGAACCAGGCGACGGGCTCCGGAACACGGGTGTACCCGTGCCGGGCCAGCACCCCAGGAATCTCCAGGTCCGGGTTGATGCCGGGCTGGATGCGGCGGAACAGCTTCAGGATGATTTCGTCGCCGTACACGATGGATGTGTTCGACTGCTCGACGTCCAGGACGCGCGGCATGAGACCCGCCGGGACCGCTGAGCGGGGGAACGACTCGAAGCGCAGGTCCCCCATGACGCCGCCGCGCCGGATCCGGTCGAGCAGCAGGATCGTGGCCCGCGGGTCGTAGAGCGCGTCGTAGACCCACAGGTCCTGTCCCCGGGATCCCTCCATCCGGCCGAGGAGGCAGCCTTTCATGCGGGGCGGCAGGTCGGTGACGGCGCCGAGCAGCAGTTGGTAGCAGGCGGTGTCCTGGGGGAGTCCGGTCTGTTCGACCCGTACCAGCAGGTGAAAGACGTCGGGGGTCAGCTCCGTCGCGGCCGTCACGGAGACGCCGGTGACGGCACGCTCCCGGTGGGCGAACCATCTTTGCCGTGGCAGCCAGCGACTCAGCAGGGTCGCCAGCGTCGGGCCGGCGAGGGGGTGAGGCTTGGTGCCGTACGACAGCAGCAGGGGCGAAGACATGACGTCACGTCCGATCACTTTGTGGAACGCACGGTCCTAGGCGCTCTTTCGCAGAGTCGGAACCAGTAGGAGCCGTGCCCGGCGAGGGTCAGGAGATAGGGAAGTTCGCCGATGGCGGGGAAGCGGACGCCGCCCATGAGCTCGACGGGGCTGCGGCCGTCGTAGGCCCGCAGGTCGAGCTCCGTGGGCTGCGCGAAGCGGGAGAAGTTGTGCACGCACAGCACCAGGTCGTCCTTGTATTCGCGCAGGAAGGCGAGGACGGCGGCGTTGGAGGAGGCGAGCTCGAGGTAGGAGCCGAGTCCGAAGGCGGGGTTTTGTTTGCGGATTTCGATCATCCTGCGGGTCCAGTGCAGGAGGGAGGAGGGGGAGGACATGGAGGCTT